>NZ_JBSWXK010000002.1:0-325962 GCF_056160565.1 Neptunomonas sp. ABH4_499 | reverse complement strand
GGCCCGAAAAAGTACCGGTTTTTGGCAGTGTATTTGATCGGGTTATTGGAAAGAAGAGAAATGAACGCACAGAGCCTGAGTTTGGTCCGTGGGTAAAGGGTGTTTTTCAGGGACGACTAAATACCCTACTACATATCCTCTGTTTCACCAGCTCTTTTGTTGTAAGGAACATTGTCTCTTTGATCACTTACATGGGGGTACATTACTGGTTTAAGTGACATAGTCCATCGCAGTAGTTCAAGTTCTTTTTAACACTCCATTACAGGAAACGTCTATCGGATCTGGTTAGCCACCTAATCGATTTAAAAATAAAAGGGGCTGAATTCAGCCCCTTATTTAATCAAATTTCCGCAGTTGCAAACACTTTAACCAAGCCAGGATCACGCAGCTGATCGGCTGGGGTGATGGTACGTCGCTGCCAAGGGATAAATCCAAAGTACCAATAGCGCCAGAAATTCACGTTTGCTTGTGGGTTTTCGGCCAACAACTGCTTCAAAGTCTTCACTTGTCCGACCTCGACACCGACCGCTTCTTTAAAGCAGTCATGTACAAACTTGGAACAAAACTGACGTTTTGACTCGTATCTAAAGCCCAAATGGTAAAAAGCGCCCATCCGTTTGTGTGCGGCTTCTCGAAGGCGATGCTTCTCTGGTGGTGTTAGAGGCTTATCCAACCTAAGCACCGCAACCTCGTTGTTACAGGTTCGGGATAGGTAGTCTTTCAATGGGGTGCGTTTAACACGGGGGACTTTGCTCTCGTAAACCATCCACTCATCGTTTTCTTTTAGGACAAAACCAATGTGCGAGGTCCAGCTACCAGTACCACGAGCTACTTGTTTGTAGAGAAACGCATTGATAGAGATAAAAATTAGGTCGCCATCCTGAAGGGTATCAGCGACCTGTTGCGTGAGCTTTTCCATATTAAAACATCCTTGTTTTGTGGTTTATTAGCCTTCTTCTGGCTCATAACCCAGGTTTGGCGCCAACCAGCGTTCGGTTTCAGATTTAGACATACCAATACGCTTAGCATAGCTTTCGACCTGATCTTCACCGATTTTCGCCACACCAAAGTAGCGCGCTTCTGGGTGGCTGAAGTACCAACCACTGACCGACGCAGTCGGCAACATTGCGAAAGATTCAGTTATTTCTATATGGGCTTTATTCTCAACATCAAGGAGCGACCACAACAAACCTTTCTCGGTGTGGTCTGGGCAAGCAGGGTAACCGGCAGCAGGTCGAATACCTTGGTATTTTTCATTAATCAGAGCATCGTTATCCAGCGCTTCATCGGCCGCATAACCCCATGCTTCTTTACGAACAAACTCATGTAGGTATTCGGCAAAGGCTTCGGCCAAACGGTCGGCCAACGCTTTAACCATGATGCTGTTGTAATCGTCATGATCCGCTTCATATTCCGCTACGAGTGCATCTACGCCGATACCGGCGGTTACTGCAAATGCACCAAAGTAGTCGTCAACGCTAGACTCTTTAGGTGCGATAAAGTCGGTCAAACACATATTCGGTTTGCCATCGACTTTCTCGGTTTGCTGGCGCAAATGGTGCAAGGTAGTCAGTACCTCGGCACGGTTTTCATCGGCGTACAGCTCAATGTCATCGTGCTCGACACTGTTCGCTGGGAATAGGCCATAGACGCCACGTGCTTGAATCTTTTTATGAGCGATTAAATCGTCCAGCATCGCTTGCGCATCTTTAAATAAGCGGGTTGCTTCTTCACCGATGATCTCATCCGTCAGGATGCGAGGGTAACGACCTGCCAACTCCCAAGCATGGAAGAAGGGGCTCCAGTCGATGTACTCTTTCAGGACGTTTAGGTCCATATCCTCGATCACGTGGATGCCTAAATCACGTGGTTTAGTCGGTGTATAACCTTCCCACTCGATCGGGTATTTGTTGGCGCGGGCGGCTTCTAAATTCACTCGGCGCTTATCGTTTTGGCGCGCATTGTGACGCTCACGCACCTTGACGTAGTCTTCTTGGATGGATTGCACAAATCCGGCTTTGCGCTCTTTAGAGAGCAGGGAAGAGGCAACACCTACAGCACGGGATGCATTGGTTACGTGCACAATCTGGTCGCGCTTGAACGCAGGCTCAATTTTAACCGCCGTATGAGCTTTGGACGTGGTCGCACCGCCGATCATCAATGGAATATCAAAACCTTGACGCTCCATCTCTTTAGCCACGTGTACCATTTCATCCAACGATGGGGTGATCAAACCTGACAAACCGATGAGGTCCGCGTTTTCTTCGCGCGCCGTGCTCAGGATTTTTTCTGCGGGGACCATCACGCCAAGGTCAATAATTTCAAAGTTGTTACACTGAAGCACAACGCCCACAATGTTTTTACCGATGTCATGAACGTCACCTTTTACGGTTGCCATAATCACTTTACCGGCTGAATTAGAGGCATTGTCGGACTTTTCAGCCTCAATAAATGGCATTAGATACGCCACGGCCTTTTTCATAACACGAGCGGATTTAACCACCTGCGGCAGGAACATCTTACCGGAACCGAACAGATCCCCAACAACGCCCATACCATCCATAAGCGGCCCTTCAATCACTTGAATAGGGCGCTCGTAGTTGTGACGGCACTCTTCAACGTCTTGGTCGATAAATTCAGTGATGCCTTTTACCAAAGCGTGACCTAGGCGCTCGTTGACCGGCCAGCTGCGCCACTCTTGAGCTTCAGGTGCTTCTTCTGCAGAACCATCACCGCGGTATTTTTCCGCCACGGCCAGTAGGCGCTCGGTTGAGTCATCACGACGGTTGAGGACCACATCTTCCACCAGCTCTCGGAGCTCTTCAGGAAGATCGTCATAGATGGCTAACTGGCCAGCATTCACGATGCCCATGTCCATGCCTTGTTTGATGGCGTGATACAGGAACACACAGTGGATCGCCTCACGTACCGGGTTATTCCCGCGGAACGAGAAGGATACATTCGATACGCCACCAGAGATCTTCGCGTAAGGCAGGTTTTGCTTAATCCAACCCGTCGCTTCGATGAAATCCACCGCATAGTTGTTGTGTTCATCAATACCGGTGGCGACCGCAAAGATGTTCGGGTCGAAGATGATGTCTTCCGGCGGGAAGTTAAGCTCATCCACCAAAATACGATAAGAGCGCTCACAGATTTCAATTTTGCGCGCTTGAGTGTCCGCTTGGCCAACCTCGTCAAAAGCCATAACAATGACCGCAGCGCCATAGCGACGGATCAGCTTGGCTTGCTCGACAAATTTCTCTTTGCCTTCTTTAAGGGAGATGGAGTTAACAACGCCTTTGCCCTGAATACACTTAAGGCCCGCTTCAAGCACTTCCCATTTAGAGGAGTCGATCATGATCGGCACGCGAGAAATATCAGGCTCCGATGCGATCAAGTTTAAGAAGCGGACCATGGCCGCTTCGGCATCCAACATGCCTTCATCCATGTTGATGTCGATGATCTGAGCACCGTTTTCAACCTGCTGGCGTGCCACATCCAAAGCTGTTTCGTAATCGGACTCTTTGATCAGGCGCTTAAACATAGCCGAACCTGTGACGTTGGTACGCTCACCCACGTTAACAAAGAGAGTGTCAGCACCAATGTTCATCGGCTCAAGACCGGCCAAACGCGCTTCTTTAGGAAGGTCAGGGGTTTGACGCGCAGGATGAACTTCAACGGCTTCGCGGATAATGCGAATGTGGTCCGGGGTGGTACCGCAGCAACCACCGACGATGTTCAAAAAGCCCGATTTTGCCCATTCACTGATCTCGGCTGCCATCTCGGCAGGGGATTCATCGTACTCACCAAACGCATTTGGTAGGCCTGCGTTAGGGTGGGCAGACACTGCACAGTCGGCAACTCGGGACAGCTCTTGAATGTATTGGCGTAACTCTTTAGGGCCAAGTGCACAGTTAAGGCCAATGGCGATAGGGCGTGCATGGCGAACCGAGTTCCAAAACGCTTCGGTGGTTTGACCCGAAAGGGTACGTCCCGATGCATCGGTAATGGTGCCAGAAATGATGATAGGCAACTTGATGCCATTGTCATCAAAGTACTTATCAACTGCGAAAATGGCGGCTTTTGCGTTTAACGTGTCAAAAACCGTTTCGATCAGGATAAGATCAGAACCGCCCTTAACAAGACCATCTGTCGATTCATAGTAAGCATCAACCAGTTGATCAAACGTTACATTCCGAAAGGCTGGGTCATTCACATCCGGTGAGATGGAGCAGGTACGGTTTGTGGGGCCTAAAACACCCGCAACATAACGCGGTTTAGACGGGTCTTTCGCGGTGACTTCATCACACGCTTGGCGAGCCAGTTGTGCAGCCACTAAGTTGATTTCGTGGCTGATCGATTCCATCTCGTAATCCGCCATCGCAATTTGAGTCGCGTTGAAGGTATTGGTCTCGATAAAGTCGGCACCCGCTTCCAAGTACTGAATGTGTATGGCTTTGATGATCTCGGGCTGGGTCAGCACCAACATATCGTTGTTGCCTTTGACATCACACGGCCAGTCGGCGAAGCGCTCCCCACGAAAGTCAGATTCTTCCAGATTATGTCCCTGAATCATGGTGCCCATACCACCATCAAGGATCATGATCCGTTTTGAAAGGGTCTCTCGTAGCTGTTGCTCAAGCGCGTGTGTCATTCAAAGTACCTAACGTATCTAATGCCATTTAAGGCGGTGTGAATACAGTCCGTGCCAAACGCCTGAAACACAAGGCGAATCGGTTCATTCAAAACCGGTAATGATAATGCATTTTGCTATGAGATTTCCTGACTTCATTTCAAGAAAGCGTGAATAACACTCATAAAAAGGGGATTTCGATCAAAAAAGAGGTAGTCATAGATCTATTCAAATACAAGATTGTCGACAAATCATCACCCCTATATTCATTAGAAAGCTCTAAATCACTCTAATAATGATCAAAAAGCCGGATATACGCCTAATGTATTAGTTAAATATCCGCATTTTTTGTATAGATTTCTCTCATCAGCCTAGCCGACTGTCGACAATAATTAAAAAATCGGCCAGACGTAGTCCTCCTTACCTCTAAAAAACATAAAACAAGGGCCCGAACTATGTCCTATCGAGCAGAGTATCGAGAATCGATCGATCACCCCGAATCGTTTTGGGGTAAAAAGGCAAAGGAGATCGCTTGGTTTCAAGAACCCACCCAAATCCTAAGCCATGACGAGAACGGCAGTGACCGCTGGTTTGCCGATGGTGAACTCAACACAGCGTACCTAACGCTGGATTACCACGTAGAACAAGGGCGTGGCGACCAGGACGCTTTGATTTATGACTCGCCTGTCAGTGATCAGAAACGCCGTTACACCTACCGCGAGCTGCGTGATGAAGTCGCTTTATTTGCTGGCGTCTTAAAAGATAAAGGCGTAACAAAGGGGGATCGGGTCGTCATTTACATGCCGATGATCTCGGAAGCGGTGATCGCAATGCTGGCGGTCGCTCGCTTAGGGGCCGTGCACTCGGTAGTTTTTGGTGGCTTTGCCCCTCACGAACTGGCGGTGCGTATCGACGATGCTGAGCCAAAAGTGGTCGTCACGGCCTCCTGCGGGATAGAGATTGCAAAAGTCATCCCGTACAAACCCATGCTCGATGAGGCAATTGAAAAATCAGCCTACAAACCTGAATGCTGCATCGTTTACCAACGCCCCGAGGTTAAAGCCGAATTAACCGACCGAGATATCGATTGGTCAACTGCGATGCAGTCAGCAACCCCAGCCGAGTGCGTACCGGTTAACGCGACCGACCCTCTATACATTCTTTATACCTCCGGAACGACGGGTAAACCAAAGGGCGTGGTACGGGATAACGGCGGACATGCGGTGGCACTCAAGTACAGCATGAGCGCAATCTATAACATGCAAGCGGGTGAGGTGTTCTGGGCGGCATCCGATGTTGGATGGGTCGTTGGGCACTCCTACATCGTGTATGGCCCATTACTGGCCGGTTGCACCACCATTGTATTTGAAGGCAAACCGATCAAAACCCCAGACGCCGGTGCCTTTTGGCGTGTGTGTGAAGAATACAAGGTTAAGACTTTATTTGCCGCGCCAACGGCGTTTCGCGCTATCCGTAAAGAAGACCCAGACTCTACGCTGCTTACCCCTTATGACATCAGCGCATTAAAAGCGGTGTTTATGGCAGGTGAGCGACTGGACCCGCCTACCTATGACTGGACAACCCAAACGCTCGATAAACCCGTAATTGATCATTGGTGGCAAACGGAAACGGGCTGGGCAATATGCGGTAATTTAACGGGCATTGAGATGCTATCCCCAAAAGCCGGTTCCTCCACGGTGCCAACGCCTGGTTTCAACGTTCAAATTCTGGATATGTCCGGTAATGAGCTACCGGCAGGCGAGCAGGGGGCCATTGCGATTAAGCGACCATTACCGCCCAGTTGCTTACCGACCATTTGGGGCGATCACGAGCGCTTTAAGACTGGATACCTTAATGAGTTTCCTGGCTATTACTCGACCGGCGATGGCGGCTATAAAGATGAAGAGGGTTACGTGTTCATCATGGGCCGTACCGATGATGTGATTAACGTCGCTGGGCACAGACTATCGACCGGCGAAATGGAAGAGATCGTCGCCAGTCATCCGGCCGTTGCAGAGTGTTGCGTTATCGGCGTGCATGATCCTCTTAAGGGTCAACAACCTATAGGTTTTGTGCTGATCAAAAATGGGGTTGATGTCGAGGAAGCCGCACTTGAAGCGGAGCTTGTCGCCAGCGTCCGAAAAGAGATTGGTGCGGTTGCATGCTTTAAGCGCGCGATCATCGTTCAGCGTTTACCCAAAACTCGCTCGGGTAAGATCTTACGGAAGTTACTGCGCCAGATCGCCGATGGCCAAGATTACACCATCCCCTCAACCATTGATGACCCAGTAAGCTTGACCGAAATTGAGTCGATTATGGATGATCATGGCTTAATTCATCGCTGATTCGCGTTCAAAGGGCAGCATCTGCTGCCTTTTTCTTAAAAGGTAGTCAAACGGCGTCGGGCTTTGTATAGTTTCGATGCCGTTTAATGAGTCTATTCCCTTACGACTCACTGGTTAATCAGGATGATGTAAAGATGCCAGCTTTTAAGAAATCACACCTTTACGCTGCAGGCGGTGCGGCTTTTGCCATCGCTCTTGGCGCAATAGCACTGAGTACCCAACCCAACACAGACGATATAACTCCCTCCTTGCCTGTAACGGATAGCCAAAGCTTAGAGAAGCAGGCATCCGCCCCAAATGAAGCTCAAGCGTTATCCCAAAGCGCCGATGAACCTCAGAAGGATCAGACCAAACAACCGACTGAAACCAACCATGAGCCGGACGCTAAAGAGTACGAGCGACGTGAAACCCGCGAGCTTAACTTCCCGATCAGCGAAGATCATGAGTTTGCCATCTCTTTATTTGATGATGTGAATTTTCATATCACGTTTGATCAAGTCCATCGCTTCCAAGAGGGGCAAACACTGGCCCAAGGCCATTTGGCCGATCATGAGCTTGCGACTGTCACGGTAACCCAGTTAAAAGATCGTTACCTGATGAGCATTCAAGACATGGAGCACGATCTGATCTACCGAATCTCGGGTGATTTCTCATCCGGTAAAGCCGACGTCATTGAGGTCGACTTAAAGAAAATGCCCGCGCAAGTGCACGAGCATTAACCAAGGCTCTATTACCATTTAAAACGAATAATCATATGTGATCTAGGTTGTACACAAGGAAAGGTAAATACTTATGTATCAGTATCTTAGTAAGTTTACTTTACGCTCTCAATTAACTAAAACGCCCTTTAAACCTCTGGCTTTTTGTATCTCTTCGGCGATGTTCTCATCCCAAGTATTGGCCGAAAACATCGATGTATTGCTGGTATACGATACAAGCGCTCAAACCTGGGTCGCCAATAACGGTGGTATCGAACTCTTTAGTCTGGATATCCAAAATCGCCTCAACCAAGTCGCCAGTAACAGTAATTTGGATCTCACCTTTACCGTCGTTCACAGTTTAGCGTCTGATTACACGTCACAAACCGTGACCAGTTCGACCAGCTTATCGAGTGATTTAACAGCCCTAAGAACCGGTGCTGATGAACTTGCTGAAGCGCATACGGCCCGGGATACGTACGGCGCCGATGTCGTTGCCATGATGATTGACCATGGCTCGGCATACGGATACGTCGGGCTGGGCTATAACCTTATTTATTGGCAGGGCGATGCTTCCTCCGCGTTTACGGTCAGCGCGATTCGCTCCGTGGATTTGACCAACACATTGGTTCACGAAATCGGCCACAACTTAGGTGCACAGCACCCTAAAGCCTTAGCGGGGTCACCGGGGCCCAACCCCTATCTTGATAACGAATACTCTGCCGGTTGGTTTTTTGAAGGCACTAATGGCACCAAGTACCACACGGTAATGGGCTACAACTACAATAACGGTAACTATTATTCACCCGCTCCTTTGTTTTCAAGCCCACTGCTGACGTACCAAGGTACAGCCGCCGGCAGTGCAGCCGATGCCGATAACGTGCGATTAATTGATCAAACAAAAGCGGTCATTGCCAATTACCGAGACGCGGTAGCGTCATGCGAAGGCGAGGCAACCAGCGCTTGGAACAGCACTACAGGTGAAGTCGCTGATTTCGATAGCAGCTGCGATGTGCCAGAGGGCTGGGTTATGGGTGAATCCCCGGATACTGATGGCGATGGAATGGACGATGCTTACGAGCTTCGCAACGGCTTTGACCCAGAAGTCGCGAATGGCAGTGATGATGCGGATGGCGACACGCTCACCAATGCAGAGGAATATGCACTCGGCACCGACCCAACGGATGCGGATTCGGACGGCGATAACACGCCCGATAACATTGATTCCAACCCGTTGGATGCAAGCTTCAGAGGCAGCGATCTGTTAACCGCCGAGGTTACATCTGATTGGTCTAATTTCAGTCTACCTTCCAGTTACAATCAGCCCGTCGTTATCGCGGGGCCGCCGAGTTTTAATGGCTCAGCCCCAGGTGTTGTTCGTATTCGAAACGTATCCCCGACAGGCTTTGATGCAAAGTTCGAACTGACCTTTCAAGAGTGGGAGTATCTAGACGGTGAACACACCGCCGAAACCATTCCGAACATGGTGCTGGAAGCAGGCCGTTACACCATGGATGATGGCTCCGTATGGGAGGTCGGCACATTTGATGTATCGGGTGAACGATCTTTCGTAAATCATTCATTTAATGAGAGTTTTACAAGCACGCCTAAGTTGTTCTTAACGGTTCAATCCGCTAATGAAGAACAAGCAATCACGGTCAGAGCACGCTCGGTTTCCGCCACAGGGTTCAGTGCAGCCTTGTATGAAGAAGAGGGGCTTAGAAATGGTCATGCCGCTGAAACCGTAGGCTATTTAGCCATTTATTCGGCGGATGGATCTGGTAAGGCTGTGCTGGGTGCAAATGAAGTGCCTTATGCCTTATCAAGCACGCAGGTAGACCATCGCTGGGTGCCAATCTTCGGCACCAAGATCAAGCTTGAGGAAGAGGTGTCCAAGGACACCGAAACCGGCCACTTATTGGAGACAGTCGATGTAGCCAGTATTGGCGGTCAGGTCTACGCGCAAGATGTGACGAGCAAAGGCGGTGATACCGCGTCTATTCGCCAGCAACCCATGGCGGATGAAAGTGTTATTGAATGGGGCTATTTACCGGCCGTCCACGACACCTGGATAACGGTACCTTTAAGCCGCAGCTACACAACGCCTGCGGTGACGGCTTCCATTCAGGATTTAAGCAACGAGTTAGGTCTTATCCAGATCAGAAACGTGCAAAGCGATTCATTCGAGATTCGAGTCGCAGGTTGGGATTATCAGGATGGTGTTCATGAAACCAACGAGCGCATCTTCTACATGGTGGCCGAGTCAGGTGTTCATACCATCGGTGATCTAACTGTACAGGCCGGCGTAAACCCGGTTTCAACTTCGGTCAGTCAAAGTACAAGTATTGATTTTACGGATACGTTTGCTGCCACACCGGCTCTGTTTACGAATTTAAACACTGTGACGGACGATGCCGCTGTAACGCGTATTCTGAGCCTCAATACAGGCGGCTTCCAAGTCGGTCTTCAAGAGCAAGAAACGCTCAATGATGGCCACGACACGGAAACGGTCGGCTGGATTGCGATCGAAAAGGGCAGCACTACCTATAATGATCGCGATGTGCAGGTCACTTCCCGTTACGGAGCAAATAACGTCTTTACGTTCGATAGCAAAACCGCCGCGCGTTACCCTGCGGTTCTATCTTCGCTCAGTTCGTTCAGAGGAACAGATACAGCATTTGCTGGGACGCGCGCCCTGAACCAGACACAGGTTTACAGCAAGGTTTATGAGGAGCAATCCCGTGAGGACGAAACGGGTCATACCCAGGAAACCATGAGTCTGATCAAGATCGACTGATGACACCTGCCTCCAGCAAGTAACTTTTACCAAAGCAGCCTTCGGGCTGCTTTTTCTTTGCCTTCAACGCGTTACACCTTCCAGACCTGCAAAATACGCGGCTTGATAAGCAGATCCTATCAATAGCTATTTATAGACTCATACCGATAGGGAAAATTTATAAAACTCTTAAATACAATTAATTTCTAGAAGAAGGACAGGTTCTCTAACATAGCCCTTGTCGAATCACACATCATCAACAGGAGCAAAATGATGATCAATACAGAAATCAAACCATTCCAAGCCTCTGCTTTCAAACAAGGCGATTTTATCGAAGTATCTGACGCTGACCTGAAAGGTAAGTGGTCTGTGGTTTTCTTCTACCCAGCTGACTTCACATTTGTCTGCCCAACGGAGCTGGGTGACTTGGCTGACCACTACGAAGAGCTGCAAAAAATGGGCGTTGAAGTGTACTCCGTATCAACCGATACACACTTCACACACAAAGCGTGGCACGACTCTTCTGAAACCATCGGTAAGATTCAGTACACCATGATTGGCGACCCAACTGGCACCATCACTCGCAACTTCGGTGTGATGCGTGAAGGTCAAGGCCTTGCAGATCGCGGTACATTCATCATCGATCCAGAAGGCATCATCCAAGCGATGGAAGTAACTGCAGAAGGCATCGGCCGTGACGCATCGGATCTGGTTCGTAAGATCAAAGCGGCTCAGTACGTTGCTTCTCACCCAGGTGAAGTTTGCCCAGCAAAATGGAAAGAAGGCGAAGCGACTCTGGCTCCATCTCTGGACCTGGTCGGCAAGATCTAATCGATCTATCGCTCCTGCTGCAGCACCTTCGGGTGTTGCAGCGATCCACCTCTCTTTTTAGACACAGCGCAGGTTACGATTATGTTAGATGCAACTTTGAAACAACAACTGGACACCTATTTACAGAATATCGTTACGCCGATTGAACTGACTGTGTCCACTAATAATACGCCAAAATCAAACGAATTACTGGATCTTAGCAAAGAGATTGCTGAGTTATCCGAGAAGATCAATCTGATTGTTGACGAGTCGCCAACGGGGCGTGCTCCACAACTGGCGATTGCGCCACAAGGTGAAAAGCCACGCGTAGCCTTTGCGGGCATCCCGATGGGACATGAGTTTACATCACTGGTATTGGCACTGCTTCAAGCGGGCGGCCACCCATCAAAAGCGGACCCTGCCTTAATTGAACAAGCCGAATCTTTAACAAACGAGTTGAATTTCGAGGTCTATATTTCGCTCTCGTGCCAAAACTGCCCAGAAGTGGTTCAAGCACTCAACTTGATGGCGATTAAAAACCCGAACATTAAAGCCACCATGATTGACGGTGCGCTATTCCAAGATGAAGTCAACGACAAAAACATCATGGCGGTGCCTTCGGTCTTCCTTAATGGCGAACCGTTTGGCCAGGGCCGCATGTCGATGGCCGAGATCTTAAACAAAGTCGATACGGGGGCTGCAGACCGCCAAGCAGAAGAGCTGTCTAAGAAAGACGCATACGATGTATTGGTTGTAGGTGGTGGCCCAGCAGGTGCAGCCGCCGCCATCTATGCTGCTCGAAAAGGGATTCGTACCGGTGTCGTGGCTGAACGCTTTGGCGGTCAGGTGATGGACACCATGGCGATCGAAAACTTTATCTCCGTCAAAGAAACCGAAGGCCCTAAACTGGTTGCCAACCTTGAGCAGCACGTTTTGGATTACGACGTCGACTTGGTAAATACGCAAAAAGCCAAGAAACTGATTAAAAAAGAGCTGGTTGAGATTGAACTTGAAAACGGTGCAGTGCTTAAGAGCAAGTCCGTCATCCTTGCGACCGGTGCGCGCTGGAGAGAGATGAACGTACCTGGCGAGAAAGAGTTCCGCGGCAAAGGCGTAGCTTACTGCCCGCACTGTGACGGCCCACTGTTTAAAGGTAAAAAAGTGTCTGTGATTGGCGGAGGCAATTCGGGTATCGAAGCCGCCATTGACCTTGCAGGCATTGTTGAACATGTAACGGTTCTTGAATTTGGTGCAACCTTGCGAGCGGACGAAGTCTTGGTTCGTAAAGCAAACTCCATGAAAAACATCACCATTATTAAAGAAGCAATGACCACAGAAGTCCTGGGTGACGGTCAACGCGTGATCGGTCTTAACTACACGGACCGCAAGACTGGCGAGCAACATCTTTTGGACGTAGCGGGCATCTTCGTACAAATCGGTCTTGTACCGAACACAGAGTGGTTGAAAGACTCTATTGAACTGAGTGAGCGTGGCGAGATTGTCATCGATACACGAGGTCAAACCTCAATACCGGGTGTATTTGCAGCAGGGGACGTAACAACCGTTCCTTATAAGCAGATCATCATCGCGATGGGGGCAGGTGCCACTGCAGCATTAGGTGCTTTTGATCACCTAATCCGTACGTCGGTAACTGAAGAGTCAACAGCTGCAGCTTAATAACAACGGGAGATCCACAATCCCTGTGATGAATGCCCGGAACAAGTGATTGGTCCGGGCATTTTTATGCGTGCTTATTTACCCCAAAGGGTTTGTAACAGCTCAGTGGTTTGTGCCACAGGATTTTGACGGATAGCCGCTTCCTGTTCGGCCAGCTTAACAAACAAACCATCTACCGCTTTTTGTGTAACGTAGTTGGTTAAGTCCAGATCAACATTGCCGCGCACGAGCGGAATGCTGGAGGCTTCCGAAGCGAATACCTTGTAGTGCTTCGTGGCATCGACCTGAACCAAGGCATCATCAATCGCGGGTGTAAAGGCATCCTTAATTTTGGATTCACTGACTTTTTTAAGGTAGTCCGTGGCAGCATGTTCGCCACCTGAATAAATCGCCTTCGCATCAGCAAACGTCATACTGGTAATGGCTTCGGTCAAGATAGTTGCCGCCTTTGGTGCGGCTACCTCTGCTGCCGTATTCATCGATTTCTCGAATTTACGCACCTTACTGCCAAGCGACACCTGATTCATAACATCCGCCAGTTTTTGCAAATCACCTGGGATAGGAATATGAATCTTCGAGTCATTTAAGTAACCGCCTGACTGCGAGACGGTCTCAATAGCGCGCTGAGCGCCCACAGCCAGTGATTCTTTAAGGCCATTCACCAAGGTATTTTGATCCAAATCTTTAGAACTTGAGCTGCCTTGAGTGATGGCTGTCTTTAAGGTTTCAACATTAACCGCACTTTTAAGATCCAGTGCATGAGCAGAAAGCGGGAGAAGAGCGCTGATACCACAGATACTGAGCGCAATAGCAATAGGCTTTAACATGAGGATATCCATCGTCTGAAAAACGACCTAATGATAGCACCTGAAGCTTAATGCTTGCATCAAACCATATTAAACTGATTGCTTTCTAGCACTCGATGCTCTTTCCATATTGTCGGAATCCACATAAAGCTCATCGGTTGTTCTTATACTGCCATGACCTAAGTCTGCTTGTACGTGGGAAAGGTCTCGACCTGCCGCTACCTCCATAGAGGCGCCCGTGTGTCTTAACCAGTGAGTGGTAGCTGCGCGCAGCTCCGACGCTTCAACCTCGAAACCATCTTGAAGTAACGCATCACAACTCTGTTTGAATGCTTCATCGACAATATTGCGCAGCTGACGCGTACCAAGGCCTCGATGACTCATTCTTGATTCAATAATGGGCTCTGAAGAGTCCTTAGAGGGCAGGGGAGATAACCCCCGATACACGCGGTAGCGTTTAAGAAACCCAAGATATTCGTTGGAGATGGATACATCGCGCTCTTTAGAGCCTTTCCCAAAGGTTCGATACCACCAATTCCCTTCGTGGTCACGGTGAAAATGGGACATAACCGGCAACCAATTTGGACGCTCTGCAAGTTCAGAGATACGCAGTTTAAGCGACTTCAACGAGGCAATTACAAACAGCGTACGCTCATGATGCGGATCTTGATCGGCCATGCTCATCGCAGTATTTAATAGGTAATCCCATTGAAGCTCGGATAAACGCTTCGCGGTGTTGATCCCCGTTTCTTTTCGAAGATAGGGGCAGTTCTTTTTTACGATGGGGATGTGATTACCCGCGACGTAATCTTCAGTCATTAGATAGTTAAAATAAACGCTAAGGTTTGAGAACAAACCTTGCCAAGATTTTGTATTTAAACGGCCTTTACCAGCACCGGCAGCTCGAAATGGACGCCATCGATCATTCGGAATACGTAAGCCATTCGATGAGAGAAATCGCCGCTCCGTATGCTTGCCTTGCCAACTGAGAATCGGTGATGCGACAAAGTCCGTGTATTCCTCAAGATCACGTCGGCGAAGTTCGGGCAGTGATTTTCCCTTTATAAGCCAACACCAAAGCAATAATCGCTCGGCATCACCACGAAACTTATCGTAAGTATCTTGGCTTTTCTTGCTGTAACTGGTTAAAAACTCTTTCGTGTATCGGTAATCCTCGACAGCACCCTCGACATTGACCCCAAGCACGAAACCTTTAACGTCTGGCGAAAGCTCATAAAAGGTCTCGTTTCTTGGTACAAGGTTGAAGTACTTAGAAGAGTCAAAGAGTGGAACGCCAGAAAAGCGGGGATTGGTCACAACATCATCCTGCAGGAATCATCAACTTAGCTTTGGGAGTATAGATTTCAGTACACTTCATTACCAGTAGTGCCTACTACTGGTAATTGCATTTATACCTATAAAAGCAAGATCTACCTTCCATCATGCAACAAAAAAGCACCTTGAGGCCAACTGCTCATCTTCGCAAAAAACCACTTCAAAGTTGCACAACCTCATGAAGATAAGACAGAAATATAAAACAAGCGCGTGCCCATGATTTCACATTATGTGAGAGCTCTTTCACAAGACGTTAGGACTTTATTTAGCAACAACCATACGACAGTGAGCAAGATCGAATACCACAGGATAGGTGTGTAAGATCAATTAATCCATCACTTATAAGAAGAAGCCTCAACCGTAAACTCAAAAACGGCAGGTTAGGGGTAAGAAGAAAGCATCAAGACGATTCATCATCCCAGGGGTCACCAGAAAGCCTTATAACTACTTTAAAGCCAAACTTGGCCGGTGACTTAATCAAAGTGGGATGAAGCTAAATATGCAGTTCAGCTCCAACGATGGCCCTTACACAAACATTGACGATTAAAGCTCCAATTCTAGGAGAGGAGATGTCATTTCCGTCCCTTCACACCAAAGGATATTACTATATTTAACATAATATATATTATACGAACTTATATAATTTCCAATTACCTCTGTTAAAAAGGATCTCTAACAACAGCTAGTACTTAACAACTAGAAACGAGAATCAGACTCTATAGCCCAAATGATTTCCACATTCCATCGCTCACTACTACACTTGATCGATGCTGAAACGGAAAACGATACCGACTAAGGATAATCAAGCAATGAGCTTTAACGATCGCGACTGGTACAGAGATGAGCTTAAAAAGAAAACGAACAAGCAAAGGACGGCATTAAGGAATAACCCCAAAGCAAACATAGCCAATAGACCATCGGAACCAAGCAAAAATAGCTTACTTAAAACCCTGCTAACGGGATCTTTATTGATGAATGTATTTCTACTGTATGGACTTGGCCAGCTGGCCGGATATTGGTGAGAATTAGTTTAGAGAGCGATGGTCACCCATAAGGCGGTAATCACCAATAACATAAGGATGGACGTTAATAAGCTCTTCTGTGTAGTCGGATTGAACAACAAAACAGATATCACTTACGTCTTTTTGAACTTTCGATAGGACTTCATATTCACGACCACGACGCAAAACCAATTCGTGATCTTTAAAAAAATCGGTCTCAAGCACGATAAAATCACCCTCGTTGATGCTGTACCAAAAGAACTCAGCATCAACTAAAGGGTTGGATTCCGGCTGCTTATCAGACCTCAAGGCTGAACAACCCCATGACGGATTGCCAGGTGGACAAGCTCCGAGTTAGTCGACAACTCAAGCTTTCTTAAGATATTGGAGCGGTGCGCATGAACCGTTTTGGTGCTCAGAAACATCGCTTCCGCAATTTCAGCGGCTTTTTGGCCTTTAGCTAAGCACGTAAAGATCTCTAATTCGCGCTTAGTCAGCTGCAATAACGGGTTATCTTCTTCGCTTTCACCGTCCAAAATGGCTTTGATCGAGTCAGAGAAGTACTCACCGCCCTTGCAAACCGTTAAAACCGCTTGAACCAATTCATCAGGGGCGCAACGTTTTGTTAGGTAACCTTTAACGCCCGCTTTGACCAAGTTTGCTGGGTAAGGGTTTGATTCCCACACGGTCAATACAATCACTTTAGCGTCGCTGTCGTGTCGTAAGATCTTGGTAATGGCCTCTACCCCTCCCTGTGCTGTGGTCGCTTCGGACGACTCAGCATCACTGGGCATTGATAGATCCATAATGACCACATCGGGTTGTACGGATTTGTAAATTTCAAAGGCTTTTTGACTGTTATTAGCCTGTGCAGTGATCTCGATTTGAGGGTGCATATCCAACAACTGCTGGAAGCCAGCACGCACGATGTCATGATCATCTACGAGTAATACTTTTGCGATTTGCATAATAAATGCGTCATCTCACGTTTGAATTGCTTAATTATCCAGCGCGCTCCAAGAGGCATCTGAGTCAGCGCCGATGTAGGCACCGTGTGCATCGACGTCGAGTGCGTATACCGACGCCTGGGCCAAGTCCTGGCACCTTGCAGGATAGGCAACCAACTCATCGGAATAACCAACGAGCTTAATACCTTCCTGTTTACAGTGTTTTAGAACCTTTTCCAGCGCTTTAAGGACGGCCAATTGCCGATCGCTGAACTCTCCATCTCCGACATCGCTACGATGCTTACCCGTGACCTGACGTACAACATAACCGTCTTTGTCCAAGAGCTGAATAGTAACGCCTGTGATCTTTTCTTTCACTAATAAGAGCTTAGCCTTGGAGAAATCCTCATCCGTATGGCAACCAATAACATCGCCATCAGAGAGCTTTGAAAGCTCAGTTCGAATGGAATCCAAGTCTGAATTTTTCGGTAAAACAGTGTCCATGTTTTATCCTGACAGAATTGCTAACTACATGAAATGTAACACTTAACGCCGTTGTTGTGCGAGTTGATTCTTACAATCTTCCAACGCTTTTGCTGTGTCTTGGTATCGAGCATCCTGCTGAGCAATCACCAACTCTAAACGGTGCTGTTGTTTCATCGCCTCTTTTTCGAGATTATACATGGCTTCACGCAAAGATTGATTGCTTTGTGTTAGCTGCCGAAGCTCTTTATAAAGGCGTTTATTTTCTGCATCTAACTCATTGTTAAGATTATCTTTTTCTGAAATGACTGCTTTGAGATCTTCGGTTTGTAGAGATGCTTTGGCCTGGTCACGATACTCAAGCTCACGCGTTAACTGCTTAACCTCCCGCGTAAGTGCCTCCTTAGCACGTGTCGTTTCAAACAACTGATCCTCTAAGGATTTGATCTCTTGTTCTTTGCCAGCCTCTTGAGCCGGTTTTTCTAAAAGTCGCTGGGAGAGCGCGCGGCTTTCATCAAGCAGGTAATCATTACGCGCCTGAAGCTCACGTATTTGTGATTCTTTCTCAGAAAGCTTTGACTCACTGTCCTCTGAGAGCTGAGTAGCGAACGTTTGATACTTTTGCTCAGAGTAAGCGAGCGCCTGATTCCAAACTTGCTCCGCAACACGAAGCACAGGCTCCGGAAGATTGGCATCAGCAGAAGGCTGCATTCGCTGCGCTAAAGTCGACCACCAATCGTTGAGAGCAGAATTGATCGTGCTAATGCTGCCCACACCGATTCGGTCACGGACATTTTGCTGAGTCGGTTTCCCCCCTTCCTGCAAAATGGCGTCGGCCGCTTCAAACACCTTGTCTCGCGTATCACTTTTACGAGCCATGTATCACCTGATATCAAATACGTATTAAATAATACGTATAATATAGATGATACGCCTTAATGATGCACGGCTTGTTTGATGTGACTGCCCATTTGATCCGTTACCAAATTCACTTTAAGCGAGATTTGCTCTTTAAGCTCGGCGACGTGCGAAATAACGCCAATCATCCGCCCCTTAGAGCGAAGGTCCAGCAAGGTGGTAATCGCCAGATCCAGCGCCTCAGCATCCAAGCTGCCAAACCCTTCATCGATAAAGAGAACATCCAACCTTACACCGCCAGAATAGGCCTGGACCACATCCGACAGCCCCAAGGCCAAAGATAATGCAGCCATAAAGCCCTCACCACCGGACAAGGTTTCAACCGCCCTCACCCGTCCTGTAAACGCATCCTCTACCTCAAGCTCAAGACCTGAAGCTTTATTGCCTTTGGCGCGGTCCTCTTTACGCAGCAAGCGATAACGCGTGTTCGTCATTTGATAAAGCCGGTGACTGGCTTCCATCAAAACATCATCTAAAAGTGCACTTAAAACAAAGCGTTGTAAGCTTATCTTATGCGCATTCTGACCATTGGCGATATCGCTTAATGTACCTACAACCTTGTATTCATCTTCTAGCTGCTTAAGCGTATTCGTTTTATCCGTTAATCTATTTTGCAAGCGAGAGACATACGCTTGATGATCCCGCGCAGCCAACCAATCCGTTTCTGCTGATTGCAGTCTTTGGCTAACGGCCTCTAGAGAAACTTCAAGTGGAGCTGTATCCGGCAGTTCCTGACCACCAATTAACTCTTCAAGAGAGGAAAGACTCGCGGCCAGTTGTTGTTGCTCTTGATGGTATTGATCGATCAATAACTGTGCCTGTTTCGCCGCGTCCTTTTGAGAAAGCTGTTGACGATAGCTCTCTATATCATTGATCTTGATGGATTTAATACCTACAAGGAAAGCTTGATGCAGTTGATCATAATGATCGGCTTTCTCACGCAATTGCTGGGTATAGAGCTCATTCCGCGCCAAAACGTCGTTTAAAGCAATTTGGGAGCTTTGATCTTCTTTGTTTAGGTTTTGTAACTCTGTATGAATCTTTTCTTTTTGATCTTTAGATGATGACAGCAGGTGTGAAAGACTTTGCTCAGTTGCACCCGCTGCTTCAAGCTGCTCTATCGACGTTGCTATATTCTGCTCGACAGAGATCAGCTGCTCTTGAAGCTTGCTTTCGGCAAGTTGCGCATCACTGATACTCGATACCAATTTGGCTTTATCTTCTGGGCGCTGCTGTAAAGCCAGTGCTAACTGCTCTAGCGCTGTTTTGCTCTGATCATATTCAGATGACTGTTTTTTTAAATCAGTCACTTGCTGAGAAATCTGAGATAAAGACTCAGTATTCACCGAACCTTCAAAATCCAGTTTCGTTAACGCTTCGATTAAGCCGGAATACTCTCCTGACTCTTCATCCAACCTCGCCTTACTGGATGCATATGCAGAGCGCATCTCGACCAGTTGATTACCTAGGGTGTTAACCAACAATTGCTGTTGTTTCAGCTCTTCCTTGGTTGGGATTTGATCTGCCGAATGCGCTGGTAAAGGGTGATCACAGCTGCCGCATACAGGGCAAGGCGTGTCCTTTTCTAACGTTTTCGCAAGCTCTGCAGCCTGACCAAGATGCCAAGCTATCTCTTTCTCTTTAAGTGCAACTTCGGCCTTTTCATAATCGGCCTTTATGGCCACGCCTTCTTGCTTTTTAGCGGCAAGAAAAGGCTTTATCTCATTGATTTTATTTGATTTAACGAAGGCTCTATTTAACAGATCAGCTATTTTCTCAAGGACAGGTAAGTGAGCGATCTGTTTCTCAAGTGCTTGTAAGGCTAACGCTTTTTCGTCGTAGGTTTTCTTGAGTGAAGAGGTCTCATCATCAAATCGTGATAACGCTTTGTTGAGTTCGGTCTGATGCGTGGTCTGTTGTTGCACTTCAACTTTAAGCTTACGCGCCTGCTCACGATATTGCTCAAGCTGATGCTTTAAAGGCAGCAGGGCTTCGAGTTGATACACTCTTTGCTCAACATCCTTTAACGAGTTCTCGAGTAAAGCCCGCCCGGCAAGCTTCTCTTCAATTAACTGCCTGGCTGACCGCGCGCGCTTTAAGGCTAGATCAGATGTGAGCTTTGCTTCGTTAAGCTGATTTTTTTGCTGACCGACCTCTTCCAGTAGAAGATATTCACTCTCAAATTCAATAACTTGAGATAAGCTTCTAACAAACTCTACATTTTTTTCTATGTTCTCAGATTGCTGATGTAAGGCCTCTTGCTTAGACAGCATGACAGATCGCTTCTGATACAAATCTCTCAATTTGTAGGCTTCATCAATGGTCTTTCTAAGCTCATCGCTTGTTTTCCGAAGCGCTTTAAAGCGAAGGTCCTTTTGAAAGAGATCGACTTCCGCGACATCGAGAGCAAAGACAAGCTCATCCGTGCTTGTTAACTCGAGCTGACCTAGTACCTCATTAACGCTTGAGCGCGCTGCGCTCACACGGGCACGAATATCCGCTGACTTTTCCTTAAGGCTCTGCTCGATACGCTGAAAAATATGAGTCTGAAATAATTGACTGAAAATCCGTTCGCGGCTTGCAGAATCTGCGGTTAAAAGCTCACGGAATTTCCCTTGTGGAAGAACCATAACTTGACGGAATTGGTCCACACTGAGTCCTAAGAGTGACTCAACCTGTATATTTGCCTCTGACACTTTAGAGGATACTAAAACCTGCTCAACCTCCTGGGTAACAGGGTTTAGACACAAAAGCTCAGCCTCAGGCGCTTTTGTTGTAAATCCATCCCCTCTCGCCTTAGGCTTTTGTTGTTCTGGGGAGCGGCGGATTTGATAGCGCTTTCCCGCCAAATCAAACATAAAGGTAATTTCGGTCAGTCTAGCAGCAGTACTCAGATGGCAACGCATCTGACTGGCGTCCCGTTCATTGCCTGTGGTTTTTCCGTAAAGCGCAAAGCAAATGCTGTCTAAAATAGACGTTTTCCCCGAGCCTGTCGGCCCGTTAATCAGAAATAATGGCGATTCACCCAACGACTCGAAATCGACAACTTCGGTTCCTTGAAAAGGACCAAATGCTGTTAGCGTTAGCTTAATAGGCTTCATGGCGATTCGTCCTTTTGAAGATCGTTTAACAAGCCATGAAGAACCTGGGTCTGTTCATCGCTAATCGGCACGCCTGTCATCTGTTGATAAAAGTCTTCAAAAAGTCGTGATTCACTTTTGTTTTTAAACGATTTTTTATCGATCCGCACTTGCTCTTTATTCGCCATTAAGCCAGAACGTTCTACGCTCAGGACATTCGGGTAAAACTGACGAAGTTGAGTCATCACATCCAACAGTGCATGGGTATCCAGCAGATCAATATAGAGATAATCGTCAGACGGGTTCACCTTCCCATCCGCTAAAATCTGGTCAAAATAACCAGACACCTTACGCATATTTCTAAGCGGTGTTAACGGAACCTGCTCAAAACTCAGCGCTTTTTGATCAATTGTAATGAGCGTAAAAGATTTAATGTGGTCCACTTCCGAGAAGGAGTATTTTAGCGGCGTTCCGCTGTACCGGATTGTCTCTCGATGTTTAAACTGCCGACCGTGTAAGTGTCCGAGCGCGACATAGTCAAAGCCGTCAAAATGCTTAGGGTCCACGGTTTCAAGCGTACCAATGGACAAAGGCCGTTCAGATTCGCTACTGGCCGCCCCATCCACAAAACAATGTGCAATCAAGACGCGATAGATGGATTCCTGTTTATGAAGATCTAGATCTTGCATCAATGCTTTGTAAGCATCTTCATGAGTCACAATTGTTAGCGGATCAGTATTTGGATCACGCGCAAACAGATCTTGTGTTTGATGGGCTGTACTTCCCTTCTTGTTCTCCAAAAAGCGTCTGACATAGATAGGGTCGACATAAGCTAAGGGATGAAAGATAACGGTATAATTATCTTTTGTAATGCTAATGGGTTGATAAAGCTCTGAAAGCTCCGTGATGATGTGTATACCGCGTTTCGAGAGCACACTCGAACCAAAACCTAAACGCTCCGCACCGTCATGATTCCCGGAGATCGCAATCACCGTGATGTTCGCATCGTGTAATCGGTTGAGAACATCATTAAAGTAAGCGACGGCATTTGCAGGCGGCACTGTCCTATCAAACACATCCCCCGCGATGACAAACACCTCGATGGATTGCTCGATGGCGTAACTGATCATTTGATCAATAACGAATATCTGGTCCTCTAAAAGCGGCACATTGTGAAATTGCCGACCTAAATGCCAATCCGAGGTGTGTAGTACTTTCATATCAACCTTTTTGCTCAGTAAGCGCCGCAGTTACTCAGCAATAGTTGTTTGAACATCTCCATATCGCCTGGCTCAACATCCGCTGGCGGCTTGATGAAGTCATCAACAAGCTCATCAAAACATTGTTGATAGGGATTATCCGCTTTGGGCCTAAAGCCCGTCGAGAAGGCCACCGACTTAACTTCTTCGCGGCTATCCAGTAGGTTATACGTTTTTGTGATGGTCGCGATGCAATGTGTTGGATCATCATCCAAAGTGGCGCTTTTCTTAAGACTGAGTGTTGCGACTTCGTCGCCCTTGGACCCCAAGCTATCAAACTCCGGTGCGAAGGTTTTCATCAAATAGGCGGCATTACTGTTTAGATCGACCTCTAGGATTGCTTCGGAGATCAACCTAGCCGTTTGGATTCCACCATTACAACGCGTACCAGGCTCATCGATGCTGGTAATAAACTCGCGCGAACCTTCCGTTAAGTGAGGTAACCGCGCCATCACCACTACCTGAGATTTCATCGATTTTTCAGGCTTTTTGTCATGATAAACGATGAGTTCGAGCGCACCATCTAACGTGCCGATTGGTTTGTACACCACGTAACCTTCGGTTTTATCGGCATCAATGACCGGACGTTTGGCGTACAAACTGCCATCGGGTGTTCGCTTTACTTCTATGTCTTTGAACGCTTCATAGCACTCATCCATATCAAACGCACCTTTGTCGATCATGGCTTCTTTCTGCCCTATGAGCGGTTCGATGCACAGCGGATGAACTGGCTTAACTGAATCAGGCCCGTCAAAGGATGCGGCGATGACATCCAATGATGAAAGAGTCGCCATTAAAAGACTGAGTGTTTTAACAGTGTTGCACGTGTATTTTTTAGCAGACATAAACTTTTACTCTGTAACGATTTGATAATCATACCAAATCCAAAATGATTCCATAGGTTTATTCGTTTTGAATTTCCTAATGGAGAATCCTGTGATAGCGTGTGCATCTTGTTTAATTTTTTGACACTTTACAGATTACAGAATGCGACTAACGGAACTACCCGCTTCTCAACAAACCATCTTAATCACTGGTTGCTCAACAGGTATAGGCTATTACACCGCTAAACGACTTCATGATGAAGGCTACCGTGTTTTTGCAACCGCCAGAAAGCCCACAGATGTTGCACGCTTACAAAGTGAAGGCTTGAATGCCCATCAATTGGACGTGAGGGACCCAAGCTCAATCGACACTGCGCTGGAATGGGTTTTGGATCAAACCGACGGTCAGTTATTTGCGTTGTTTAATAATGGCGCTTACGGCCAACCCGGTGCTGTTGAGGATTTATCCCGAGAGGTATTAAAAGAACAGTTCGAAACGAACGTGTTTGGCTGGCATGACTTGACCTGCAAAGTGCTTAAAGTCATGCGCAAACAAGGGTACGGTCGTATTGTACAGAACAGTTCAGTCCTTGGTCTGATCTCGATGAAGTATCGCGGCGCTTATAATGCCAGCAAATACGCCATTGAAGGCTTAACAGACACCATGAGACAGGAGTTCGATGGCTCTGACATCCACATCGCGTTAGTTGAACCAGGCCCCATCCGAAGCGAGTTTCGTAACAACGCGTATCAAAAATTCAAAGATAACATTGATACACAGAACAGCGCTCATCGGGCAGTGTATCAGGCAGTAGAAAAACGCTTATCCGCAAAAACGGCAGGCGCGAAATCCCCGGATGAGGATGCTCCTTTTACGTTGGGCCCAGATGCGGTTTATATGGCTGTGTTTCAGGCGTTTAACAGTAAAAGTCCGAAGGCGCATTACTATGTCACCTTCCCGACCTATCTATTTGGCTACTTAAAACGTGTCTTACCAACCAAGTGGCTCGATCGATTACTGATTAAGATTTCCGAATCAGAGAATAAATAGTTATTGCAGTGTAAAAGAGCGCCCCATGTACCGCCGGATGCAGTTTCGTCCGGCGTGTTTGGCTTCGTATAGGAGCTCGTCGCCGCGCTTAAAGAGATCATTGATGTCCTCGTCATCTTCCCACAACTCAGTAACCCCCATACTGATGGTGTAACGTATAGTATCGCCTTCAAACGTAACGGTATTTTGCTGGTTTACCTTCAAAATGCGTTCGGCCAAGGCGATCGCTTCTGATTCTATGGTATTGGGCAACATGATAACGAACTCTTCACCACCGTATCGTGCAAACAGATCACTGGCCCTAAGCAGCTTACTGGTGACTCTTGAGAGGGATTTTATGACCTCATCCCCTGCTAGGTGCCCAAATTTGTCATTAATCGCCTTAAAAAAGTCGATATCAATGATCAGGACAGAGAAAGGCTGCTTATAGCGCTTCGCCCTTGAAAACTCACGTGCAAACTCACGTTGAAAGGCGTGTCGATTGTAGATCCCGGTCAGTGCATCCTTCTCGGCTTGAGTGATCAAAGACTCTTCCGCATTGCGACGCCGATTAACCTCTTTCTTTAACCGTCTTGTCACCGTGATTAGATAGATGATGACCAATAGAGAAATGACCAAAGGGACCGCTAACAGCTTGATCCACTTAGCATAGGCAGACCAGACGGTATCGGGTATCGGTTGATATAGAAAGGACTTCATATCATAGACTCGAATAAGGCCGAGCGCTTGGTAGATCTCTGCTATCTTTTCCCAACGCTGCGGATTGATATACCCCACTTCGACCACATCCGAATTAATGAGCTCTTTTACTTGGTTAGCCTCATAAAGCAAAAAATCCAGATCATAAGAGGCATTACGCGTTTTATATTTTCTAAAAATCAGCTCAGCCATTTCGATGGGGTTATCGAGCGCGTACCGCCACCCTTTAATTGTGGCTTCACGAAAGGCTTTAACAACCTCCGGTTGCTCGCGGACCATTTTTTCACTGGTAAATAAAAGATCACCATAAAAATCCACACCATACATGGACGGCGAAATAATGACCGGGGTGTGACCTTTTTTTTCTAAAAAATAAGGGGCATCGGTAGAATAAGCGGGCATTAACTCTGTTTTGCCTGAAATTAAATCATCGACATTCCAAGTAGGGAACGAGTTATTTAAGCGGCTGATATCCACCCCAGCCACTTTGAGTGAAGCGACGGCCTCGGCGTCTATTCGTCCATCCGATACGGCTGGTAAATTGATGGATATAGGGCGGTCATAGCCAATTTGCTCCAGCCTCGTAAGCTCATGCTGCTTCATCGACATAAACACGTAAGGCGAGTGCTGCATGATGTTTGCCACCACAACCACAGGTAAGCCCGCACTGTGGCCTAGCAGGATATCCGACCGGGTCGTTCCAAATTGGGCACGGTCAAACACTACCTCCTCTTCTGGGGATACGGCATTGCCATCATCGTCATAACCGCCATCCTTGATGGTCACTTTGAGCCCCACATCGTCATAATAGCCACGCTCTAGCGCCGCATAGTAGCCAGCAAACTGAAACTGGTGATACCACTGTAATTGGAGAGTGACTTTCTGAAAGCTTTGCTCTCGGCTTTGAGACGCGAAAGCAAAATCCGAAGGGCAAACGATTCCCGTGAGCAAAACAAACGTTGCTCCTAAGATACGCTTTTTAAAACCTGCCCCTGATACTGACATCCTTGACGTACTCAAAAGATGAATTGAATATGAATAATCATAGTTGATATGGCGGCACCTACCAGAAAAACTTCAACTCAATAATAAAAAAAGCTATATTTCGGATACTTCGAACGTTCTGGTTAAAGGTTAGTATGCTTTCATTCCTAAAAAATCTATTTAATAACAATGACTCTCATTCAGCTGACGCTTTTTGCGAGTCTTATAAGGGATTTGAAATCACCGCTCTGCCTAAGCCTGAAGGTGCACAGTTCAGAATAAACGGCTTCATAAAGCTAGGAGAGCAAGAAGTCCCTTTTATTCGTGCCGACTTATTACCTGATGAGCAGTCGTGCATTCAAGAGACCGTTCGCAAAGCCAAAGTCATGATCGACCAGCAAGGCGACTCCCTGTTCCAATAAAGACCGCCTTTTCTGCTGTCGAGCAAATACGAATCGGTTAAAGGAATAACAATGACGACCACTCGAACTCTATCGGGGTTGGCGCTTGCGGCCTTTTTAAGCCCTGCGGCTTACGCCTCTTATGATCAGTTTTATGTATTGGGCGATAGCCTATCCGACTCCGGAAACTACCTTCCATACATTCTAAGCCTTGACCCAACCTATCAAGGGCAAGCTACTTTCACCGAAAACGGTGGGCAGCTCTGGACTCAAAGTCTTGCGACTCAACTTAACTTAAGCGCGCAGTCAAGCAATACAGGGGGAACCAATTACGCGTATGGCGGCGCAAGAATCGATGGTGAAGGCTATCAGTTTTCCCAAGCAGCCTCTTTACTCACTCAAATCCAATCCTTATTGAACGACACCAATAATCAATTGAACAGCGATGCTCTGTATTCTGTCTGGATTGGTGGTAATGACATTTTCTGGATTCTACAGGAAGGGTATAACTCGACCGAAACCGCTGTGTATATGCAAGGGATGACAGCCAACACGCTATCTGCGCTTACTCAGTTACAAACCGCGGGTGCTCGGTACATTTTGTTTCCGACCATAGCCGATGTGTCCGTCTCTCCTTTTGGTTACTCTTTGAGCACGGCTCAACAATCCCAGCTATCTTCGTTGATAACAACCTACAACACCCAACTGATGAGCGCTGTGGCTCAGTCCGGCGTTGAGGTGATCCCTGTTCCTACCAATCTATTGTTTAGCCAGATTATTGACAACGCCGATCAGTATGGTTTTAGTAACGTAACGGATAGCCTGTGTGGTGCTACCAATATTTTCTATTGTTTTGAAGGGGTTCATTACACAGATGAGCAGGCCGCTTCCTATTTGTTTGCTGATTCCGCGCACCCTACCTCGGCGGTTCATAGCCTAATCAGTGATTATGTCTACAACCTCCTTAATAGCAGTGCGTTTTATCAGCAACGCCCCCAGCAAATCGCGCTGAACCTAAATCAGCAGCGAGATCGCCTTACGGATTGGGTAACAGCCACATCAGGCAGCGCTGTACAGCTTGTTGATGTGCAGGCCTCTTCAGGTCAAAGCAAAAAGGGGTTTGATAACCCGAGCAGCATCAGTATTACACTGTCTCAACCCAGCAGTGACACGATGCGTTATGGCGCTTCTTTATACGCTCAGCGCAGTGATGCCAACAATGCATTAGGTTCTATGCGCTTAGACAGCCTTGGTTTGCAACTTTGGAGCGCCTTTGAGCAAGATCAAAGCACGCTCGTCGGTTTAGCGTCCATTGATTCAACAACGATCAAAGCAAAAAGAGACGCGAGTCTTGGCAACGTCGCTTTGAATCATACATCCGACAGTGATGCGTTAACCTTTTCAGCCGCTCTTTCAGCGAGCCATCGCTTTCAAAACGGCTCATTTACACACGGCCCTCTGTTTGGTTTATCAGCAAACTACATGATGCTTGATGGCGTCACTGAAGCATACACCAGTGATAATTACGCCAGCGCACTTAAAATCAGCGATTTGGATGGCAGCTTAGTAGAAGCGCAAGCCGGTTGGGAGGTTAGCTACCAGAACTCGGTCGCGCCTTATGCGCAAATCACTTGGCATCACTACCTGCATTCAGATTTTGACAGCCCTCGTTTAGCTTTACAGGCACTGCCGAGTAACCGCTTTACGCTGCCTGACATGGCTCAATACAACACATTCGGCCAATGGCAAGCGGGTGTGCGCTGGAGCGTTAACGAGTCGATTCAACTCAATGCCAAAATTCAGTCGTATTTTGCACTGCAGCAATCACCAGGAGCGCATGGTTCACTGGGTCTGACTTACGCATTCTAGTAGCATTATAGATTGTCCTTTCAAGCACCGATTATTCGGTGCTTTTTTATGCCTAACGATCACTTCAGTAATTTAATCTTGGTAAATTATATTTGGTGTAAGATCAAAAAACGGGTCTTGGGTAGGTAGTCCTAAGTAGTATTTTTTACAATAATAAATACGACTTTTGTTTCTAGTCGACTGATTTAATTGAAAAAAGCACCATACACCACCTTCAAGACGTATAGATTTTTTTTGAATAAAAACCATTTTTTTAATTACTTTATCTCTTTGTAATTACCTTAATACAGCGTTTAAACTTAAGTTTATTACACCAAAGGTTTAGTAACTCAAAACCCCATTATGACTGGGATTCACTTTAATTTTGGCAAATCCTCTTTTGTAGTTTTATTACAAAGGGTAAAGCGATTGTTTTTCTACGATTATTATCGCTTGCTGCTATGCACAAAATTCTTTTGACCAAAGAACCTCTCTCAACCAACATATATTTAATTCCAAAAACGAAGGCTTGCTAAATCATCCTTTGTTGAAGGTCTTAAAACACTCCCCTTTCAATGAGCTAATGGATTAATCGAATGGCTAAACATGCCACCGAAATCCTAGGCCAAGAAGAAATAAAGTGAAGGACTGACCATGTCACAATACACAAATGATATCGAAGCAATCTCATCACTGCGCCAACAGCAAGGTGCTGCTTGGGAAGCTATCAATCCAGAATACGCGGCTCGTATGCGCGCTCAGAACAAATTCAAAACCGGTCTGGATATCGCTAAGTACACCGCTAAAATCATGCGTGAAGACATGGCTCGTTACGATGCCGACTCTTCTCAGTACACTCAGTCTCTGGGCTGCTGGCACGGTTTCATCGGTCAGCAAAAAATGATCTCCATCAAGAAGCATTTCAACAGCACTGACCGTCGTTACCTGTACCTGTCTGGTTGGATGGTTGCGGCTCTGCGTTCTGAGTTCGGCCCTCTGCCTGACCAATCGATGCACGAAAAAACCGCTGTTTCTTCTTTGATCGGCGAGCTGTACACCTTCTTGCGTCAAGCGGATGCGCGTGAACTGGGCGGCCTATTCCGCCAATTGGACGGCGCTCGTGAAGCGGGTAACGCCTCTGAAGAGAAAGCAATCCAAGATAAGATCGATAACTTCCAAACCCACATCGTGCCAATCATTGCCGACATCGATGCAGGCTTTGGTAACGAAGAAGCGACTTACCTTCTGGCTAAGCAGATGATCGAAGCGGGCGCATGCTGCATCCAGATCGAGAACCAAGTATCGGATGAGAAGCAGTGTGGCCACCAAGACGGTAAAGTGACGGTTCCTCACGAAGACTTCTTGGCGAAGATCCGTGCGGTTCGCTACGCCTTCCTAGAGCTGGGTGTAGACGACGGTGTGATCGTTGCGCGTACTGACTCTTTGGGTGCAGGCCTGACTAAGCAGATCGCAGTAACCAACGAGCCAGGCGATTTGGGTGACCAATACAACAGCTTCTTGGACGGTGATTACATCGACAGCGCTGACGACATCCAAAACGGCGATGTTGTGATCAAGGCGAACGGCAAGCTGCTGAAGCCTAAGCGTCTGCCTTCTAACCTGTTCCAGTTCCGAAAAGGCACAGGCGAAGACCGTGTAGTTCTGGACTGCATCACCTCTTTGCAAAACGGTGCGGACCTTCTGTGGATCGAGACTGAAAAACCACACGTTGGCCAGATCGCCTCTATGGTTAACCGCATTCGTGAAGTCGTTCCAAATGCGAAACTGGTGTACAACAACTCACCTTCTTTCAACTGGACGCTGAACTTCCGTCAGCAAGTGTTCGATGCGATGCAAGAAGCCGGTCAAGACGTATCTGCTTACGATCGCGCTAACCTGATGTCAGCAGAGTACGATGAGACTGATCTGGCGAAACAAGCCGATGAGAAGATCCGTACCTTCCAGGCGGACGCAGCTCGCGAAGCGGGTATCTTCCACCACTTGATCACACTGCCTACGTACCACACCGCTGCCCTATCTACGGACAACCTAGCGAAAGAGTACTTCGGCGACCAAGGTATGCTGGGCTACGTTGCTGGCGTTCAGCGTAAAGAGATTCGCCAAGGTATCGCGTGTGTTAAACACCAAAACATGGCCGGTTCCGATATGGGTGACGATCACAAAGAGTATTTCTCTGGTGATGCGGCACTGAAAGCTTCTGGTAAAGACAACACGATGAACCAGTTTGGCTAATGTCTACTCATTAGACCCATTTAAGAACAAGGGCACTTTTTAGTGCCCTTTTTTGTGCTCACACAACCCAACCTGGCTGTTTTTCGAACAATCAATCATATCGTTCAACTAAAATCCGATGGATTCAACATCGAGATGAGAATCAGTTACATCGAGCTACTCGCTGAAACCTAGACCAAAGTCTACAAGCACAAGAACTCTATAAAACTTTTATTTATCAGCAATTTATGATCATTGTCACTCATAAAACTGTAATACCATTGGTTCACAAGGGGGCATTACTAAATGCCGAATAGACAACAAATCGATACTTAGCAAACCCAAATAGATTAGATTTTCTAATCATTAAGATCGAAATAAGTCGTTTGTCCTTAGAGTCAGCTCTCACTATCATTACGACTAAAGTTGAAACACACACTTAAAAGGAAATCTCAATGAGCAAATCAATCACCGAACTGTTAGAACAAGTTGATACTAGCTACATGACCGCTTCTGAAAAACTGATTCTTGAAGCACAAGCTCAGCGTTCAGAATACATCGCAGAAATGGTTGCTTCCGCTGTAAGCGCTGTTAAAGGTCTGTTCAAATCTAAATCAAAAGCGACTGTAGCTGCACAAGGTCTCCGTCACGCATGACAGGGACCTTCCCCCCTCTCTTCTCTACCCGCATCGACCTATTCTGATACCCTCACTTTTCGTCACTTAACCAATTCATCAATTGATCTAACGATTCCGCCAGCTTTCTGTCTTGATGGCTTAAGCCATTTTGTACCTGTTTACTCATCATAAAGTAACCGCCTTGCGTGCTGACCTTGAATTGTCTAAGCGCCACCAGCACACCTCGATCGACTAAATCATCGATGAGCGTACTCCAACCCAAACCAACGCCTTGGCCTGCGATCGCCGCTTGTACAAGTAAAGTGTAATTATCGCACTCAAACACAGGATCATTCAGCGACGATTTTGCCCCCAGTTGGGTGTATAGCCTTGGCCAGCTCATCCAATGCAATGAAGACTCATCACGCAGATCCACCCGCGGTAACGAGTTTAATTGATCGACACTTTTAACTGCGGCCACCGAGTGAAAACCATGTTGATTCAGCAGGTGCAGAGAGCAGATAGGAAACACCGATTCTCTGAAAAGACGGATAGACTCGATGGAAGGTCGGGTATTATCGGGTTTTTCGCAATAACGAATCACAATATCCACATCATCGAGTAGATGTTCGGTGACATCTTGGCTGGTAATCACACGAACATCGACCTCGGGATGGCGTTTTCTAAACTCAGATAACCGAGACAATAGCCAATATGCGGCACAAGCAAAGTCGGTTGCGACATGAATTCTGGGATTACTTTGGCTACTTTGTAGCTGTTTGATGGTGCTGCCAATATGATCAAAGCTCTCTGAACACACTCGATAAAGCGCTTTCCCCTCATCCGTAAGACTCACGCCGCGGTGCTGTCGGTAAAATAGATTAAGTTTAAGATAAGACTCTAACTGTTTGATTTGTAGGCTTATTGCTGATTGCATCGAGTGCAGCTCTGTAGCCGCCTTCTAGAAGCTACCTGCATCAGCCGCCTGAACAAACACTTTTAACGCATTTAGAGAGGGAAGGTTTTCCAACGAGCACCTCATCAGGTATTAGATCAACTTATAGGTAAGATCAGATGGCAGCGCCGATGTTATCCATGTACGGCGGAGTGGCTAAAACGCCCCATCTTCAGAAACTGGCCGACCAAGGCGTGATGAGCCAAGTAAAACGCGCTGCTAAGCGCGAGAAGTTCATCGTATTCCTGGGTTGGGAACCCCACCCGATGAATACCCAGATTAAGATGAACTACCTCACCGGCGGCGATGAGTACTTTGGTCCGGACTTTGGCGGCGCAACGGTTCAAACGGTGACTCGAAATAGGTTCTCAAAGGACTGCCCAAACCTGGGTTCTTTGTTAGAGAATGTCAGTTTTACACTGGATATGGAAAACCAAGTGATGAATGGCATTCTTGAAGAAGGCTTAGCCCCAGAAGACGCCGCGCTCACGTGGTTAAAAGCCAACCCAACCGTCTTGGAAGCGTGGCTGGATGGCATCACTACCTTAGACGGCCAACCTGGGTTGGCAGCCGTGCAGAAATCCCTCTAAACTTAAGGTTAGATCTCTCCACCAAGGTGGTCATTACGTGCAGCAGACCGGCAAACGATTGAGTTTTCTTCAATGGCGAGACCAAATTACACGCGTCTCGCTTAAGGAAGACGCCAAAGCCGGTTTGACTGGCGCACTGATCACCATCCCTCAGGTCATTGCTTACGCATTAATTGCTGGCATGCCGGCCGAATATGGACTGTATACAGCCATTACGGTCACCGTGTTTGCCGCCTTATTGGGCTCTTCCTGGCATTTAGTAACAGGGCCTGCCGCGGCCATATCGATGGTCGTACTGAGCCTTGCCCGCAACATTACGCCGACTGGCACCGAAAGCTACCTTACAACTGTCTTTACCTTGACCCTGATGATGGGTTTTATTCAATGTGGTTTTGGGCTGTTACGCTTGGGGGCTTTGCTTAACTTTATATCTCATACAGTGGTCGTTGGTTTTACCTCAGGCGCAGCCGTTTTGATCGCCCTAAGCCAAGTACCCAAAGTTCTAGGAATCGATAAAAGCAGCGATCAAACCTATGGGCAATATCTTGTCTTTGTGTTTGAACATGTACAGAGCATAGATGGCGTCAGCGTAGCCATTGCCGGCGTTACTATCTTGGTCAGCATCATATTTAAACGCTGGGGTAAGCCTATACCGCATCTTATCGCAGGTCTTGCGATAGGCAGTGGATTGGCCTATCTGCTCACGATCTTTACCGACCAACCCGTTGAATTTCTGGGTGATCTACCCAGTGGTTTTTTACAGCTTACGATAGATCAGATTAATCCAGACCTTATGGGGCAACTCTTACCGGGTGCGTTCGCATTAGCACTTCTGGGGTTAATTGAGGCGGTATCGATTGCCCGAAGCCTATCGGTGAAATCGCATCAACTGATTGATGGGAATCAAGAGTTCATCGCCCAAGGCTTGGCCAACGCCGGTGGCAGCCTGCTGAGCGGCTTTGCCTCCTCCGGCTCTTTTACACGCTCCGCTGCTAACTATGACGCAGGCGCCAAGACACCGATGGCACAAGTGTTTATGGCCTTGTTCCTTGTGCTCACATTTCTTCTCTTCCCGTCTGTTACGCGCTATCTCTCCAACGCATCAGTCGCCGGAAGCCTAATTTTTATCGCCTACAACTTATTTAACATCAATAAGTTAAAGAGAACGTTTAACACTAACTTTCATGAGCGAGTCATTCTAATCGCAACATCACTCTCGGCCATATTTCTAGAGTTGACCTTTGCGATCTACATAGGGGTATTTCTGTCGTTGGCATTCTACTTACAGCGTACGTCTCGGCCCAGCATCATGACGGTCGCGCCGATATCACACCTACCTAAACGCCCCATACGAAATGCCGTTCGCTACCAAGTGCCAGAATGCCCACAAATTAAGATGATCCGTATCGATGGCTCTTTGTTTTTTGGCAGCTTAGATCACATTCAACAACACCTAAGAGCCCTGTACAGCGCACTGCCTGCACAACCTAAGGTGATCATCATCGGAAAAGGGATTAATTTTATCGATGCATCCGGTGCTCAGATGCTTGAAGAGGAGATACAGCGATATCAGCGTAAAGGTGGACGACTTATCGTCACATCACTAAAAGGTACAGTCCTGGATGAGCTCGCCGAGTTAAAAAGCTTTCGTGCGCCGCTTTCTGATTGGTTTTGCGAAACCCCAGAGGCGGCCATAGAGGCGCTGGTACCCGAAACAGCCCCGCTCTTATGCGCTACCTGCGATAAACGCATTTTTAATGAGTGCCAGACAAGGCCTAAGCCCTCCAACACTCATCTGAGCTGATGACCGTTACAGCATATCCCCTAAGGTGCCATTACTCTTGGCGTAATCTGGAAGGTCATCGTATTCTGGGATGGGTGTGGGTCGGCCAGAATCATCAATGGCCACAAATTTAAAATTCCCTTCGGTGACCTTTTCGCGAAGCCCAATCCGTTCTCGACGGACCCAGGCCTCTACATGCACGATCATGGAAGTACGACCAACCTCTACCACATCGGTATAGACACCTAAGATATCCCCCACTTTAACGGGACGGATAAAGCTCATCCCATCGAGCGCAACGGTGACCACACGGGTCTGTGCCCGCTGACCGGCGCAAATACCGGCCGCAATATCCATTTGAGAAAGCACCCAGCCACCAAAGATATCACCTGCAGGGTTGGTATCGGCGGGCATTGCGAGTGTACGTGTTGTTAATCGACCTTGAGCTTGTTGAGTCATACCACTTTAACTCTTTAGGAAACAAAACCTGACTGTGACAAATGTGGCCAGACATTACCAGCCTAACGTATTGAAGTTTCGATAAAAGAGGTTTTCCGTCTCGCGAGCACTCGCATACTAATTTTGGAATTGAATGTTACTTAATTGTGATTAGAGAAACCGCTAGCGCTTTTTTACACTAGAGCACTCCTCACTTATTTATTCCGGCGCTTTGTTCATGTCCGACGCTCAGTTGTTTAAAAATCGATCTTTTTTCCGTTTATGGTCTGGTCAACTCCTATCCACCTTTGCCTTTCAAATGCTATCGGTCGGTATCGGTTGGCAGATGTACGATCTGACCGACAGTGCACTTAGCCTCGGCTTAGTTGGCCTTGCCCAGTTTTTGCCCCAACTGATATTAACCCTGTGGGTTGGGCATGTGGCCGATCAATACAATCGACTCAAGATCATCCTCTGCTGTCGAACACTGATGGCGGTCACGGTTGGCTCCATCGCCTACGCTAATGCGGTGGATCTACTGACACCGCATCTCATTTACGCCTGCGCGGTCGCTTTAGGGGTATCTCGTGCCTTTGAAATGCCCGCTTTACAGGCACTGACACCCAACTTGGTGAAAAGCCATCAACTCTCCTCGGCCATGGCCATGATGGCTTCGGCTCGCGAGGCGATGGTCATTGCTGGCCCCGCTATCGGGGGGCTTGTTTACCTCTTAGGCGCGCCGTTTCTCTATGGTTTCAGTACCGCCTGCTTTCTACTGTCCATCGCGTTTTTAGCGGGGATCAATTATCAGCATAACGTCAAAGCAAAAACCCCTTTAACACTGGATTACCTATTAGGCGGCCTTAGGTATATCCGAAAAAACTCCATCATTATGGGGTCGATCTCATTGGATATGTTCGCCGTGCTACTGGGTGGAGCCACCGCCCTGCTACCCATCGTTGCAAAAGACCTATTGCAAACCGATGCTTGGGGGCTCGGACTCTTAAGGAGTGCACCCGCCATAGGTGCGGTGCTCATGTCTGTGTACCTTGCAAGACGCCCGCTTAAACGCAGAGTCGGTTCTATCATGCTGTGGGCCGTGGGCGTGTTTGGTGTCTCCACCATTGTGTTTGGTCTATCAACGAATCTGTATCTATCACTGGGTGCACTCGCCATCCTGGGTGCGTCCGACATGGTCAGTGTCGTTATTCGCTCCACACTGGTTCAACTTGAAACACCCGATGAGATGCGTGGCCGTGTCAGTGCCGCTAACTCTGTCTTTATCGGCTCATCTAACCAGTTAGGGGAGTTTGAATCAGGGGCAACGGCGGCACTCTTTGGGACGGTACCAGCCATTGTCCTCGGCGGCGCAGGGACACTGCTGGTGGTCGGCTTATGGGCATGGAAATTCCCTACATTACGCCAGCGCGATACGATGGAATCAAACGACAGGTAGTGCGGCTTAATACAGCGGCAAACGGGCTGGGCAAGCCAAATCTTGATCTGGATGCTCAGTCCAGGTCATTAAGGCCTCAAAATAGGATTGCGCCTGCGGATGCCCGTAGTAAGTCACCTGGGTTTCGGTTGGAGACAGCGCCTCAAGCTCTAACTGAAAGCCATACACAGGTTTACCAATGGGTTTGTAGTTAACCCCCGTGATCATCCCCTTCGGGCTTACAAAGCTCACCAAAGTATCGACCATGTAGTAAGGGCCGAAATCACGTCGAGAGTCAAAACAGGTCAGCATTAAATCCGAATATACTTCAAACAACTCAGGGAGCGGCGTTGATTGAGTAAACACTTTCGGGGCTTGATGACGCAATACCGAGCGCGCTTGGTTTAACTCGTCTGAGGTCCGGCATTCCAAATAGTCATTGCCAAACCATAAAGGTACCGCTTTTGCGGAAGGCGCAAACGGGTCGATGTAGCGCACAGATACATCGGTGGTGGTTAAGTCGTAAGGTTCAAGCTCAACATCCAAAGGGTAGGTGTCGGTCGACTTATACGACACAAACTTCTTATACCCTTGGTGATCCGTTTCTAGCTCACTGTTGGGCAGCCCACGCCGTTTAATCGGGAACACATGGCAGGCCCAAATGTTTTGGGTCACTTTATCCATAACGGGGTCGATGTTGTGCTCTACCTTAAAATGAATCGAATGCGCCGGGGACTCACGCAGCTGCGCGAGGTCCGACTGAGAAGCACAACCAACCGTTATAAGTGAGACAGATGCACAAAGACCAAACCGAAACAGACTCGCCATACGAATCAGTCCTGCAAAGGCAATTGAATATGGAAAGTGGTGCCGTTTTTCTCATCCGAGGTAACAGCCATCTGGCCTGAGTGCTGTTCAGTAATGATGTAGTGCGCGAACGAGAGTCGGTCACCGGCATCACAATCTTCCTCAGCGTGCTCACCTTGGAAGTAAGGTTCAAACACCTGAACTTGATCATCCAAAGTCAGAGTGGATCCGTTATGGTGAATACGCATCAAGATCTGCCCATACTCCTCCGCCAGCAGCAACTTAATTTCCGGGTGATACCCCTCTTGTCCGGAACGGAACGACTCATAGACAGCGTAGGCACAATGACGCAACACACTCAAGATCACTTGCTGAAGCTCAGTGATGTAGCACGGCAACATCGGTAGATGTTCACTAAAATGCCGCTCTACCTTGATGCGGTTAAAGGGAAGATCATCCGCAATCGAGATCACATCCGACGCTAACGTCAAAGTATTCTCCATCACATCCACCACATTGATCCACTGCTTTTCCTGCTTTCGACCACGGGAAAACGCCAGCAAGTTGTTGATGATGCTGTTAACCTGATCACCCTTCTCTTGCATCTGCTCAATGACTTGATTCAAGCGATCCGACACCTTAACCGCATCTTGCAGATCGCCATCTTCATTTTTTGCAGACTCCAACGCACGCTGAAAACTGCGGACATCCAACAAGATCCCTTGCAGAGGCACATTAATGTCATGCGCCATGGAGGAAGCCACTTCCCCCATGAAGGACATCTTATCGTTGTGTAACAACATGTTCTCGGCACGCGTCTCTTTACTGACATCATCAATCAAGATCACCACACCGCCTTCTGGGCTTTCTTGCAATGGATAGATGGTGATATCGAAATGCGACATCGTATTAAGCGTCTGCTTAAGGTGAATGGTGCGCTTGTAACGAATGGATTCACGAATCTGATCCGGCGAAATAGTGGCGGTCGGGTACGCCTCCCAAAGTGTTTTACCCAATGCCTGATCCGCCGCTATACCGGATAGCTCGGCGGTTCTCTGGTTCCAATGAGTAATAACACCGTCCTGATCAAGCCCCACCAGCATCAAAGGCATCGACGTAAGGATATCCTGAATATAGGCCTCTTGGGCTTTAAGGCGCTCTGTAGTGATGATGTGCTCCGACACTTCATGCTCAAGCGCCTGATTACTTTCCAAGAGTTTTTGGTTGGATTCATTCAGGTTACGGGTACGCTCTTTTACGCGCTCTTCAAGGTTGGCCTTAATCGCGCGCAGTTCACGGTTCGCTTTGAATAAACGACGGCGAGCCAAAAACAGCCCTAAAATCACAATGGATAAGGTGATGATTAAAACACCGCTTGAGAAATTCGCGATATATTGCCAGTTAGTTGTACCGTCGGAGTACTTAAAATAATTGATCAAAGAAGCATGACTGGCGGTCGATGCCAGTAAAAGTGCAATGGCAACAAAAGAACGCAAAGAGGTAATCCTTATAAATCAGACAATTATAACTGTAACTTAAACACCAATATCTTCATTCCAAAGCGTTGGGTGTTCATCAATGAACTGCTCCATCAACTGAATGCATTCGGCATCATTAAGAACCGTTACATCCACACCACGCTCTTTAAGGTAAGATTCTGGGCCTTGAAAGGTTTTATTTTCACCGACGATAACGGTCTTAATGCCGTAAAGCAAAGCGGTACCGCTGCACATATCACAGGGCGATAAAGTCGAGTACAAAACGGCTTTTTGATAATCCTTGGCAGTCAAACGCCCCGCATTTTCGAAGCAATCCATTTCTGCATGAAGAATGGCACTGCCTTTTTGAACACGTTGATTGTGTCCGCGCGCCACAATTTTTCCATCAATCACCAAAACGGAACCGATGGGGATACCTCCCTCCTTAAGACCTGTTTTCGCTTCTTCTAGAGCAGCGGCCATAAATTGATCCATACAAGACTCTCCTTTTACGACAGGTTTTGGGAAGTAAAACTAGAACAGATCCACTTCCCCTTCATCCGCAGTCGCTTGGCTAAGTACACCGAGCTCAACCAACTGCTCAAAATTAGCGATCTGATTTCGACCGTTGCTTTTTGCGTGGTACAACGCCTTATCGGCATTATCCAACGCAGTAAGCGGATAGTCCGCTTCACAGATGGCAATGTAACCAGCACTGATGGTTAAGTGCCCAACCAGCGGAAAACTGTATTCACTGACCGCTTGGCGAAACGCATTGAGTTTACTCTCGACCATCTCTTTAGGAATCGGCTCAAGCACCAGTACAAACTCTTCCCCACCAAAACGAAACAGAAGATCAGAGCTTCGAAAAAAGCCCTTCATGATCTGTGACAGGTGAAGCAGCACCTCATCACCGTAGACGTGGCCGTACATATCATTAACCGCTTTAAAGTGGTCAACATCAACGATAACCAACCATGCGGTAGCGTCTTGTGATAATTGACGCCTAGCATGTTCATGCTCGGTTTCATTCACACCTGCTTCACGCTGCATCTGCAGTAAACGAGCCAGTTTTTTATCAAAGGTTCGGCGGTTCAATAACCCTGTGAGCTTATCACGCTCACTTTCGTTCAGAATGAACAGGTAATTTTCATAAATCTTTACAAAGCCTTCGACCAACAAAAGAGACTCAGAGCTGATCGAGTTACCGCACAGACGAAGGACACCGATTACCTCTTTCCCACCAATGATGGGAAACTGATAGCAGGACTGCCCAGTTGAATCGGCAGCCGATACCTTTGAAGCGTTCTCTATGCACTGGATCAGATGTTGATCCGGCTTGATAAAATCGCCCTGCGTGCTCCACTGATAATCGCGATTACCGTCGGCATCGCGGATGATGTCCAAGCGGATCGATTCTTCGACGTGACGTTTGTAGTCTTGATCAAAAATACGAATGATCGAGATATCAGACAGATCACACAGCTCCGCCAAAGTCGCTATCAAGCTGGACTCTAGGGAATCTAGATCTTTCTGTTCTGTAATCTCTATAACAGATTTAAAAATTCGATCATCCATACCTGTACTGCAAATACAAAAGTGAAACTGACGAAAACCTTACTTAACTATAATGCTAAATCCTTAAAATTGATAACCTTTCTCTAATATTTGCCCCCTAATTTTTAGTGAAAACTCGACATCACTTTGGTATGGCTTGTCCCCTACCCATGGAAACCCTAGAATAGGCGCACGTAATTTTTGATAAAGGTTCAGTTAATCTTATGCGCGCCAGCCAGTTTTTGATCGCGACCCTAAAAGAGACCCCGTCCGATGCGGAGGTGATCAGCCACCAGCTTATGCTTCGAGCAGGCCTCATTCGTAAAGAAGCCTCAGGTCTTTACTCTTGGTTACCCATGGGTCTTCGTACGCTGCGTAAAGTGGAACGTATTGTCCGCGAAGAGATGGACAACGCAGGCGCTCAAGAAGTACTGATGCCCACCGTTCAGCCTTCTGAACTGTGGCAAGAATCCGGTCGTTGGGAGCAATACGGCCCGGAACTGCTTCGCATGAATGACCGTCATGGTCGCGACTTCTGCTTAGGCCCAACACACGAAGAAGTGATCACAGATCTTGTTCGTCGTGAGTTGAAAAGCTACAAACAGCTGCCGGCAAACTTTTACCAAATCCAAACCAAATTCCGGGACGAGATTCGCCCACGCTTTGGTGTGATGCGCTCCCGCGAGTTCATCATGAAAGATGCGTACTCTTTCCACGCAAGTCGTGAGTCCTTGCAAGCGACTTACGAGACCATGCACCAAGCTTACACCAATGTGTTTACTCGTTTAGGTTTGGACTTCCGCCCAGTGTTGGCCGATACCGGCTCTATCGGCGGCAGCAGCTCGCATGAGTTCCATGTTTTGGCACAATCGGGTGAAGATGACATCGCGTTCTCGGACAGCAGTGATTACGCGGCTAACGTAGAGCTTGCCGAAGCTCTGGCACCAAAAGAACCTCGCGGTGAAGCGACCCAAGAGATGACCTTGGTCGACACCCCTAATGCTAAAACCATCGCCGAGCTGGTCGAGCAACATAACCTGCCCATCGAGAAAACGGTTAAAACATTGATCGTTGTTGCCTCTGAAGAGTGCGACGCTGATTTCGTGGCATTGCTGGTACGCGGCGATCATGAACTCAACGAAATCAAAGCCGATAAATTGCCAGAAGTGGCCGCCCCCCTGCAAATGGCAAGCGAAGAGCAAATCCGCAGCTTCCTGGATGCAGGCTTTGGTTCCATCGGCCCCATTAACCTGCCGATCCCGTGTGTGATTGACCGTACCGTGGCGGTCATGTCTGACTTTGGCGCGGGCGCTAACATTGATGGCAAGCACTATTTCGGTATTAACTGGGATCGTGATGTTGCAACACCACAAATTGCCGATCTTCGCTCTGTTGTGGAAGGTGATCCAAGCCCATGCGGTCAGGGTACACTCAACATCAAACGTGGCATCGAAGTGGGTCATATCTTCCAGCTGGGGGATAAATACTCCAAAGCGATGAACGCTACCGTGCTGGATGAGAACGGCAAAGCTGTCACAATGGAGATGGGCTGCTACGGCATCGGCGTTACCCGCGTGGTGGCCGCTGCCATTGAGCAAAACCACGATGACAATGGCATTATCTGGCCAACCGCACTGGCACCTTTCCAAATCGCCATTGTGCCGCTTAACTACGACAAATCTGAAGAAGTTCAAGCCGTTGCGGATGAGATCTACAACGCACTAAAAGCAGAGGGTATCGAAGTACTGCTGGATGACCGTAAAGAGCGCCCAGGCGTTAAGTTTGCGGACATGGAATTGACCGGCATTCCTCACCGACTGGTCATTTCGGATCGTGGCATTAAAGCAGGCTCTTATGAGTACAAAGGTCGCACCGACGCTGATAAACAAGATGTCACTGCCGAAGGCATCATCGAGTTTTTAAAAGGCAAGCTCGCATAATTGTGATCTAAGCCACTTAAACACAAAAGCCCTGAATCTCAGGGCTTTTTGCTATCTAGGTCACACCAATAAGCTAGCCTGTAATAATAAAACCCGTATGCTCTTCTTCGTAATCGATGGCGTTGGATTCAAGATGGATTACATTAGCGAGCCTTGGCCCTTTTGACAGCCATGTTTCGAGCGCTTGAGTCGACTCTATAGGCCCAAACGCTTTTACTTCAACACGACCATCTGGCAGGTTTCTAACCCAGCCAACTAAGCCATGAATTTCCGCTTGCTCCTGAGTGTTTTTACGAAACCACACACCCTGAACTCGACCGGAAACAAACGCATGCAATCCTGCTTTTTCCATACATCACTCCGTTACTTAGATTTTTCAGGCATTTCACCGGCCTCAAGTGACGTTGTATCACCTAGAAGCGCATCCATATGACTGCCTTCAACACGGTTTTCTACTGTGCTTTTACTCTCTGCGTTACGATCTTCAAGGGCCTCTTCGAGCGTTTGACCTTCACTTCGTGAACGGCGGAACATCTCATCGAGTGACTCCCCAAGCGCCTGCTCATGTGAAACGCGAACCGTTTGTAGTCGTTGGTCTAAGGCAACAAGCCAACCGCTGTTATTGATCGGGTTCTCCATGGGTTCAGGGATAGGCCAAGGAAGGCGATCGCACAAATCCAACAAGGACAGCGACTGAAGGTCACGTGATAACAGGTACTCACCTTCGTCTGCACGTTTGATCAGGTGCTTTTCGTCCAATATTTGAACATACTGATCCCAACCACTTTGATCAAGCCCAGGTACAGTTTGAAGTAACACATCATCCGACAAGGTTTTACCCTCTTGCTGCGCTTTCCAAAGCGCGAACAAAACCCCCACCACCGTGTGCAGATGAGAAAACTGACGGGTTCGATCCAAGGTTTTATACACGGTCAACGCTCGTGTTAACTCAGCCCCCGAGAGAATGATGACCCAGCTGATAAAGATCCAAAAGAGAAACAGAGGCACCGCGGCAAAGGCGCCGTAGATCAGCTCGTACGACGGGAATTGAGTTGCATAAAAAGTAAACCCTCTTTTTGCCGACTCAAACAGGATGGCAACCACTAAGCCGCCGATAAACGCATTCTTGAGGGGGACTTTGCAGTTTGGCACAGCCACATACAGCAAGGTGAACGCGATAATCGACAAAACCAAAGGCAGTAAAAGCAATAATCGTCCTTTGCCAACCAAATCGGCTGCGCTGTTCACAAAAGGTAAAGTCGCCACATAAGAGGTGACCACCAAACCCAAACCGATCAGAATGGGTCCCAAACTTAAAACCGCCCAATATAGGAGAAAGCTGGAAACGCCCTTTCGCTGATCTGACACGCGCCAGATCCGGTTAAACGCGACCTCGATATTACGCATCATCATGATCGACGTCACAACCAGCGCACCGATGCCTACGCCGGTCAACTTCTTCGCTTGGCCTGTGAACTCACTTAAATAGCTGCGGATGGTCTCGCCTGTGGTGGGTACAAAGTTTTCAAAGATCCAATTTTGGATCGTATCTCCATACTCATTAATGGATGGAATCGCGGACAACATCGCATACGTCACCGTCATTAAAGGCACAACAGCGAACAAGGTGGTATAAGTCAGAGCGGATGCATTGATGATTCCGCCGTTATTCAAGAATTGACGGATTAGGTACTGCATAAAGCGCACGAACGTCGAGTTCACAATGGCTTTCATAATTCTCCCTAATTGATGATCTAGCCCAAGACGCTACGCCATCAAGTTACTTTTTATCTTCCCATGAGGCAGATACAATAAGCAGCTTTACAACTTATCATCTGTTTTACAACCGTTTTTGACAGGACGCACCATGAGCCAAGTAACCATTTATCACAACCCACGTTGCTCTAAATCACGAGAAACGCTCAAGCTCTTAGAAGATAACGGTGTGCAACCCGACGTCGTTGAATATCTCAAAAACACGCCTACAAAAGCGGAACTCACCTCGGTTTTATCAGCATTGGGCTATACCCCTCGTGAATTAATGCGCAAGAAAGAAGCCGAATACAAAGAGCAAGGTCTAGACGATGCTTCGCTTACAGACGATCAACTGATCGATGCCATGATCAACACCCCAAAACTCATCGAGCGTCCCATTGTGATCAAAGACGCTAAAGCGCGCATTGGCCGCCCACCAGAGAGTGTTTTGGAGATTATCTAATGACTACGCCGTACGTTTTGGTGCTTTATTATTCACGCCACGGTTCCACGCGCGAAATGGCCCGCCAGATTGCCCGTGGAATTGAGCAATCGGGACTTGAAGCACGGATTCGAACTGTGCCCGAAGTGTCCAGCGTGTGTGAATCCACGGCACCGAGCATTCCGGACGACGGCGACTTGTACTGCACATTGGACGATCTAAAAGGCTGCGCTGGGCTTGCGCTCGGTAGCCCAACACGGTTTGGTAATATGGCCGCACCGTTAAAGTTCTTTTTGGACTCCACCAGCTCGATTTGGATGTCTGGGGATTTGATCGGCAAGCCGGCCAGCGTGTTTACCTCCACCTCGAGTTTACACGGTGGTCAAGAGTCCACTCTTCAAACCATGATGCTGCCTTTGCTTCACCATGGCATGGTCATCAGCGGCATCCCTTATTCGGAAAGTGCATTGTTGAACACCCAGCACGGTGGAACCCCTTACGGAGCGAGCCACGTGGCAGGCGACACCCGGTCTGGCCAGCTCGATGAGCATGAGCTTACACTTTGCATCGCCGTGGGTAGCCGCCTCGCCCAACTTTCGAAGAAGCTCAGCTAAGTTTATGAAACTAGCCCAACTACACGAGTCTGATCGACACCTGCTTGAACGCAAGGTAAGGGTAACCCAATGGGCTAGCCGAGCTTCCTTTATTGGGCTATTGGTCTTTTTCAGCGCTTGGTACCTAGCCTACATGGCGATCAACGCTCATAGCCTTTGGTCCGTTTGGCTTTTGCACACTCTGCCGCTGATCAGCTTTACGCCGTTTTTAATCAACGGCTCGCCTCGTGGTCATGTGTGGCTGTGTTTTATCCTACTGATCTACTTTAACGGTGCAGTATTAATGAGTGCCGCAGGCGGCGTACAATTGATCGCAGGTCTCTTGTATACGGTTTTAGTTGTCACCTTATTTGTTAGCGCCATGATGTATTCTCGTTGGGCTAGTCAGCTCGTACGTCTCAACCGCGAAGCTACACAGACTCATTGAGTGCAAAATGTTTGATGTCAATAAGATCCGTCGGGAATTCCCGATTCTCTCCACCAAGGTGCACTCGAAACCTCTCGTTTACCTAGATAACGCGGCTACAACGCAAAAACCAAGACGCGTCATGGACAGGCAGCAGCGCTTTTACAAATTGCACAACAGTAACGTCCATCGTGGCTCCCATACGTTATCAAATGAAGCGACACAACAATTTGAGCACGCACGCTCCGTTGTTGCTGAGTTTTTACACGTTGAACTTACCCATGAGATCATCTGGACGAAAGGCGCAACAGAAGCGGCCAACCTTCTGGCCTACTCACTGTCTGAGTATTGTTTAAGCGCGGGTGATACCATTTTGGTATCGACCATGGAACACCACGCCAATATCGTTCCATGGCAACTGGCCGCTGAGCGACATGGGGCTCGCATCGTTCCCATTCCTTTAAATGATGACCAGTCGCTTAATCTGGATGCACTGAATCAGCTATTGAAAGCGCACTCCCCTAAGATAGTGGCCATCACCCATGTCTCGAATGCGCTGGGAGTCATCAACCCAATTACATCAATTGCCCAGCAGGTGCACGATCACAGCGCCCTACTCGTCGTGGATGGATCCCAAGCGGTGGCCCATCTTGAGGTGGATCTTCAGCAATTAGGAGCAGATGCGTACTTTTTCTCGGGTCATAAATGCTACGGCCCAAATGGCATTGGCGTGCTCTGGACCAGAACAGCCCTCCTTGAGAAGATGCCACCTTGGCAAAGCGGTGGCGAGATGATCAAACAGGTCAGCTTTAATAAAACCACCTTTAATACACTTCCGTTTAAATTTGAGGCTGGCACCCCGCCTACCGCCGATGCGATCGGGCTTGCCGAAGCGCTTAGCTTTTTATCGCAACAAGACCGAAACGCGATACAAGAGCATGAAGCGACGCTTCGGCAGCACCTTGTAACGCGATTATCCCAACACAAAAACATCCATGTGTTAGCTGCTAAACCCGACAATGTCGGTGTCGTATCCCTCACGATTGATGATTGGCACCATCAAGACCTAGCACTGCTTTTAGATGAACACGGTATCGCCGTACGCACGGGGCATCACTGCGCCATGCCCTTGATGGAATCACTCGGTTTGGATGGCACTTTACGCATATCGCTTGCGCTTTACAGCACATTGCAAGAAGTCGATTTGGCCTGTGATTTACTGATCCAATTAGCCAATGAAGATCCGTCAAATACCGAAGAATCGCCCCTTCTTAGCGATGATACACATCGCAACGATGAAGTCGATTTTAACCGGCTACTGGGGCTTACAAAGCCCGGCCTGCAACAGCCGATATCACTCTCAGGCTTGTTAAGTTTGGGTAGCCTAATACTGCCTTGGCCAACACCGTTACGGGAAGCCGCCACACCTGTAGATGGGTGTGAGTCCAAAGTCTGGATTCACCAATACCGCAACACAGACGGGACCTTTACGCCCCTTATCGACTCCGAAGCGCGCATCATGCGGGGCATCGGCGGATTAATCGCACAAACGTTTACCGGGTTAGATAAAAACGAATGGTCCCGCGTTAACCCTAGTCAATGGCTCAGTGATGTAGGGCTATCACGTTTTCTCAGCCCTTCTCGCACAAATGGGGTTTTGGCTATTTTACAGGCACTCAAAAGCGCAACAGTTTAATGAGTGCTTGAATTCCCTTACTTTTTGCAAAAGTCATATCTACTTTTGGATATGATGCTTGCACTATTTTGGTATGAGCCTTGATCTTTGCCTATGAAAGGAGGAATATCATACTGTTTCAGTGCGATTTAAAGCTCACAAAAAACAAGGATTTAGTTACCGCATTCAAATAGAGCCCTTTTTACAAGCGCTCTGTGAGTTTGAGACTGCGCCTATTTGTCAGTCTTTATCATTGTAAAGCTGTGCCACGGCCAGACGTCGCGTACCATTCCATCCTGACAAGAAAAGTGATAGATGCATGAACCTTAATGATGTCAGCTTATTCATTAGGATTGTTGAGACAGGCAGCTTCACATCTGCTGCTGAAAGCCTTGGCATTCAGAAATCCACCATTAGCCGACGCATTGCTCAGTTGGAAGATGACTTGGGTGTGCGTTTATTACAACGAACGACCCGAAAACTAAAGTTGACCGATGACGGTGAAGAGTTATTCACCCGCTGCCAGCCTTTGATCAACGACCTTGAAAACGCGAAAGACCAACTGTCGGCCTCTCAAGAGGACCCGCGCGGCCGTTTGCGCTTAACCATGCCTGCGGAGCTCGGTGTTTTCATGATGAATGATGTGGTGGCGACCTTTATGGAACGCTACCCTAAGATTCAACTTGAAGTTGAGCTGAGCACGCGCTTGGTTGATCTGATCGAAGAAGGCATCGACCTTGCGATCCGTGTCGGCGAACTGGCCGATTCGAGCTTGATTGCACGCCGCATCGCGCATGTATCTCGTGGCATCTACGCATCCCAAGAATATTTAAAGCGCATGGGCAGCCCGCAGAACCCGGACGAGCTCAGTAAACACGCTTGTTTTGGTCAGCTAAAAGCGCATGATTACTGGGAATTCGATAACTGGCCGCATGCCATCGAAGTCACCGGCAACCTGAAAGCCAACAGCATCGCATTTAACCGCGAGATGGTGTTACAAGGCTTAGGTATTGCTCGACTCCCACGTGTTTACTGCCATGGCTGCGTACAAGCGGGTGAGCTGGTGGAAGTGCTGCCTGAATACACCTGCCCCTCCATCGAGGTCAATGCAATCTACCCAAGCCGTCGCCACTTAAACCCAAAAGTGCGCCTGTTCATTGATCACATGATGAGCATGATTGTTGATCACCCTTGGGTAACTGACATGATGGTAACGCCCGCTAATCACAATCCCGATCACGAGCTTAGCGCCCAAGATCATCACTGATTGTGTGACTTCAGGGGCTACGGCCCCCTGAATACTTGGTGGATCAATATGGATACCCATACCCTCACGGCGTTTCTTGCCGTTGCACAAGCCAAATCTTTCTCTCAAGCCGCACAAAAACTCTTTATTACCCAGTCGGCCGTGAGTAAGCGCATTGCATTATTGGAAGATCAACTTAACCAAAAGCTGTTTGACCGAATTGGCCGAAAAGTCTCATTAACCGAAGCAGGCCTTGCTCTATTACCCCGTGCCGAAACCATATTGGCAGCCATCCAAGATGCCAATCGCGCCATGGGGAATTTAAAAGGTGAGGTCAGCGGCGTTTTATCGTTAGCCGCAAGCCACCATATCAGTCTACACCGCTTACCCTGCGTGTTGCGAAGGTTCACTGAACACTACCCCGACGTGGAGTTACAACTGCACTTTGATGAGTCAGAAGCGGCCTACGAAGCCATTGTGCACGGCCAACTGGAGCTGGCACTCATCACCCTATCTCCAACGCCAGACCCTGTGATTTGTTCGCATCCTATTTGGGAGGACACACTGCAGTACGTTGTCGGTAAAGACCACCCACTAGCCCAACAAAAGCAAGTAACCTTAGAAGAGCTTACCCGAACCCCTTCGATTCTGCCCTCGACCACAACCTTTACGTATCAAGTCTTGGCCGAGCAGTTTCACAAACAGGGGCTCGAATTGAACGTCTCGATGTCTACTGGCTACTTGGACACCATTAGGATGATGGTCAGCATTGGACTGGGCTGGAGCCTTTTGCCAGAAACGTTAATCGATGACTCACTGACGGTGCTCGATACCGGTAAAGAGCCGATCGTTCGACAACTAGGGTATATTTTTCATAAAGACCGCACCTTATCAAATGCCGCTCGCTGCTTGGTCGAGATGCTCTCAGAGGAACCGCCTTCAAATTAAACTCAATGTGGGTTTATTCCCAAGCGTTTGATCTCTAATATAAGCTAGGCTGAACCAACAGCCCTCTCTTTAAGGAGTGATCGTGTGATCGGTGATTTAAAAAACCAACTGGATGCCTTCTATCAGCAGCAGAACCAACTGCTCAGCGATTGGTTGCACTCGGTTGGGCAAACCGAACCGTTCGACTCCCCTATGGACGCCTTAAATCTGGCTACCAAAATGGTGACCCAATCAGAAGCGTTTGCGCGCATTGGGGCAACACTGATCGAGCGCCTTCAAAACAAAGACGGCTGGGATGCCGAAGGCCTTGATACGATCATTGCTGACTTCGAGCAACTGATTCATCACACCGCACTCGATCAACTCAAATCCGCCACTCAGCTTGATAGCAAGTGGCAAACCGCTTTCATCAAGCTGATCCAGCAGAGCGAGCAACTGACGCAACAGCAACCTTGGTTTCAATCGGCTAAAAACGCGTGGGAAGCCCTGCTGCCCAACCTTAGCCACATCAATTGGCAGTCGCGAACCACACGCATTGTTCAGCTGACCGAAGCATATCGCGCGGCTATCAGCTTGTACGCCATTGAATATGAGCGCATTACGGAATCCGCGATAGTGCGATTTAAAGCAGGTATCAGTCAAAGTGAATCACCGATTGAATCACTTAAAAGCCTGCATGATCACTGGGTAACGGCGTATGATGGCGCACATGCCGAAGCGATCTTATCGGACACGTATCAAGCCACCTACGCGGCCGTTACACACGCTTACTTAGACCTTACTGAGTATTCGCAACGCTTGATGAATGAAACCTTTGAGCAATTTGGACTGTGCACACAATCCGGTATGACTAAGGTCTTTGAGCGTCAGCATGCCACACGCAAAGAGTTATCAAGCGTGCAAAAAGCATTAAAAGAACAGCAAGTCTTAAACGATACTTTGGCTAAACAATTAGCCGACCTTGAACAGAAAGTAATGACACTTGCGACCCATTCAATCGATGATCAATAAGCGCTGTATCGAATGAAAAATGTGTCTTTAACGCCGCTTAACCTACATACCGAGATACTCGATCACCTCACGCGTCTTAGTACCGCTCACACAACGCTCCAGCAGCTGGATGAGATTGACACCGCCAACACCGCTTGCGTGATCCTTTATGAACACGATGGTCTCGCCCTTCGTTATTACGACGCTTCACCCTTTACGAACGCCCCCAAAAAAGCCCCCATCTTCATTTGTTATGCATTGGTCAATCGTTGGTACATGCTGGATTTAGACCCAGATCGATCCTTCATACAGCATCTTCTTGCAGAAGGTCATGACCTGTATGTGCTGGACTGGGGTTACCCCGACATAACGGATCAATTCTTGGATTTAAGCGATTATATTGACGATCGATTAGCCATCGGTATTGAACAGGCGTGCAACCACGCTGATATCAGCAAGATTAACTTACTGGGTGTCTGCCAAGGGGGCGTATTGGCCTTGTGCTTCTCAGCACTGTATCCGGAGCGTATTAATCGCCTCATTCTTTGCGTAACGCCGGTGGACTTCCATACGCCAGACAACGCACTAAGAGCACTCACTCACCAGATTGATGCAGTAAAACTAAGCCACACCTTTGGCAACATACCCGGCCGTTTTTTGAGCCAAACCTTTGCGCATTTAACGCCACTCAAACAATCCATTGATAAACAATTACACCTGATCAGCGCCTGTCAAAATACAACATCGGCTAAGCGTTTTTTACGGATGGAAAAATGGATCAATGATTGCCCTGACCAAGCGGCAGCCGCGTTTCTTGAGTTTCAAAACCAGTGCTTTAAAGATAATGCACTGGTGAACAACTGCATGAAGATAGGCACTCAAGCTATTGATCTAAAAGCACTAAAATCACCAGTACTAAACCTATTTGGTGAGCATGATCATCTTGTGCCGCCCGCTTCCTCCAAAGCCCTTAAAGGGTTATTACCGGCAAACATCGATTACAGCGAATACGAAGTCGAGGCGGGGCACATCGGCGTATTTGTGAGTGCTAAATCACTTAAAACTGTACCTGCGTGCATTTCCAAGTGGCTTTGCTCTGACGAATAACCAGAACAGAGAGATAAAAGGTCTAGGAGTGCTCTTAAAAAGAGGAAGGTAGCAGCAAGCCTTAGACCTGCTGCGCATGAAGCTTACTTTTTAGATGAGTCGCCTTCAGATTCAGGAGCCGGCTCGTCGCCCTCTTCTGGCTTTTTCGTGCCACTTGGCTGAAACATATTCCATACAGCCATGTTTTGATCGGCGATTTTGTTCATCATCGTCAGCGGGTTGGCCACTCCCATCATGGTTTGCATCTGCTCACGAATACGTTCTTGATGCTCTAGGAAGGCCGCAATGCTTTGTTCCAAGTACTGACTCATCATACCTTGCATGCTGTCCCCGTAGAAACGGATCAACTGCTGTAGAACCTGATTGGTCAACAACGTTCCGTGACCGTCCGCTTCTTGCTCACTGATGATTTGCAGCAAGATATTGCGGGTAAGGTCATTTCCCGTTTTCGAATCCAGCACTTGGAACGGCTCGCCACTGAGCACCAGTTTTTTGACATCTTCAAGGGTGACGTAACAACTTCTGGAAGTGTCGTATAAGCGTCGATTCGTGTATTTTCGAAGAATACGCAATTCTGGATCTCTCTCTGTCACTCTAAACCCTTACTGTGTCGTAACGCGGCTTTACTTGTCATTACGGCTTTTGTCGAAAGAGCCATATTGACTCATGATGCCCATCATCATTTTTTGGAACGCTTCCATGGAACCCAAGCCACTGTTCATGTAGGGCTTCATTAAGCTTAAGGGGTCATACCCTTCTGCCCCGGCTTCCATTTGCTCACGTATTTTCTGGATCATTTCATCCTGAAGGCCAGATATATCTGGAAGACCAAGAAGCTTACGCATCTCTTCAGGGGTGATGTCCACATCGATTTTGAAGTTCATCGGAACCTCCGTTTTTTATACTTGTAGCACGGACGTCCACAACTATATAACCTAACGTTTCGCAGTGCAAAAGATCAGCTAATTAACCACTAAGCGCGGCTTTTGGTGCATCCATACATAGGTAATTATAGCAGCCAAAATACACGCCAAACTCGCGAGTAAAAAGGTCATCACAGGGCCGAAAGGCTCCCAGATAAAACCAGAGATTAAAGCCCCTAAACTTCCCCCCAGACCAAACCCTAAACTGGAAAATAACGCCTGCCCTTTACCTTGGTGCTGCTCTGCAAAAAAGTGGTGTACCAGCGTAATACCGGTTGCGTGCATCGCCCCAAAGGAAGCAGCATGAAGTAACTGGCTCATCAAAAGCACCGGCATCACCGTTGGGAACAAAGCCACCAAACTCCAACGCAGCGCCGCTAACATAAGACTTATGATCATCAAGTTGCGACAACCCAATACCTCAATAAAACGGTGCATGACGATAAAGGCCCCGACCTCAGCCATTACGCCAATCGCCCATATCCACCCAATTTCACCACGAGAAAACTCAGAGGACTCCATCATGATGCTGAAAAAGGTGTAATAAGGACCATGTGATAACTGGACAAGAAACGTCGCCGCAAAAAATGCCAGAACAGCCGGCGTACAGAAAGTCTTTTTAAATGACTGATCTGCCTCAACATCCGATGAAGAAGCCCGCTTAAGATTAGGCGATGGAACACAGCAGGCAAAAATCCAGATCATCACCATGATCAACCACATCGCATGGACCAAATAGCCGATCTCGATTTTATCAAAGAGATAACCAAAACCGACCACATTGACGATAAAGCCGATGGAACCCCACACGCGTATTAAGGAATACCGAGCACGCTGATCACCCAAATGGGTCATGGTGACGACTTCAAACTGAGGCAGCACCGCGTTCCAGAAAAAACTGAACAACAGCATGATCAAGCCGACACGCCATGCGGCATCTTGATCGAACATTAATAGGAAGATTAACCAGGTAGCTAGCGCGCCTAAGCGAATGATACTAAGCCGCTTACCCGTCCTATCCGCCAAGTAACCCCAAAGCGAGGGAGCAAAGACACGCGTCAAATGTGAGATCGACATCAGCACACCGATGGTGATCGCATCAAAAGCGAGAGACTCCAGGTAGAGTGACCAATACGGGATGATTGCACCCAACAAGGCGAAGTAAAAGAAGTAGAAACCTGATAGCCGCTTGTAAGGGATCGCATCCATGTGAGACCAGTCCTAAATGAAAAAACCCGGCAGGAGCCGGGCTTGGTAATAGGGTTTAGCTTACAGTGTGGTTGCTCCACCCATGTAAGGCTGAAGTACTTCTGGCACCAAAACGGTACCGTCGGCTTGCTGATAGTTTTCAAGCACAGCCACTAACGTACGACCAATCGCAAGACCCGAGCCGTTCAAGGTATGAACCAGCTCCGGCTTGCCTGTTTCAGGGTTACGCCAGCGCGCCATCATTCGGCGCGCTTGGAAGTCCGTCATGTTAGAGATAGACGAGATCTCACGGTATTTATCTTGACCTGGCAACCAAACTTCAATGTCGTAGGTTTTCGCTGAGCTAAAGCCCAAATCACCGCCACACAATGCAACAACACGGTACGGCAGGTTCAGTTTTTGCAAAATCGCTTCTGCGTTCTGAGTCATAGACTCAAGTGCTTCCCAAGATTTGGTTGGTTCGACCACCTGTACCATCTCGACTTTTTCGAACTGGTGTTGGCGAATCATGCCACGCGTATCTTTGCCAGATGCACCCGCTTCGGAACGAAAACACGGCGTATGCGCGGTATATTTCAAAGGCAGCTGTTCGGCATCAACGATGGTATCACGTACGATATTCGTGACCGGTACTTCCGCCGTTGGGATCAAGTAGTAATGACGCTCGCCAAAAGGCACTTTGAACAGGTCTTCCTCAAACTTAGGCAGCTGACCGGTACCCTTAAGGCTGTCGGCATTCACCATGTAAGGAACGTACGTTTCTGTGTAACCGTGCTCGTTGGTTTGAACATCCAACATAAACTGAATCAATGCACGGTGCAGACGCGCCATCTTGCCGGTCATGACAGCAAAACGAGATCCGGTTAATTTTGCGGCGGTTTCAAAGTCCAAGCCACCTTGCTGCTCACCCAGAGCAACGTGGTCTTGCGGCTCGAAATCAAATTCACGCGGCGTACCCCAACGTCGAACTTCAACGTTGTCGTCTTCATCCACCCCTTCTGGTACAGAAGAATCCGGAATGTTAGGAACACCCAGCAACAGGTTATCGAGCTCTTCAGAAATACGAACTAATTCCGCTTTAGCCGCATCCAGCTGGTCACCCAAGGTTTGTACTTCGGCCAGCAGCGGCTGAATGTCTTCGCCCGCCGCTTTAGCTTTACCTATGCTTTTGGATCGGGTATTGCGCTCGTTTTGAAGGTTTTCAGTTTGAACCTGCACTTCACGACGCTGACTTTCCAGCTCGTTGTAGCGCTCAGTTGGGAATTCAAACTTCTTTTTAACCAGTTGCTCAGCAACGGCTTCCGGATTTGTACGAACCAGTTTGGTATCTAACATGACTCAAAAAACCTTAATCAAAACAATCGCGTGACCCAAATACCTAGGCCCGCTGCAAGGATGCATAAAATGACGCTTAATAATACATAGATTGCAGCCGACATGATATGGCCTTGCTGCATAAGTGAGACGGTTTCCAAAGAGAAGGAAGAGAAAGTCGTAAAAGCCCCTAAAAAGCCCACCATCAATAGCGGTCGAAGCTCTGGCGAAAGCTTGGCTTTCTCCATAACCAGCACAAACAAAACACCCATAATTAACGAACCTAGCACGTTACAAAACAAGGTCCCGATGGGGAGTTTTTCAGCCTGCGAATTGAGCACACCCGCTAGGTAAAACCGAAACATCGCTCCAACAGCACCACCAATGGCAACGGATACCCAGGTCAACATTGTGCTTACTCCTATTAGATGACGGATTTAGGTTAATAGCCTAGCGATATCGTTTAACCGGACTCTGCTCATCCCACTGAGCCAGCTGTTCCATTTTCGCTTTAATTTTCTGTTCTAAACCGCGCTCGGTAGGCTCGTAATAATGACGATCCTGTATGGCCTCAGGAAGGTATACCTCTCCGGCCGCAAAAGCATGCGGCTCGTTGTGGGCGTAGCGATACTCCTCGCCATACCCTAAATCTTTCATTAACGAAGTCGGCGCATTGCGAAGATGCACCGGCACCTCAAGCTCTGGGTCACTGCGTATATCCGCACGGCAGGCTTTGTATGCTGCATAAAGCGCGTTACTTTTGGGCGCCACGGCACAGTACACAGCTGCCTGAGCAATCGCCCGCTCACCTTCGGCAGGCCCTACACGTTCAAACGCATCCCACGCACTCAATGCCACCTGCATGGAGCGCGGGTCTGCATTGCCAATATCCTCCGATGCAATAGCCACCAAACGACGCGCGATATAAAGTGGATCGCATCCGGCTTCTAGCATTCGACAGCACCAGTACAAAGCGCCATCAGGAGAAGATCCGCGTACCGATTTATGAAACGCAGAGATCATGTCGAAAAACAGATCCCCCTGCTTATCGTATCGACGTACATTTGCGTTTAAGACCTCACTTAGGTGCTCCAACGCGATGGTATAAACCTCTTCGCCCTGCGCGTTTTGTCCCTTGATCGCAAAGTCGGTCGCTATTTCTAAAAGGTTTAGCGCGCGACGTGCATCGCCATCGGCTGCCAGTGCTAGACGCTCCAGAGCCCCTTCTGCAAGGACATAAGGGTGCTGGCCGAGGCCTTTTTCAGGGTCATTCAGCGCTTGGGTAATCACCTGCTGAGTTTCAGCTTCGGTTAAATGCTTTAACAAATAGACTCGCGCACGTGAAAGCAACGCATTGTTAAGCTCAAAGGAGGGGTTTTCAGTGGTGGCCCCGATAAAGATAAACGTGCCATCTTCGATGTAAGGCAAGAAAGCATCTTGTTGGGATTTATTGAAGCGGTGCACCTCATCAACAAATAAAATGACCTTGCGCCCTTGATTGGCACGGACAATTTTTGCCTCTTCTACCGCCGTGCGGATCTCTTTAACACCCGAAAGCACCGCCGAGATCACCATAAAGTGAGCATCGGCATAATGAGCAATCAGTTTGGCCAGCGTGGTCTTACCAACACCTGGCGGCCCCCAGAAAATCATCGAGTGGATCTGGCCTTGCTCGATCGCATGGCGAAGGGGCTTATCTTCCCCTAACAGGTGGCTTTGACCGATGTAATCATCAAGTCGAGCCGGTCGCATTCGGGATGCAAGCGGCTCGTACAGGTTCTCTTGGCTGCCAAAAAGATCGTCCATTAACCCTCTTCGCTGATCAGTACATCCACACCCTCGGGTGGATCAAAGTGAAACAGGCTTTCTTCCATATCCGAATTAATCACCGGTTTTTGCATCATGATGGTCGTTTGCTGACCAAGCACGTCTTCCAAAAGCAGCTCCGACATCACACCCTCATTAAAGTAGATGAGGATTTTTTGAAAGCTGCTTTGATCACTTCTGGGCGTTAGCTCAAACATTTGAGTTGATGCCGATGTATCGCTTTGATGAATTTCATACTCTTCGTTTAAGCCATCTACATCGCCATTAAGAATCATGGCCGCACCGTTCGCATCCGCACTTTGTACCGGTTTACGCGTGGCTTGTTCAAGGTCGGGGTCGTAAATCCATACAAACTCACCGTCACTGACAATGGTCTGCGGGAATGGCGTATAGGTTTCCCAACGGAATTTACCTGGCTTTTCAACGTAAAACTGGCCTTGGCTGACTTCGCTTGTTACGGATTGCTCTGTGCGCGTCATCTGCTCAAACTCGGCCGAGAATCGATCATAGCCTTTAAGAACATCCTGCAATGCTTCTGCAGGCGTATCAGCAAACGCCCAACCTGAAAAAAGTGCGCTTCCTAGCAAGGTTGTCATTAACAATGTTTTTTTCATACTTACTTCCTGAAAAAGAGGTCAATCACGAACCGGGGGCGGTGCAATCACTTCACGTTGCCCATTAGAGCCTGGTTCAGAGACCACACCCGCCGCTTCCATCGTTTCGATCATGCGTGCAGCGCGGTTATAGCCGATCTTTAATTTACGCTGCACACTCGAGATCGAGGCTTTACGCGTTTCGGTCACAAAAGCCACCGCTTCGTCGTAAAGTGCATCCTGTTCGTCATCAAATAGACCACCGCCCGATCCAGGAGTTGCACCGTCAGAGCCACCATCATCCAAAATGGAGTCGATATAAACAGGTGAACCGATCGCTTTCCAAGCCTCCACGATGCGGTGAACCTCATCATCACTGACAAACGCACCGTGCACACGGTTTGGCACACTCGTACCTGCTGGGAGGTACAACATATCACCGTTACCCAATAGGTTTTCGGCACCCGCCTGATCCAAAATCGTACGCGAGTCGATCTTAGATGATACTTGGAAGGCGATGCGTGTCGGCACGTTAGCTTTGATCAAACCGGTAATCACATCCACAGAAGGACGCTGCGTCGCAAGGATTAAATGGATACCAGCCGCACGGGCTTTTTGAGCGATACGCGCGATCAGCTCCTCTACTTTTTTACCCACAATCATCATCATGTCGGCAAATTCGTCGATGACCACAACGATGTAAGGTAAAGGCTCAAGGTAAGGTGCTGGAGTCCCTTCTGGCTCGCCGTGTTCTTCGGCTTTCCAAAGCGGATCCCGTAATGGCTCACCGTTTTGCTCGGCCGCTTTAAGCTTATCGTTAAAGCCAGCCAAATTACGAACCCCCATTTTCGCCATCAGGCGGTAGCGGCGCTCCATTTCACCCACGCACCAACGTAAGCCGCCTGCGGCTTCTTTCATGTCGGTTATGACAGGGGTTAACAGATGTGGAATCCCTTCATAAATGGACAACTCCAACATTTTCGGGTCGACCATCATCAAACGGACTTCATCGGGCGTGGCTTTAAACAGCAAGCTCAGCAACATGGCATTCACACCCACAGACTTACCAGAACCTGTGGTACCGGCCACCAGCAAGTGCGGCATTTTCGCTAAGTTCGCGACCACAGGGTTACCGGCAATGTCATTACCTAAGCCCAATGTCAGGCGCGAGGACGCTTCTTTATACGGTTTTGAGTTTAAGACTTCACTTAAGCGCACAGTCTGGCGATTTTGGTTAGGTATCTCGATCCCCATCACCGATTTACCCGGAATCACTTCAACCACACGCACGCTCATCACCGCTAGAGAGCGCGCCAAGTCTTTAGCAAGGTTGGTAATTTTACTGGCTTTAACACCCGGAGCTGGCTGGATTTCAAAGCGGGTAATTACAGGGCCCGGATTAACTTCCACGACCTCAGCAACGACACCAAAATCTTTAAGTTTTGCCTCAAGCAATCGAGACATATCTTCCAGTTGCTCTTCGGTGTAACCGGTGTCCGTTTGCAGCTCTGGCGGGTCCAAAAGGTCCAATGACGGGATCTTTTGCAACGATCTTACTGGGCGTCGATCTTTGGCAGGTGTGTTTAGGTCAACATCATCTTCGACCGATAGCGGCTGATGCGTTTGGGCAAGCGGTACGATTTTAAGGCCTTTTTTCGCCAAATGATCGTCCGCATGCAGTGGATAGTTATCCGCTGCAGTATTAGGCTGCGGTGCAACCGAAGGCTTTTGAGTTACCGGCTCTGAAACTGTGGCTGTGCTTGGCATCTGTGGTGACACCGGTGGTTTAGCTTCACTGGTACGTGCATCTGGCATGTCTACAATATCGGTAACCACGGGGATATCGTCGTCTGAGATAATCTCACCCGTAGACTGATTGATGTTGTAGTCACGCTCCGCGGTCAGCTCAAGCGCTCGATCTAATGGCGATAGCTCAGCTTGTAAAGAAGGCTCAGGCTTGGCCGTTTTAACCGGTGCAACAGGTTCTTTTTGGGTCGCGTCACCCGTTTGTTTTGTCATGACAGGCTCAAAGCGCTCTTTGATGCGGGCTCGCATCGCTTCCTGAACATCCGCAAGCGAGCGTCCACTGCCCTCTTCCACCTTTGGCTCACGCTTAGGCAGGGAGATACCTTGAAACACACCGCCAACCTTGGTGATCGACAACAAAGCCGCGCCGATCATATCAAACAGCTGCCCCCATGAGCGCTCTAGGTAAAAGGTGAAGCCCATTAATAAAGAGGCTAACAAAATAACGGTGCTGCCGATCAAGCTAAACCAAGACACCATCAGATCGGATAAAGCTTGCCCTAAGATACCGCCACTGGTGTAACTGAATTGATGCGTCTCGTTACTGATGTGGATCGACGCTAAAGACGCCAACGAGAACACCACCATCACCACACCCAAAGAGCGCAGCATTACAAACGGCAAACCATCAAACAGGGTTACCTTACCCCGCACTAAAAAACGCAATGTTGGTAATAAGACAATAAAGGGCACTAACCAAGCGGTGAGCCCCAGAAAAGAGAACGAAACGTCCGCCCAGTAAGCGCCCGCGCGGCCCATAAAATTGGCAATATCCGGGTGATAGCCAAGATGAGACCACCCCTCATCTTTGGGGTCATACCCCAACAGACTCATAAACAGGTAAACACACCCTAAAATGACGGTGATAAGAACCAGATGCTTAGCAATTCTGGCTAACAGATCCATAAACGCTACGGGAGACTCCGAACGCATGCTTTCCACTCGATATCCTTAAAAACAAACCACTTAATGCAAGCGCGTAAACATAGCACATTTGCCGTTTTAGCGCTTCGCAAAGACCACAATTAGTTTACTGAGTTCAGCTTAACGAAAAAAACACAACGTAACGTTAATATCATTCCGTTCTAGGTTATGAAGTTTCATTTCTGTTCGCCCCCCCTTGTTTATGTGTATGATAGGCCGCATATTTGATTGATGCTTAACCGACATTCTGTGCGGTTTTTAGCCCATTATTTAAGACAGTAAGGCATAGATTACATGAGCGACGTACAACACCATCAGTTGATTATTTTGGGTTCTGGCCCTGCGGGTTACACAGCGGCTGTTTATGCAGCGCGCGCAAACCTAAAACCGGTTGTAATCACAGGCATGCAAGCCGGTGGCCAGCTGACCACAACAACCGAAGTGGATAACTGGCCTGGTGATGTTGAAGGCGTACAAGGCCCAGAGCTAATGCAGCGCATGCAAGCGCACGCTGAGCGCTTTGACACTCAAGTCTTGTTTGATCACATCAACGAAGTGGATCTTAAAAACCGTCCATTCACCCTAAAGGGCGACATGGGGACTTATACCTGTGACGCGTTGATCATCTCTACGGGTGCTTCGGCTCAGTACCTTGGCCTTGATTCGGAAGAAGCATTCAAAGGCAAAGGCGTAAGCGCATGTGCAACCTGCGATGGCTTCTTCTATCGCGGCCAAAAAGTTGCGGTTGTAGGTGGTGGTAACACCGCGGTTGAAGAGGCTCTGTACCTCTCTAACATTGCTGCAGAAGTCACCCTGATCCACCGTCGTGATTCCCTGCGTGCCGAGAAGATCCTTCAAGACAAACTGTTTGACCGTGCCGAAAACGGCAACATCAACATCATTTGGAACCATCAGCTGGATGAAGTTCTGGGTGATGACTCAGGTGTTACCGGCGTTCGTCTAAAAAGCATGGACGGCGAATCCACTCAGGAGCTTGAACTGGCAGGCGTCTTCATTGCAATCGGTCACAAGCCGAACACCGATATTTTTGAAGGTCAGCTAGAGATGAAAGACGGCTACCTGAAAATCCAATCAGGCCTTGAAGGCAATGCAACACAGACCAGCATCGAAGGCGTGTTTGCGGCAGGTGATGTGTGCGACCATATCTACCGCCAAGCCATCACTTCAGCGGGCTTTGGCTGCATGGCCGCTCTTGATGCAGAGCGCTTCCTAGACGACAAATAATCTTCGTATTAGGATTTGAAAAAGGGCTCTTTGTAGCCCTTTTTTAATGGAGACTTGTATGCTGCCTTGGCTTCACCCGTCTATTTTAGCCTTCCCACACCCTGACACCGCACTGGATGACCCTAACGGTTTATTGGCGGCAGGCGGCGATCTATCCAAAGAGCGATTAGTACTGGCGTACCGGAACGGGATTTTCCCCTGGTTCAGTGAAGATGAGCCTATTTTATGGTGGAGTCCAAACCCAAGATGCGTTATACACCCGGAACACACGCACATCTCAAAATCGTTAAAAAAGCACCTCAAACGCCATCCCAACTGGCGCGTTCGTTTTGATACGGCGTTTGAAGAGGTGATCAACCACTGTGCTGATACGCGACATGACACTGGCACATGGATCTCGGATCAGATCATAAACGCTTACACACAAATGCATGAAGAAGGCATTGCCCACTCCATCGAGGTCTACAACGAAGAGGATCGCTTAATTGGCGGCCTTTACGGCCTTAGCATGGGTAAACTGTTTTTTGGCGAGTCTATGTTCAGCCTTGAGACCAACGCATCCAAAGTCGCATTTACTGCTTTAAACCGGCAACTTGCTCGGTGGGGCTTCCCGCTGGTTGATTGCCAAGTCGAGAACAATCATTTGTTAAGTCTTGGCGCCACAAGCATTTCGCGTAAGGCATTTTTAAACTATATTGATTTGTACATCGATGCACCCAACGAACACCAGTGGCGGTTTGACCCCGACATTTTACAGTGACGAGAGCCAAACATGACGGACCTTAAAGAGCTGCATTTTTTTGCCACCCCGGAACATAGCTGCAGCTATATTTCGGGTAATAAGGCAAAAACCCTCTTTGTTGATCCTCAGTCTACTGTCTCCCCGGCTGCGTTCAGCCAACTCAGTGACCTTGGGTTTCGCAGAAGCGGCAAACATATTTACCGCCCGCATTGCGACACTTGTCAGTCGTGCATTTCGGTTCGTATACCATCCAGCCTTTTCAAGCCCAGCAAAACACAACGTCGCATATTAAATCGCAACAACGATTTAACGATTAAGCGCGTTAAGCCGCATTTTTGTGAAGATTACTTCCAGCTGTATTCCAAATACATCAATCAACGCCACGCCGATGGCGATATGTACCCGCCCACACGAGATCAGTTTGTCAGCTTTCTTGTAGAGGGCAACCAACCGTGTGAGTTTGTTGAATTTTATTTGGATGATCGATTAATCGCTGTCTCGGTGACCGACCAGCTGCAAAAAGGGCTTTCAGCCACCTACACCTTCTACGACCCAGATGAGGCGTTAGCTAAACGCAGCCTTGGCACCTTTGCGATTCTATGGCAGCTAGAAGAGTGCAAACGCCGGAACCTTGAATACCTGTATTTGGGTTACTGGGTTCAGTCTTGCCGTAAAATGAAATACAAAATCGCCTATCGCCCAATGGAATTTCTTATTGATGGCCACTGGATTTTGATCCGCTAATTCACACGAACTATTTGTGATTGTCTTTGAAATCAGGCAAAATACGCCGCCTGAGAATAGAACAACGTTCGAAATCAGTCCTTTTCAACAGGTAGGTAATGAATGTCTAAAGAAGATAGCATTGAAATGGAAGGTACCGTCATCGATACACTTCCGAACACTATGTTCCGTGTCGAACTCGAAAACGGTCACGTTGTAACAGCTCACATCTCAGGAAAAATGCGTAAGAATTACATCCGCATCCTGACAGGTGACAAAGTTAAAGTAGAATTAACGCCTTACGACCTAAGCAAAGGCCGTATCGTTTACCGCGCTCGTTAATTCTCGAAAGGCTCTGGACCTCTGCATATGCCCAGCATATCCAGAGGCCCCGAACCTATCAGGCACGAGCAACGGTTATACCGTTGCTACTGTCGCCTCAAGCTTCAAGTCGTCCTTATCATCCACCGTGATGGACACCTCTCCACCCTCTTCCGCTAAATCACCAAACAGAATCATCTCAGCCAACGGCTTTTTCAGTTTCTCTTGGATCAATCGCTTCATCGGACGAGCGCCCATTTTTTCATCGTAACCGTGACTGGCCAACCAAGCCCTTGCTTCATCATCGACATTCAAGACCACTTTCTTCTCATCCAACTGAGCTTGTAACTCAGTTAAGAACTTATCAACCACACCAATGATGATGTCGGTAGACAGTGCTTTGAATTGAATGACGGCATCCAAGCGGTTTCGGAACTCAGGTGTAAATAGACGCTTAATAGCCTCCATACCATCAGTTGAGTGATCTTGGTGGGAGAAACCAATGGATGGACGGCTCATAGCCTCAGCACCCGCGTTGGTCGTCATCACCAGAATCACATTTCTAAAGTCCGCCTTACGCCCGTTATTGTCCGTCAAAGAGCCGTTGTCCATCACTTGCAACAAGATGTTGAACACCTCTGGATGGGCTTTTTCGATCTCATCCAACAGCAATACACAGTGGGGCGATTTAGTAATGGCTTCGGTTAACAGACCGCCTTGGTCGTAGCCCACATAGCCAGGGGGCGCACCGATCAGGCGCGATACGGTATGACGCTCCATGTACTCAGACATATCAAAGCGCACCAGCTCAATCCCAAGGATTCGCGCAAGCTGCGATGTTACCTCGGTTTTACCCACCCCGGTTGGGCCAGCAAACAGGAAGTTACCCACCGGCTTTCTTGGGTCATTAAGCCCTGCGCGGGACAAACGAATGGCCGAGGTTAAGCTGTTAATGGCTTCATCTTGACCAAGCACAACCATTTTCAGATTGCTGTCCAGCTTCTTGAGCTGCTCTTTGTCCGACACCGATACCGTTTTTGGCGGAATGCGCGCAATCTTGGCCACGACGGATTCAATTTCGTGCACACCAATCACAGAGCTGCGATTTTCGGGCTTCAATAAGCGCTGGTATGCCCCTGCCTCATCCACCACATCGATCGCCTTATCTGGCATATGCTTATCATTGATGTAACGATCAGCAAGCTCAGAAGCGGCCTGTAACGCTTCGTCGGTGTATTCAATCTCGTGATGCTGCTCAAACTTCTTACGCAGCCCTTTTAAGATTTCAAACGTATCGATCACGCTTGGCTCAAGCACATCTACCTTTTGGAAGCGACGCGCCAATGCACGATCTTTCTCAAAGATGCCTCGAAACTCCTGGAACGTTGTCGAGCCAATGCAACGAAGCTCACCAGAACTCAGTAAAGGCTTAAGTAAGTTCGACGCATCCATCGACCCACCAGAGGCGGCACCTGCACCAATAATGGTGTGGATCTCATCAATGAACAAAATCGACTTATCGATTTTTTTAATTTCACCCAGCAAAGCCTTAAGACGCTTCTCGAAGTCACCTCGGTATTTAGTGCCCGCCAAAAGCGCCCCCAAATCCAAAGAGTACACAACACTGCCGGAGATAATATCGGGCACTTGCTCATCAACAATCAGTTTTGCTAAGCCTTCAGCGATGGCTGTTTTACCAACACCAGCCTCACCCACCAACAAAGGATTGTTTTTACGGCGTCGAGACAAGATCTGAACAACACGCTCTACCTCTTGGGCACGACCAATCAACGGGTCAATACGCCCCTCAAGAGCTTGCTGGTTAAGGTTAACCGCGTATTTACTGAGAGCAGAAGCCCCTTGCGATGAGGACGACTCTTCGCCTTCTAGGCTGGCCTCTTCCTCTTCCTCGCCGGATTTCGTAACACCGTGGGACAGATAATTTACAACATCAAGACGCTCGATACCTTGTTGCTGCAACAAGAAGACCGCGTGGCTCTCTTGCTCACTGAATATGGCAACAATGACGTTGGCGCCACTGACTTCGCTTTTGCCAGAAGACTGAACATGAAACACAGCCCTCTGAAGCACACGCTGAAATCCAAGCGTTGGCTGAGTTTCCATATTGGGGATATTGTCGGGTAACAGAGGGGTCGTTTCATCAATAAACTCTGCAACTGATTTGCGTAACGCGTCTAGATCAGCGCCACAGGATTCCAACACCTTGGCCGCATCCCGATTATCCAGCAGGGATTTCAGTAGGTGCTCTACCGTCATAAACTCATGACGCTTGTCTCTGGCCTCTTTAAAGGCTGCACTCAGACTGTCTTCTAACTCTCGATTCAGCATAGACGCCTCCGCTATACAGCTTCTACCTCGGACAACAAAGGATGTTTGTTGTCTCTAGCATATTGATTCACTTGTGCCGCTTTAGTTTCAGCCACATCTTTAGTGTACACGCCACACACCCCCTTGCCTTGCTCGTGTACGGCCAACATGACTTGCGTTGCTTTATCCTGATCCATACCAAAGAAAATCATTAGCACCTCCACTACAAACTCCATGGGGGTGTAATCGTCATTCATCAAGACCACACGATACATGTTTGGTCTTTTCAGTTTAGGCGCTGCTTCCTGAGTCGCCAATCCACCATCACCATGATTTGTGTCGCCATATTCAGACGATAGTAGAATTTGATTCAATTTTTTTGCAAAAAACATGAAATTGCTCTGTAAATTTTCATTAAAAGAAAACACAATCATTAGCGTAAGCTGAACAGAATGCTATACTGGCGTTTAACAGGAGAGGGAATTCCAGTAGTCCCTGTTAAAAACCTTACGGAAGAATCATACCGTTTTCACCCCCAAAAGGTGAATCAGTATGACAACTATAGATTTGCTATCTGCAGGTAAATCTTAATCAGTAGACTTAGGAGTACAATATGCAGACAGGGAAAGTAAAGTGGTTTAATAACGCTAAAGGCTTTGGCTTTATCATTCCTGATGAAGGCTACACCGAAGATCTGTTTGCCCACTATTCAGCGATTAAGCTGGAAGGGTATAAAAGCTTGAAGGCGGGTCAAGCTGTTGAGTTTGATACGACTAAAGGGCCAAAGGGTCTTCATGCGGTCAACATCACACCAATGGAAAAGTCAAAAGCAAGTTAAGTACAGCCCTCTTAAGCTTAGCCCCCACTAGGCAAAAGAGTAAAACACTTAACGCTTACTTCCTAAGGGCTAGCATGCTTAGCGCTATACGCTCGCCCTGCACTTCATCGGTATATTGATCTAAGTCAATATACCGATCTCATCAAAAAAAACAATATATTGTCTTCTTTTTTATACAAGCCCTATTCTAATTGATCAGGTTTCTTTACTAAATTAGGTAAATCACCTACTAAATCAGCCAATTAGCGGTATGTTTAATGGCTTGAAACCCCGTTAAAATACGCCAATCGCCCCTCTAAAACCAAAGAAGCTTTTATTACAATCCAACGCTTATGCCCTATTCCATCGTGTTGTTTAATAAACCCTTTCAAGTCATGAGTCAGTTTTCGCCATCTGGCGACAAAAAAACACTTGCTGACTTTATTGATGTACCGGACTTCTATCCCGCTGGGCGACTGGACTATGACTCAGAAGGGCTGATGGTGCTAACCAACAGCGGGCCACTGCAAAATGCCCTTTCACATCCGGATCACAAGCTGCCTAAAACCTACTGGGTGCAAGTCGAGGGCAGCATCACGGATGAGGCTCTTGACAGATTAGCTCAGGGCGTAGAACTTAAAGATGGGATGACGCTACCCGCAAAAGCGGGTCGCATTGAACCTAAAAACCTTTGGGAGCGAGTCCCACCGATTCGAGACCGAAAAGAGATCCCGACCTCTTGGATTGCTTTGACCATTACCGAAGGGCGTAATCGCCAAGTAAGAAGAATGACTGCAGCGGTAGGCTTTCCGACTTTACGTTTAATCCGTTATGCCATTGGCGAGTGGACCATCGAACAGGTCGCTCACGGGACGTTTAAAACACTCCAAATCGAATACACGTTACCCGCCAAGACACACAAACCAAAACGTCGAGTACATAGATCTAGCAAAAGCGTGACAGAAAATCGCGCTGCAAAGCCCAGCAAAAGACCCATTAGAAAGCCATTAAAATCAAAAAGATAAATTACTATCTTAATAAGAACATTATATTAAAAATGGTTAGCCATTCGTTAACCAACGTTCTTTAGAGGTACGATCGCTCTCTTTTTGCTCTACCCAACGCTCGGTTTGACCCAACTCTTTTTTCCAAAACGGAGCATCGTTTTTCAAGAAGTCCATCAAGAAGCTCGCAGCATCGAACGCTTCTTGACGGTGAGGAGAGGTAACCCCCACAAAAACAATGGGCTCCATCAATCCCATTTCACCAACACGGTGGGTAATACTGACCTGAACCAAACTCGGCCAGCGCACCCGCGCTTTGGCAACAATGTTTTCAAGCGCCTTTTCTGTCATACCCGGGTAATGCTCTAAGAAAAGCCCCTCTAGGCCGCAGCTGGGGTCATCGCGGACAAGGCCAGTAAAGGTTACGACAGCACCAATCGAGGCGCTGCTTGACTCCATCAATTCATCGACCAAGGAATCGTGGCTAAATGTCTGTTTTTGGATTCGAATTTTCGTATGATGGGCAGTGAAGGTCATATCGGGAGCGGCTTGCATGATAAAAAGCACCCTTTTTATTATTTGGTCGTACTACTACTGTAGCACCTTTTCATCCGAACGTCGGAAAAACCCGTAAAAATACGCAGACACTTTAACCGATTAAAACAGGGTATGACCAGATGAGTTGGACACCTCACGCGACCGTTGCATGCATCATTGAAGAAAACAGCCGTTTTTTGATGGTTATCGAGAACGACGACGGCCAAATTGTCATCAACCAGCCAGCCGGCCACGTTGAAGAAGGCGAGAGCTTCGAGCAAGCCGCCGTACGCGAAACATTGGAAGAAACCGGTTTTTCGGTCGAACTTACCTCCCTAGTAGGCCTTTACACCATAGAAGGCGCCAATGGCACGACTTATCACCGCCTTTGTTACACCGCAAATCGACTTAACGAAACAGCACAAACGGACCTTGATGCGGACATCATTGAAACCGCTTGGCTCTCTTATCAAGAGTTGCTTGATCGCAAAGCAGAATTAAGAAGCCCGATGGTACTGGCATGCATCGATGATTATCTGGATAATCGCAGGTTTCCGTTAAATTTTGTACGTGCACTCTAAACCAAGAGAAAGAATCCTAAGAATGTCCCAAGATAGATCTTCACAAAAAGTGATCGTCGGCATGTCCGGCGGTGTCGACTCCTCCGTTTCCGCCCTCCTACTTATGCAACAAGGCTATCAAGTTGAAGGCCTTTTCATGAAAAACTGGGAAGAAGACGACGGAACCGAGTACTGCACCGCCAAAGAGGACTTAGCGGATGCACAGGCCGTTTGTGACAAACTGGGCATTCATCTGCATAAAGCCAACTTTGCTGCAGAATACTGGGATAACGTGTTCGAGTATTTCTTGGAAGAATACAAAGCCGGCCGTACACCCAACCCCGACATTCTTTGTAATCGTGAGATTAAGTTTAAAGCCTTCTTGGAATACGCCCTAGAATTAGGGGCCGACTATATCGCCACAGGACATTATGTTCGCAAAGGCGAAGTCCAAGGCAAGGCCGCCCTTTTAAAAGGTTTGGATAACAACAAGGACCAAAGCTACTTCCTACACCAAGTGGGCAGTGAAGAGCTTTCTCGCACCTTGTTCCCAGTCGGTGAACTTGAAAAGCCCGAGGTGCGCAAACTGGCCGAAGAACACGACCTGATCACGCACAACAAGAAAGACAGCACGGGCATCTGCTTTATTGGTGAGCGCCGTTTTAAGGATTTCCTACAACAGTATCTACCGGCCCAGCCTGGCAAGATAAAAACCCCTAACGGCGACATCATTGGTGATCACTCAGGTTTAATGTATTACACCATAGGCCAGCGCCAAGGTTTGCACATTGGTGGTTTAAAAGACTACCCAGAAGAGCCTTGGTTTGTCGCCGGTAAAGATCTTGAAAACAACACACTGATCGCAGTTCAAGGCCAACAAAACCCATTACTCTTTACAGACTGGTTAACGGCTGATGAGATCTTTTGGATCAGCGGCGAAACACCCGATATGCCGTTTCGCTGTAAAGCCAAAGTGCGGTATCGCCAAGTTGATCAAAGCTGCGAGATCACCCAAGAAGAGAACGGCAAATACTTAATCACCTTCGATGAATCCCAGCGTGCTATCACACCGGGTCAGTCGGTGGTGATCTATCAAGATGATGTCTGCTTAGGTGGCGGCGTTATCGACACCACTGAGAAAAAGGTCTGATTATGTCCAGAGCACACGACGAACAGGCCATTGCCCTAGCCGGTATGTTTCAGGTGGCGACGCTGGTGGATCAAGTCGCCACCAAAGGCATGATGCCGCAAAACAGCTTCGAGAGCAGCCTTTACAGCCTATTTGTAATGAACCCAGCTACGACTGAAGATGTGTTTGGGGGGCGCCGCGACCTGCCTCACAACTTGAGTACGGGTCTTAACACCATGATCAGCCTACTCGAGAAGAAAGAACCCAACGATTCTCGAAACATCGCCAACTATGTTTTAAGCATGATGGTGCTGCAAGGTAAGTTAATGAAGCGACCAGAGATGGTGGATCAAATCACTAAGCGATTAGATGCCATTGTCGATAAAGTTAAATATTTCCACCCGGATGTCGAGAACCCTTTAGAGCATCCAGAGTGTTTCACCCACCCAAGCATTGTGGCGAATATTGCAAGCCTCTACCAAGAGACCATCAGCACGTTTTCGTATCGGATTCAGGTGGGGGGGGATCAGCGACACCTTCAGAACAGTGAGAATGCGGCTAAAATTAGAGCATTACTGCTAGCCGGTATTCGTGCAGCCATTTTATGGAGACAAGTCGGCGGTAAACGCTGGCACCTGTTCTTCTTTAAGTCGAGGTTACGACCTTCCTTGAAAGCCATAAAAGGGAAAAATAGTTCGTAATCAACGTGAAAAAGTGAGCGCTCTCTTCTAAATTAAATATGTTGTATAGATGGATTATAGAATGCGCAAATTACACGTTAAGTCAAAAGGAATGAGCTTGATGGAGCTGATGATCGCGGTTACGATCGTCGGTGTGCTCGCATCCATCGCCTACCCCAGCTACCAAAACTATGTCTATCGTGTCGAAGTGGCCGAAGCATCCACCGAGCTTCGTGCGATTATCGATATCATCGAGCGCTTTCAAGTCTCTCAGGGGCGCTACCCTACTCAGCTATCTGAACTCAATCTATCGCCAGAACTGCTTGAAGACCCTTGGGGCAACACGTACCAATACCTAAACTTATCAACGGTTAAGGGCAACGGGAAGGTTCGCAAAAACAAAAGTCTAAAACCGATCAATGGCTATTATGACCTTTACAGCGTTGGGCGTGACGGCAAATCCTCCAGCCCGTTAACAGCAAAGGCCAGCCAAGATGATGTGGTTGTAGCCAATGATGGCGCCTTTATCGGCTTGGGGTCAGATTATTCCTAATGAGAATCACAAGGAACGCCCTTAATAGCAGGATTGCTCAACGACTGTTCTTATTGCTTTTAATCGTAGTACTGGTGCCCATCTTACTGACAGGCGCAGTGTCCTATGACCAAATCCACAAACTGATCTACCGCGAACAAGCCAAATCCTTGCGTATTTCCAGTAAAGAGTTTGGCCTTGGCGTCTTCAGCCGCTTAACCAACACAAAAGAATACTTATCGATTTCGCTCTCTTCTTATCTAGAGCACGGCGAGCCCACAAAAGCACAATGGCAAAGCCTATCCCATCACTTTTCTGGGGTATGGCTTTTAAAAGATCACCAGTTACAAACAACCCTCTTGGGCGAGCGCTCAGGTGTTGAGTTCTTATTGAACGATCAACCGATTCAGGGCTCACGCGTCATTGTAAACAACCCAGCCTCATCCAACGCCAGCATCTATCAATCAGTTACGGTCGATTACCTTAAAGGCTGGGTCATTGTTGGTCGTCTCGACCCAGAATATTTATGGCCAGACTCCGAGCTAAACGCCTACGAACAGCTGTGCGTGTTATCCGCCGAATATGGCCCTTTGCACTGCAGCTCTGATATGGATTCCAGCCTGCTACCCAACATCAATAACGTCCCAAGAGATCAACTGCTTGAATGGACATCGTCCGAAGATGAAGCCATGGTCTCTGCGTATTGGCGACTGTTTCTTGGGTATGAGTTTAACGCCGAAGATTGGTTTATCGTCATCAGCAAACCTGAAGAGGTCGTACTGCTTGAGCTCAGCTTGTTTAAAAAAGTATACATGCCAAGCTTATTACTCGCCCTGCTCCTGTCTATTTTCGTGAGCTTCAAGCTGGTAAAGCGACACCTTGCGCCCGTTGAGTCTCTCATAAAAGGTACCAATGCACTCGCCAAAGGCGACCTTACCCACCGTGTTTCCATCGACACTGGTGACGAGTATGAAGAGCTCGCCTCCTCGTTCAATAAAATGACCGATGCACTTAAAGAGGAATCCTCTTTAAGCTTAGCGTTTTCTGACATTGATCAGCAGATCGTCCTTAAAACAGGGTTATCCGCATTTTTAGAGTCCATCCTTAAACCGCTTCATCCGCTGGTGGACGCGACGCTCTCGGCGGCGGTGCTGTTTCCTCCGCTCTCGCAGGATCAAAACCACCTCTACTTCTATGACTATCCCACAAAAACACTGCAAAAAACGACGATCAATCTAGACCTACTCAAGCAGTCCTTTGCAGGGATCGCACGTGATGAGCTGGTGCACATGACGCACAAAGAAGTAGCGATACGCATCCAGCATCGTTTAGTTGATCACGCCAATGACTTCTCGATTTACATCATGACTCACCAAGATGAAGCCATCGCCGCGTTTGTTGTTGGCTTTGAACAGCGCCCGGCACAAACCAAATTGGCCGACTTCTTCGGTCACGTTTCTGTCGCCTTAAGTGCTTTGTATCGAGAAATGGCGCTCGAACGCCAAGCCAATGTGGATCTTTTAACCAACCTACCTAACCGAAATGCGTTTCAAAAGAACGTTACAGAGTTGATCGAAGAAGCCCACTACAAGAACCAATTTGCAGCGCTGTTGTTCATCGATCTAGATCGGTTTAAGAATGTAAACGACACCTTGGGTCACCCTGCCGGGGATCAACTCCTTCGCGAAGCGGCCGAGCGCTTAAGAGACAGCTTACCCAAAAGCGCATTCTGTGCCCGCTTTGGTGGCGATGAATTCACCGTATTCATTCCCAACAGCGCGCATGTGGATTTGATTGCCATCTGCTCCACCATTATCCGCAAACTGTCCGAGAACTACTATCTAAAAGGCTACAATGCCAACATCAGCGCCAGTATTGGCATCAGCCAATTCCCTAAGGATGGCGACAGTGTCGAAACCTTACTTTTGGCCGCAGACCTGGCTATGTACAAGGCCAAAGACTTAGGCCGAGAGTGCTTCGAGTTTTACTCTCAGCAATTGAGCGAAGCAGTTGAAGAGCGCATTAAAATTGAGAACTTCTTAAAACACGTACTCCAAAACCAACAGCTTGAAGTCTATTACCAGCCCAAGGTCGATATTCGGCAACAGGTGCTCTCTGGGTTTGAGGCACTCTCACGCTTTAAGCAAAAAGACGGTGCGTTTTTATCACCACAAAAACTGTTCGAAGTCGCCGAAGAAACAGGCCACGTCCTTGAGATCGGCTACTACGTGTTGGATCAATCCATTCAGCAAGTCAAAACCTGGATGCAAATGGGCATATGGCAGGGCCGCATGGCTGTGAATGTCTCCCCTATTCAGCTGTTTGATGTTGAATTTTTAACCCACGTTAAAAACGCTCTAGACCGCCATCAAGTACCTGCAAGCACCCTAGAGCTTGAGATTACCGAAGGGGTCTTCATCGACAATCCTGAGCTTGCCGCCAGCATCTTTAAAGAGATTCGTGATCTTGGCATTACCGTTGCAATTGATGATTTTGGCACTGGGTATTCCTCTTTGGCCTACATCACGCATCTACCGATCGACCACTTAAAGCTGGATCGCAGCTTCATCTTGCAAATTGATAAAGGTGATCAGTTCAAAGGCGTACTGACCAACATCATTGATATTGCCAAGCATTTAAACCTGATCGTCACCGCCGAAGGCATCGAAACCCGCGAGCACATGAACCTTCTTAAAGCATTTGGTTGCGATCAAATTCAGGGCTATTTGTACAGCAAACCGTTAAATGCCAAAGCCGCTACCGCAAAACTCACCTCGCCTGATATAGAGTCGCTTTTCAAAGGCAGTCAGTAGCAGATTTATGGATCAGGATTCGCTATAATCCCGCCTTTCTGTTAACTCCGACAATAGCGAGACGATTCATGGAGCTTTCTGCACTTACTGCCGTTTCTCCGGTAGATGGCCGTTATGGCAGCAAAACCGCCGACCTACGCCCTGTATTCAGCGAATACGGTTTGATCCGAAACCGAGTTTTGGTTGAGATCCGTTGGTTACAAAAACTGGCCAGCCACCCAGAAATCAAAGAAGTGCCTGAGTTCTCTAACGAAGCGAACGCGCTTTTGAACAGCATCCTTGATGACTTCTCGATCCAAGACGCGGAGCGCGTTAAAGAGATCGAACGTACCACTAACCACGACGTTAAAGCCGTTGAGTACTTGATCAAAGAGAAGATCAAAAACAACGCTGAGCTTCAAGCGATTAACGAATTCGTCCACTTTGCCTGCACCTCAGAGGACATCAACAACCTGTCCCACGCTCTGATGCTGAAAGATGGCGTAGCGGTTGCTCTTCCTCAGATGCAAGAGATCGCTGACAAGATCGCGCAAATGGGCCGCGACTTTGCAAGCGTGCCTATGTTGTCCCGTACTCATGGTCAAACGGCATCGCCAACTACCGTTGGTAAAGAGATGGCGAACGTGGCTTACCGCTTGCAGCGTCAGATCAAACAGATCCAAGCGGTTGAGCTCTTAGGTAAAATCAACGGTGCAGTTGGTAACTACAACGCTCACCTGTCGGCCTACCCGAACGTAGATTGGGCTCAAAACGCAAAAGACTTCATCGAAGGCTTGGGCTTGTCATTCAACCCATACACCACTCAGATCGAGCCACACGATTACATCGCTGAGCTGTTTGATGCCGTTTGCCGCTTTAACACCATCATCATCGACTTTGACCGTGATGTTTGGGGTTATATTTCACTCGGTTACTTCAAGCAGAAGACCATCGCAGGCGAAGTAGGCTCCTCTACCATGCCGCACAAAGTTAACCCAATCGACTTTGAAAACTCGGAAGGTAACTTAGGCATTGCAAACGCTGTGATGCAGCACTTGGCTATGAAGCTTCCAGTATCTCGCTGGCAGCGAGACCTGACTGACTCAACAGTTCTGCGTAACATGGGTGTCGGTTTTGGTTATAGTTTGATCGCTTACCAATCGACCCTAAAAGGCATCAGCAAGCTAGAGCTGAACACCGCTCGCCTAAACGATGACCTTGAAAACGCATGGGAAGTATTGGCCGAGCCAATCCAAACCGTGATGCGTCGTTACGCAATCGAAGAGCCATACGAGAAGCTGAAAGCGCTAACGCGTGGCCAAGCGATGACCAAAGACACTATTTTGGCCTTCGTGGACACTCTGGACCTACCAGAAGAAGCCAAGCAAGAACTCAAAGCACTGACACCGCAAAACTACATCGGTAACGCAGTTGCTCAAGCCACTGATATCTAATTTCAGATAGGCTAATAAACGGCTGGCCTTTTGGCTGGCCGTTTTTATATTGTCTTCATACCTGTTTTTGTTAAAAGAGCCATTACATGCTGTCGAACATCCGCATTGTGCTGATCAACACCTTCCACCCCGGTAACATTGGTGCGGCCGCAAGGGCCATGAAAAACATGGGCCTGTCCCAGCTGTGGTTGGTTGACCCTCAAGAATACCCAAGTGCAGAGGCGGACTCTCGTGCTGCAGGGGCGAAAGACTTACTCGACAGTGCTCATGTGGTGGGCACCCTTGAAGAGGCGATCAGTGATTGCCAGTTGGTGATCGGCACCAGTGCTCGCTCGCGTACCTTTGACCTTCCGATGCTGGATGCCCGTAGCTGTGCCGAGAAAGCAGTGGCCGAATCCGCCAAAGGCGAGATTGCGATTGTCTTTGGTCGTGAAACCATGGGGATGCTCAATGAAGAGATTCAGCTGTGCAACTTCCATGTTTACATCCCAGCCAATCCCGAATACCCCGTGCTGAACGTGGCACAAGCGATTCAACTGCTCTGCTACGAGGTATGGATGGCGCACGAATCCGGCAAGGTACAAGCCTCTGAGTCAGAATACCCGCGCCAGAAAGAAATGGAGCTCTTCTACGAGCACCTAGAAACCACGCTTCGCGCGACACGCTTTTTGATTCCGCAACACGAAGGCCGTGCCATGACTAAGCTCAAGCGCTATTTTAACCGCACCCGCCCCGAAAAAACGGAACTGGGTATGCTGCGCGGCATCTTAACGTCGATTGAAGAAACCATGAAGCGCCTTACCGATCACTCTAAGGACAGCGAGAAATAACATGTTGGACAGTTACCCACTGGGTGGGATTACACCAGAGCAGTTTCTTAATGAGTATTGGCAAAAAAAACCGTTATTGATTCGTAACGCCATTGCGGATTTTGCGCCACCAGTCAGCGCCGATGAACTTGCAGGCCTTGCATGCGAGCCGGAGGTCGAATCCCGACTGATCATTCAAAATCCGGATAAAGATGAGTGGACTCTTGAACACGGCCCTTTCGATGAAGATCGTTTCTCATCTTTACCAGCCACGCATTGGACATTGCTTGTACAAGCGGTGGATCACTATTCGCCCGATGCCAAAGCTTTATTGGACGCGTTTCGCTTTATACCAAATTGGCGCATCGATGACTTGATGATCAGCTATGCCCCAAAAGGCGGTGGCGTTGGCCCACATTACGACAATTACGATGTGTTTTTACTGCAAGCCGAAGGCACGCGTCGTTGGGAAGTAGGCGGCAAGTTTGATGAGCACTCCCCTCGCAAACCCGACATGCCAGTCATGATTCTGCCTGAATGGGAAGCAGAGCACACCTACACGCTAAACCCTGGGGATATGCTCTATATTCCTCCGCAAGTTGGTCATAACGGCATCGCACAAAGCAATGATTGCATGACCTACTCGATCGGTTTTAGAGCGCCGTCTCACGCTGACATTTTGCGCGAATTTACCGATTTTGTGGCAGAACAAACCACGCGCGAGATGCGCTATGCCGACCCTGATCTCACACTGCAGGCACACAGCGCCGAAATTACCGACGCCGCGTTCGATAAAGTGCGTGCCCTCTTTACGGCCTACATTAATGAACCTGGCCTTTTAGAGGATTGGTTTGGTCAGTTCATGACCGAGCCTAAATACGCCGAACCCGATAATGACGAGCCGAATGATATTGATCGCGAGGAGCTTTCCGACTATCTGGCCGAGGGCGGTTACCTTTTCCGCAGTGAAAACGCACGCTTTGCCTTTCGTCAAAAGAAAGTAGGCAATTTTGTCATCTTCGTAAACGGCGTCTCTTGTGAAATGATCGCCAACGACAGTGCGTTCGTCTACGCCCTGTGTGAAGGCGATGCGATCGGTCATGATCAGATTCAAAACGATGATCATCTCGAGGTGGTTCTTGAGTTACTCAATATGGGTGCACTTCGAACCGAGATTGACGATCAGGATGAAGAGGACGTTTAATCGTCCTCCTTCTGGCCTCTCACGATAGACTTCTCACGACAGATTACCATCACTCCAAGCTGCTGGCAGAATCAACCACGAGGCGCCTTAACCACTGATGCGCCTTGTTATGTTGCAACAAAGGGCTCCAGGCCATTTTAAACTCGAATGCAGGCACCTCAAACGGCGGCGTGCGTATCACAAGTTCAGGATTTTGACGCTGCAGCTCAGCTGCGCGCGTAGGTAAAGTCACCACCAGCCCTTTTTGTGACGCCATTAAGGTCGCCGACTGGTAGTGTCTTGTAAACACGGAGATATGTCGTGCCTCCCCGATGTTTTTTAGACACTCATCCACCCACCCTAGGCGGTTAATGTCTTTCGGCGATATTCCCATACCAGCCCCCATCCCCGTTTTATTGATCCAGACATGGTTCGAGGCCAAATACTGCTCTAACGAGTAATTCTGTGCCAGCGCATGATCTTTGTGAAACATACAGGAGAAGGTGTCCTGCCACAAAGTGATTTGATGAAACGCCTGCGGCATGGTGTCAAAGCGGTTAATCACCAAGTCAACATGCCCTTGCTCAACCTCCGGAAAGCTCATATCACTTGGAGTTAAGATATCCAACACCACACCTGGTGCGGTTTTACGAATCCGATCCAGCAACGGCGGTATCACCGTAGCCTCACCATAATCGCTGGTTAAGATTCGAAAGACACGTTCAGATGAATGCGCCTCAAAGTCACTCGCAGGCTCAATGGCTTGTTCTATGTTGGCCAAAATTTGATGAATGATCGGTTGTAAGATCAAAGCGCGCTCTGTTGGCTGCATCCCCTCGCTGGTTCTCACCAGTAATGGATCATTAAAGGTTTCCCGTAAACGCTTAAGACTATTACTCATGGCTGGCTGTGTAATGCCCAAAGCGTCCGCAGCACGGGTTACATTGCGCTCACGAAGGAGCACATCGATATACACCAAAAGGTTAAGATCGATATGTTCAAGATTCATACAAACCCTTTTAAAACAAAGTTTTAAAAACACCATCATTTATATGAATGGTGATCATTATTGGCATTTATTTCTATTATACATATCACTTCCATAGAATGCGCTTAACAACACAGACAACAACACGTCAGTGACAACTAAAAACCGTAACTACTTTCAGGATGGAATGATCATGTCTCAGATTTCTAAAGATATTGATGCACTTGCGACGCTGCGCCAACAACAATGTGCTGCTTGGGAAGCTATCAATCCAGAATACGCAGCTCGTATGCGCGCTCAGAACAAATTCAAAACCGGTCTGGATATCGCTAAGTACACCGCTAAAATCATGCGTGAAGACATGGCTCGTTACGATGCCGACTCTTCTCAGTACACTCAGTCTCTGGGCTGCTGGCACGGTTTCATCGGTCAGCAAAAAATGATCTCCATCAAGAAGCATTTCAACAGCACTGACCGTCGTTACCTGTACCTGTCTGGTTGGATGGTTGCGGCTCTGCGTTCTGAGTTCGGCCCTCTGCCTGACCAATCGATGCACGAAAAAACCGCTGTTTCTTCTTTGATCGGCGAGCTGTACACCTTCTTGCGTCAAGCGGATGCGCGTGAACTGGGCGGCCTATTCCGCCAATTGGACGGCGCTCGTGAAGCGGGTAACGCCTCTGAAGAGAAAGCGATCCAAGATAAGATCGATAACTTCCAAACCCACATCGTGCCAATCATTGCCGACATCGACGCAGGTTTTGGTAACGAAGAAGCGACTTACCTGCTGGCTAAACAGATGATCGAAGCCGGTGCATGCTGCATCCAGATCGAGAACCAAGTATCGGATGAGAAGCAGTGCGGCCACCAAGACGGTAAAGTGACGGTTCCTCACGAAGACTTCTTGGCGAAGATCCGTGCGGTTCGCTACGCCTTCCTAGAGCTGGGTGTGGACGACGGTGTCATCGTTGCGCGTACTGACTCTTTGGGCGCAGGCCTGACTAAGCAGATCGCAGTAACCAACGAGCCAGGCGATTTGGGCGACCAGTACAACAGCTTCTTGGACGGTGATTACATCGACAGCGCTGACGACATCCAAAACGGCGATGTTGTGATCAAGGCGAACGGCAAGCTGCTGAAGCCTAAGCGTCTGCCTTCTAACCTGTTCCAGTTCCGAAAAGGCACAGGCGAAGACCGTGTAGTTCTGGACTGCATCACTTCTTTGCAAAACGGTGCGGACCTTCTGTGGATCGAGACTGAAAAACCACACGTTGGCCAGATCGCTTCTATGGTTAACCGCATTCGTGAAGTCGTTCCAAATGCGAAGCTGGTGTACAACAACTCACCTTCTTTCAACTGGACGCTGAACTTCCGTCAGCAAGTGTTCGATGCGATGCAAGAAGCCGGTCAAGACGTGTCTGCTTACGACCGTGCTAACCTGATGTCAGCTGAGTACGATGAGACTGAATTGGCGAAACAAGCCGACGAGAAGATCCGTACCTTCCAGGCGGACGCAGCTCGCGAAGCGGGCATCTTCCACCACTTGATCACACTGCCTACGTACCACACCGCTGCCCTGTCTACAGACAACCTGGCGAAAGAGTACTTCGGTGACCAGGGTATGCTGGGCTACGTTGCTGGCGTTCAGCGTAAAGAGATCCGCCAAGGTATTGCATGTGTTAAACACCAAAACATGGCTGGTTCTGATATGGGTGACGATCACAAAGAGTACTTCTCTGGTGATGCGGCACTGAAAGCTTCTGGTAAAGACAACACTATGAACCAGTTTGGCTAAACCTCAGACCTCCTGAGATTTAGGGCGCCCCCAAAAGGCGCCCTTTTTTTCGTCGGAAATAAGCAATAAGCGCCAAACGAACATCAGCTCGTTTAACCAAAAAGAAACTAAAAAAGGGAGGAATTAAAAAGTAACGACCGGCCCAAGCGTGATCGGGGTTGGCTCGCACTGAGAGCTAGGCGCATCCAGATCAGCCAAAGCACTTGCAGGCTCGGCGGGGATCATAGCCTCTTGGCTTGCCATATTTGGCTGACCTTTTGGCCAACGCAGATACACAGGCTGACCAATTAAACGCAGATAAACTTGGTCGTTGTGCACCACACCAACATACGGCTGGTTTTCAAGCTCGAACGCGTTTTGGGTGGCATTTGGCTCAGACAGAGCCGGTGATGAGATCTGGCCGTGAAAACAATCTGCATCGGGCACCAAGGCCTGCGCGGATAGGGTTTCATTAACAGCACCATTAAATTCGGTGCGCGGCTGTTCTAACTGAGTTTGACCAGCTGCCGTAGGTGATTGAAACCCCGTTGGGTCATCGCCAGTTAAGATGCGTTGCTGAATGGTAGCGGCTTCTTGTTCGGCCGCCTGACGATCATCCAAAAAAGCGATATTAAAGTCATGAGAACCCGCAAGCATCCAACCGATGCCCAGTGCTGTCACAGCTAAAATGGAAACCCCTTTTGTTACATCGTTCATATTCAGCTCGTTAATCAATCGAACTAGGCATGCCTAATTTTTAAATCAAAGGATATTATCCTATAAAACAAGCGTTTAAACCATTGTCCCGTAGGACAATTATAAAAAATAAAGGCCCCTAAGAGGAGCCTTTATTCGATTGAACCGCAAACGATTGATTTATTGAGGGTTTGCTAAGTAGAACCAAGTATCCAGTACCGTATCTGGGTTAAGCGATACGCTGCTGATGCCCTGCTCCATCAACCAGTGCGCAAGGTCTGGGTGATCCGATGGGCCTTGGCCACAGATACCCACGTATTTACCGCGCTTACGACACGCTTCAATGGCCATGCTTAACAGTTTTTTCACGGCCTCGTTACGCTCATCAAAGAGATGCGCAATCAGACCTGAATCACGATCCAAACCCAGTGTAAGCTGAGTTAAATCGTTTGACCCAATCGAGAAGCCATCAAAGTACTCTAGGAACTCATCCGCAAGCAGCGCATTGGACGGTATCTCGCACATCATGATCAAACGGAGACCGTTCTCACCGCGTTTTAAGCCGTTTTCTTCGAGCATTTCTGAGACCTGACGCGCTTCACCCACGGTGCGCACGAAAGGCACCATGATCTCAACGTTGGTCAGTTTCATCTCTTCACGCACTTTTTTAAGCGCGCGGCATTCAAGCTCAAAGCAATCGCGGAAAGAATCACTGATGTAACGCGCCGCGCCACGGAAACCCAACATTGGGTTTTCTTCATCTGGCTCGTACTGATCACCACCGATGAGGTGTCCGTATTCGTTGGACTTAAAGTCCGACATACGCACGATCACTTTCTTGGGATAAAACGCTGCGGCCAGTGTCGAGATCCCTTCCACCAGCTTATCCACGTAGAAATCTACAGGGCCACCGTATCCACTGATACGACGCTCAATGATGCTGCGCACCGCTGGTGGCTGCTCATCAAAATTAAGCAGAGCTTTAGGATGCACACCGATCATGCGGTTGATGATGAATTCCAAACGCGCCAAACCAACCCCAGCGTTAGGAAGCGCCTGAAAGTCAAAAGCGCGGTCTGGGTTGCCGACATTCATCATCACATCAAACGGCAATGAAGGCATCGACTCGACACTGTTGGTCTGATGCTCAAAGTTGAGCGCCCCTTCGTAGGCACGCCCTGTGTCGCCCTCGGCACACGACACCGTAATCATCTGGCCTTCCGTCAAACGGCTGGTGGCGTCCCCACAACCCACAATGGCTGGGATACCCAGTTCACGAGCGATGATCGCCGCGTGACAAGTACGACCGCCACGGTTGGTGACAATGGCCGACGCTCGTTTCATTACAGGCTCCCAATCGGGGTCGGTCATATCGGTAACCAACACATCACCCGGCTGGACACGCTCCATTTCGGAAATGTCCGAAACCAATCGAACAGGGCCAGAACCAATACGATGACCAATCGAGCGGCCTTCAATCAGCACATGACCTTTTTCTTTCAGTAAGTAACGCTCTATCACCGCCGAGCTTTCCCGGCTTTTTACCGTTTCTGGTCGCGCTTGAACAATGTACAGCTGTCCATCGTCACCGTCTTTCGCCCATTCGATGTCCATTGGACGGCCATAATGCGATTCAATGAGCATGGCAATTTTGGCAAGCTCATGTACATCCGCATCATTGATGCAGAATTGTTGACGCTCTTGATCACTGACCGGAACGGTTTCTACCGCCTTGTGCGTCGAACCATCGCCTGCGTACACCATTTTAATCGCTTTCGCGCCCAAAGTGCGGCGCAAAATTGCCGGCACATTTTGACGCAGCGTCGGCTTATAGACATAAAACTCGTCGGGGTTAACCGCCCCTTGAACAACGGTTTCACCTAAGCCGTAAGCAGCCGTGATAAACACAACATGATTGAAACCAGACTCGGTATCCATCGTAAACATCACACCCGATGCGCCTGTTTCACTGCGCACCATTTTTTGGATACCGGCCGATAATGCGACTTCGCTGTGCTCAAATTGATGGTGAACACGATAAGAGATAGCACGGTCGTTATACAAAGAGGCAAACACCTCTTTGATCGCCTGCTTAACGTTATCAAGGCCTCGTATATTCAGAAACGTCTCTTGTTGGCCTGCAAACGAGGCATCGGGTAAATCCTCGGCGGTTGCGGATGAACGAACCGCGACCGCAAAGCCTTCGCTGCTCTCGCTTTGCATCGCCTCGTAGGCGGTTTCAACCGCTTGGTTGAGTTCGGGTTGGAACTCAGCTTCCATAATCCATTGACGAATTCGCTTGCCCACTTCGGCTAAACGGGTCACATCATCCACATCCAGCTCAGCAAGAGTGGAATCAATCTTATCTTTTAAACCACTTTGAATCAGAAACTCGCGAAACGCTTCGGCCGTTGTTGCAAACCCACCCGGCACTCGAACACCGGCTGAACTCAGCTGGCTGATCATTTCGCCCAAAGATGCGTTTTTACCACCGACTTTATCGACGTCGCCCATGCCCACTTGGTCAAGGCTCATGACGTAGTTATGCACTGTCTCTCTCCTCATGCCTGAAATGCGGTGAAGCTTATGGTGTTGTTGTATCCGCAAAAGAGTGCCAAGGATACTGCAAAACCATGACAAGATAAAAAAATACGGCCACGAAACCGATGTCGTTCCTAGCGGTGATGATACGTATCAATAAATTGACCAAGCGCCTCACTGATGGCCTCTGACGTTTGCGTCTGACCTTTCTCCGCTAAAAGATGGGCAACCACTTCGGCCGTACACAGACCGCCTTCTACTTGATTACGCCTAAGGGTAAAGCGAGAAGGACCATCGATTTTAATGTGCACTCTGGGCAGCGCCTTAAGATACGGGCTTTTATTGAAGATTTTTCGAGCCTCTTGCCAGGTCGCATCCAGCACAATGAAATGCTCAAACCCTTTGCTATAACCAGCATTGATATCCTCTTCACCTTCTTCGGCTGGGTAGACTAACGCGACTTTCTCTTGCTCGATGAGATTCAGTAATTCCAAGTGTGGCTCTTTCCTTGCCCACATGATCACCTTTACATCATTTGGGGCAATCTGGGTTGCAATCTGGCCGGTGTTCGAGCGTTTAAGGGCTTCCCGCTCGTGGGTTAAGAGATAGATCATGATACTGTCTGATACGTGTTAAGGGCGCGAAAGCCCAAAGGGAATCTGCTATTATACGGTTTGATTAGATCGGTAACAGCATACATGAAACGAACGGTTTTTTTTATCTCGGACGGGACCGGCATCACAGCCGAAGCGTTAGGAAACAGCCTCTTAGCTCAATTTCCTAATACAAATTTTAAAAGAATCACCCTACCTTACATCGACTCGGAAGCCAAAGCACATGAAGTGGTAAAAACCATTCAGGATACGGCCGAGGAAGATGGCGTAAAGCCGATTGTGATCGATACTGTCGTAGACCGGAGTTTGCGCGGTATTTTAAGCGAGTCAAACTCGTTGCAAATCGATATTTTCTCGACCTTTGTGGAACCGCTTGAGCAAGAGCTCCAGCAAAAATCGACCTTCTCGGTCGGCAAATCCCACGGCATCACCGAGAGCACACGCTACAAAAACCGCATCGAATCGGTCAACTTTGCCCTTGAAAACGACGATGGTATCCGCACGCGCCATTACGATGAAGCCGATATCATTTTGGTGGGCGTATCTCGTTGCGGTAAAACGCCAACCTGCCTTTATATGGCACTGCAATTTGGTGTTCGCGCTGCCAACTACCCGTTAACCGAGGAAGACCTAGAGCATAACGGCTTACCCAACTGCTTAAAGCCTTACAAAGACAAACTCTATGGCCTAACCATCGACCCTTTCCAGTTAGCGGCTATCCGACACGAGCGACGCCCTAACAGCCGATACTCATCGCTAAGCCAGTGCGAAACGGAAGTCCGCTTTGGTGAGCAATTGTTTCGTATCAACCAGATACCCAGCATCAATACCACCACGTTTTCCATCGAAGAGATCTCAACGCGCATCATGGCCGACCGCGGTTTAAAACGCCGTATCGAGTAAGTACATATTCTTAAGCAAACGTTTGTATAAATCGATCAAATAAATCTCAAAATCGCCGCTACACTTAATCGAGTATCACTCTAACAGCGGCGAACACAGTGGATCGTTTTTACAATTTTGTCCTTAAACACCCTTTATGGGTGGTCTTAATTACCCTCGTTACCACACTGGCACTGGCGCTCGGTGGGCAAAAACTCGAATTTAAAAGCGATTATCGCGTGTATTTTGACGACGATAATGCCGAATTTGCAGCCTTCGAATCGATGCAGCGCATCTACACCAAAAGTGACAACGTCGCATTGGTCGTTGCTAGTGACGATTCGATCTTTACCCATGAACACTTAGCGGCGATTCACTGGTTGACGGAACAAGGTTGGCAAACACCTTACTCTACTCGGGTTGATTCGATCACCAACTTTCAACACACCTTTGCCGATGGAGATGATTTGATCGTTGAGGATCTTTTGCTTGAGACAGCGCTTCTTTCCGATGAGAAGATCAGAACGATTCGTGATGTTGCAACGACCGAACCTCTACTTAAGACCAGATTGGTCTCAGACGATGAGAAAGCCACCATTGTTAACATCACGGTTCAGCTGCCTGGCGTTGACCGTACCAAAGAGCAACCTGAAGTTACCGATTACATCGAACAACTGGCGCTCGATTTTAAAGAACGCTTCCCCGATTTAACCCTGCACTTAAGTGGCATCATTATGATGAACGATGCCTTTGTGAAAGCCTCCGATGGGGACATACATACGTTAATCCCGATGATGTTTCTGATCGTGGTGGTGTTTGTGTACCTTTTTTTGCGCTCTTGGGTAGGTACTCTGGCAACACTCTTGGTGATTGTGACGGCCATTCTTTGCACCATGGGTTTGGCCGGTTGGAGTGGTGGGTATTTGACCAGCCCAACCGCCGGGGTACCCATCATCATAATGACGCTCGCCATCGCTGATTCGGTGCACATTCTAGTCACCTATTTTCAAGAAAGACCGCTGCACACGACTAAGCGTTTGGCCTTGTTAAGCAGTCTTCGCATCAATGGCTTGCCGGTGTTTTTAACCAGTTTAACAACCGCCATTGGTTTTTTAAGCCTTAACTTTTCGGACTCTCCGCCTTTTAGACAGCTGGGTAATTACGTAGCGACAGGGGTTGTCTTTGCGTACCTGTTTTCGATGGCCTTTTTACCCGCTTTGTTAATGCTGCTGCCCCACAAAGTCCCTAAACCGCGTCACCAGAGAGGTCAGTGGATGCAGCGCTTAAGTCACAGTTTAGTCCGACATGCCAAACGCTACTTTGCGGGCTCTTTGGTTGTCGTTGTGGCGTTGTGCGCCTTGATCCCCCTGAACACCTTGGATGATCGATTCGTTGCCTACTTTGGAAAAGAGCTGCCTTTTCGACAAGCGTCCGACTTTATGGAAGAGCAAATGACAGGCCTTGCAAGCATAGAGATCTCAGTGGACACCCAAACGGCTGATGGCATTAACGACCCGGACTTTCTAAAGACGCTCGAAGCCTTCAGCCAATGGGCTATCTCGCAAACCGGTGTAAAACACATCAACAGCGTGCTCGATACGCTTCGTCGATTAAATAAAAACATGCACGCGGATGATCCAGCTTTTTACAGACTCCCAGAAGAGCGCGAGATGGTCGCTCAATACCTCTTACTCTATGAGATGTCACTGCCCTTTGGACTTGATCTCAATAACCAATTGAACGTCGATAAATCAGCAACGCGCATTATTTTAAGTTTGGACAATCTGACCAGCACCGAGCAGATGGGTCTCGAGGCATCCATCAACGAGTGGTTTAACGCCAACGCCCCTGCACTTAAAGTGACGCTGGCAAGCCCAAGTTTGATGTTTTCTCACATTGGTCAGCGCAACATCATCAGCATGCTTGAGGGCGTGTTCTGGGCCTTTGTGTTGATCTCGGTGATCTTCGGGATTGCTCAACAATCTCTGCGCTATGCGTTTTACAGTTTATTACCGAACCTTCTGCCAGCCAGTGCCGCGTTTGGCGTATGGGCTCTGATTGACGGCCAAGTGGGGCTAGCCCTATCGGTTGTGGCTGGGATGACACTTGGGATTGTGGTCGATGATACGATCCATTTCTTATCAAAGTACCGTTACGCGCGCGTTGATAAATCCTTAAAGACCACGGAAGCCATCCACCATACCTTTCAAGGCGTCGGCCAAGCCCTTTGGGTAACGACCTGTGTGCTGGTTGCAGGCTTTCTGGTGTTGGCGCAATCAAGTTTCTTGATTAATGCCGATTTAGGCTTATTGACCGCCATTACCTTAGTGATCGCCCTACTGGTTGATTTCCTATTTTTACCCGCTCTACTGCTGCTCTTTGACGGCAAAAAGGCGTCAAACTCTGCTCAAAAGGTGACTTCATGAATGTTATCCGTTTAGGCCATACTTTCGGTCTTTGTACCTTGCTGGCACAGCCCCACTTATCGTTTGCTGAAACGCCTGAAGAAAAGGGATTAGCCATTGCGAACGCCTCCCACCAGCGCGATGCAGGATGGCAAGATATGCAGGCCGATATGAAGATGATTTTACGCAATGCCCAAGGTGAAGAAAGCGTTCGAGAGATTCGCTCTAAAGCGCTTGAGGTGGAGGGCGATGGCGATAAGTCACTTACCCTGTTCGACACCCCACTCGATGTTAAAGGCACCGCCTTTTTAAGTTACGCCCACCCCGTTGATGCGGATGACCAGTGGCTTTATTTACCCGCCCTTAAGCGCGTTAAACGCATCTCTTCGCGCAGTAAATCCGGCCCCTTTATGGGTTCTGAGTTTTCATTTGAAGACATGAGCGGCTTCGAGGTCGAGAAATACACCTACCGACACCTAAAAGATGAACCCTGTGACTTAGGCACCTGCCATGTGGTTGAGCAATACCCAGTAGACCCATACTCTGGCTATACCAAGCGCACCGTTTGGCTAGACACTCAAGAGTACCGTCTAGATAAAGTGGTCTTTTATGATCGAAAGGATGCCCTATTAAAAACTTTGACCTATCAAGGCTATCAAGAGTACATCAATTACTATTGGCGTCCTGATGTTATGGTGATGACCAACCATCAGACGGGCAAAAGCACGGAGCTTAAGTGGTCGAACATACAGTTTAAAACCGGTTTAACCGACCGTGACTTTGACCAAGCCGCGCTCAAGCGCGCCCGTTAAAGGGGTTGAATACTCATGGTTAGAACGCTAGCACCACTGTTATTGATGGCAAATACTGCCGCCCTTGCCAATGAGTGGCAGTTCAGCGGTTATATCGAGGGCCAAGGTCAATTTTTTACCGCGCGCCCTGCATTTCAGGATCAGCTCTTGCATTCAAACCTATCCATCGCAACCCAGCCTCAGTGGATCTGGAGTGAAGGCAATCAATTGGTTCGCATCACCCCGTTTCTTCGCATCGATCAAAAGGATGACGAGCGCACTCACGCCGACCTTCGTGAGCTGTATTGGCATGGGGTGTACGACACATGGGAGCTCAAGCTTGGCGTTGCTAAAGTCTTTTGGGGTGTGACCGAGTTTCAACACTTAGTGGATGTGATTAATCAGACCGATCTTATCGAGGACATCGACGGTGAAGATAAGCTTGGCCAACCCATGATTAACCTCACCCTGATTGAAGAATCTGGGCTGCTTGATCTCTATTTACTGCCCTATTTTCGCCAGCCTACTGTTTCAGGAGGCAGCGGCCGACTTCGTCCGGCTTTAGCCATTAATACGGATCATGCTACCTATGATGCCGAGCACGAAGAGCATCACATAGATGCCGCGATTCGGTGGTCGGGTGTGTTTGATCAGTGGGACATGGGTACCTACGTGTTTTATGGGACCGAACGCACACCTGAGCTTCGCTTTAACCCTGCAAATCCAGATGAGCTTTATCCGCACTATGCCAACATGACTCAATGGGGGTTAGACGCCCAATGGACCGGTGACTCATGGCTGCATAAAGCTGAAATAATCTGGCAAGACGATGGTCGGAAGCCATTCTGGGCCGTGCAGCTAGGGACAGAGTACACACTCTATGATCTTAATATGACGGGCTACGATGTGGGATTCTTACTGGAATACGGCGCGGATACTTTGTCTAAGGATGATAAAGCACGGCTGTTTCAAAATGATTTATCGATTGGGATGCGCTGGACACTCAATGATATTGCCGGAAGCCAATTACTGGCCGGGGTGACCTATGATTTAGATTATGCGGATCGTTCCCTCTTTATCGAAGCCAGTCGACGCTTAAGTGATGCTTGGAAACTAACGTTTGAGGCACGTGTCTTTGATGCCGACGATGCGCGATCTGCGCTCTATACTGCACGTCAGGATTCCCACCTTGTTCTGTCATTGCAGTACTACTTTTGACGCCATAAAATTTTAACCCCATAAAAAAAGGCCGGTTACCCGGCCTTTATCTAATAAATCAGATTAGCTCCATTCGGTAACTAATTGATTATTCTGGATCAAGTAATCGATAACCACTTGGTCACCCGTGCAACCACAACCGATTTGGGTATCTGCGAAGATAACAGTGTGATCGACGTTATCAGCATGCCCATCTTCGGTGCCGTTGTTCGCAAATTGACCTTCTTTATCAATTTCGATGATGGTGTCACCATCTTCGTATTTGATGTGCAGGTAGTCATCCAGATTCTCTGAATCAACACCTGACAACAGATCACCCAGATCCAGCGTGTCTTCATCGCCGAAGTCGTAAATGGTATCAGTACCATTCATGTCTTGTTCGTTGATCACAACAGTATCGGTGACCAGATCATCGCCCAAGTAGATGGTATCGTTACCAGCACCACCATCAACGTAATCCGACCCTTGGCCTGCGTAGATGATGTCATCACCATCGCAACCGTAGATTTGATCATCGCCATTACCGCCAATTAGGATGTTGTCATTGTCATCGCCAAAGATGATTTGACCTTCCGTTGGGCCGTAATTGATGCTGACTGTTGCCGTATCATAGCCACCATTGCCGTCTGTTACTAAGTAATCAAACGTCGCGGTGCCAACAAAGCCGGTAGTCGGCTCAAACGACACAGTGCCATCATCGTTCAATGTAGCGGTGCCGTTTTGAGCGTTGCTAACCATGTAGATCGACAGCGTATCACCGTCGTCGTCACGGTCATTACCCACAATAGCTTGTGCTGGGAATGTCAGTGCTTGGTCGACTTCTGCATTGAACATATCGTCTTTAGCACATGGTACATCGTTGACCGACGTAACATTGACGGTTACTTCCGCCGTGTCGTAACCACCGTTTCCATCGGCAATGGTGTACTCAAACGTTGCCTCACCAAAGAAATCGGGTGCCGGTACAAAGGTAACTGTACCATTAGCGTTCATGTAGACCGTGCCGTTACGTGGATTGCCGACGCTTACGATCGACAAATCATCCCCTTCAGGATCCGTGTCGTTACCGAGCAACTGAGCAGGGTTCAATACAAGCGGCGTATCTTCGTTGGTAGTGAAGGTATCGTCGTTTGCATCTGGCCCATCGTTCACAGGTGAGAAATCAACGGTAACCGTCGCTGTATCGTAACCACCGTTACCATCAGTAATGGTGTACTCAAACGTTGCTTCACCCGTGAAGTCTTCAGCCGGTGTGAAAGTGACCGTACCATCATCATTCAGTACAACCGTACCGTTAGATGGGTTACCCACTGCCGTAATCGTCAGCGTATCGCCTTCAGGATCTGTATCGTTACTTAACAAATCCGTTGGAGCGATGGTGATTGGTGTATCTTCTTCGCCACTGAATACATCGTTCACAGCATCTGGACCATCGTTCACTGGTGCGAAGTCGATGGTTACGGTCGCGGTATCTTCTCCGCCGTTCCCGTCGGTGATGGTGTATTCGAAGGTCGCTTCACCGTTGTAATCAGCATTTGGTGTGAACGTGATGGTGCCATCGTTGTTCAAGGTTACCGTGCCATGGCTTGGGTTGGATACAGACGTAATAGTCAAAGTATCACCATCCGCATCAGTGTCGTTACCTAGCAACTCAGCAGGGTTGATCACTAATGGTGTGTCTTCCACTCCTGACAGTACATCATTAACCGCATCCGGACCTTCGTTTACATCAGCAACATTAATGGTCACAGTCGCTGTGTCAGTACCGCCGTTACCGTCCGATACGGTGTATTCAAAGGTCGCTGGGCCTGAGTAGTCAGCATCCGGCGTAAACTCGATGGTGCCGTCATCGTTCAGTGTGACGGTGCCGTTGGTAGGGTTAGAGACTTCCGTGATGGTCAGCGTATCGCCATCAACATCAGTATCGTTACCCAGCAGCTGGCCTGGCTGAATGGTCAGTGTGGTGTCTTCAGTGCCTTCAAGGACATCATCACCTGCAATCGGCGCATCATTCACCGGAGCAAAGTCGATGGTGACGGTTGCGGTATCTTCCTCACCGTTACCATCGGTAATGGTGTATTCGAAGGTCGCTTCACCGTTGTAATCAGCATTTGGTGTGAACGTGATGGTGCCATCGTTGTTCAGAGTTACCGTGCCATGGCTTGGGTTGGATACAGACGTAATGGTCAGTGTATCGCCATCCGCATCAGTGTCGTTACCTAGCAACTCAGCAGGGTTGATCACTAATGGTGTGTCTTCCACTCCTGACAGTACATCATTAACCGCATCCGGACCTTCGTTTACATCAGCAACATTAATGGTCACAGTCGCTGTGTCAGTACCGCCGTTACCGTCCGATACGGTGTATTCAAAGGTCGCTGGGCCTGAGTAGTCAGCATCCGGCGTAAACTCGATGGTGCCGTCATCGTTCAGCGTCACCGCACCGTTCGTTGGGTTAGAGACGTCCGTGATGGTCAGTGTATCGCCATCAACATCAGTATCGTTACCCAGCAGCTGGCCTGGTTGAATGGTCAGCGTGGTGTCTTCAGTGCCTTCAAGAACATCATCACCTGCAACTGGCGCATCGTTTACTGGAGCAAAGTCGATAGTGACGGTTGCGGTATCTTCTCCACCGTTACCGTCGGTAATGGTGTATTCGAAAGTCGCTTCACCGTTGTAATCAGCGTCCGGTGTGAACGTGATGGTGCCATCGTCGTTCAGCGTAACAGTGCCATTGGTTGGGTTTGATACCGATGTGATGGTCAGCGCATCGCCGTCAGCATCCGTGTCGTTGCCCAGTAACTCAGCAGGATTAATCACTAATGGCGTATCTTCTTCACCGGATAACAGGTCAGCAGCAGCTGATGGCCCATCATTTACGGGTGTGAAGTCGATCGTTACAGTGGCGGTATCTTCTCCACCGTTACCATCGGTAATGGTGTATTCGAAGGTCGCTTCACCGGTGAAATCCGCATCGGGAGTGAAGGTAACAGTACCGTCTGCGTTCAGTACGACTGTACCGTTGGTTGGGTTATCAACCGAACTGATAGTCAGCGTGCCGCCTTCTGGATCCGAATCATTACCTAGAAGATCAGAAGCACTCATGACATACGGGGTGTCTTCTTCACCTGTGAAACTATCGTTTGCAGCTTCTGGTGCATCATTCGCTTCAGCGACATTAACCGTTACCGTCGCTGTGTCAGTCCCACCATTACCATCAGACACGGTGTACTCAAACGTTGCAGGTCCAGAGTAATCAGGATCTGGGGTGAAAGTGATCGTACCGTCTGGGTTTAAGGTAACCGTTCCGTTTGTTGGGTTAGATACTTCAACAATGGTCAGTACATCACCATCTGGGTCAACATCATTACCCAGCAAGGTGTCTGGCTGAATGGTCAAAGCAGTATCTTCTACAGCATCAACCGAATCGGCGCCTGCAGCAGGACCATCATTAACCGCAGCAAAGTCAACGGTCACCGTTGCTGTATCTTCACCACCGTTACCATCGGATACTGTGTATTCAAAGGTCGCAGCGCCTACAAAATCAGCATCCGGCGTGAAGGTGACTGTACCGTCATCGTTCAATACCACGGTGCCATTTACTGGGTTAGACACCGAAGTGACTGTGAGCGTATCGCCATCAACATCCGTGTCATTGCTCAGCAATTCAGCAACCGTCAAAGTGACAGCCGCGTCTTCGTTACCTGCAGCGGTATCATCAACAGCCACCGGCGCATCGTTCTCACCGATGATAGTGATCGTAACAGTCGCGTAATTAGAGACGTTTCCGTCAGGGTCTTTGATGGCGTATGTGAAGGTATCCGTCGCTACTTCACCGGTTGCAAGGTAGTCGTAGGCGGTACCTGGCTCGTAGGTGAAAAGCTCATTGGCTTCATCGTACGTAATGGTGCCATTGGTCGGATTGGTGAAATCCGCCAAAGTAAGATCAGTTAGATCGGTATCTTCATCAGAGTCATTTGACAATAAAGTTGAGAAAGCGATACCAAGTGAGCCATTTTCTTGAACGGTAAACGCTTCGTCTGGCATTTGAGGACCAGAAGCGCTGATGTACTGAATTAAGTAGTCAGAAATTTCACAGCTATTACCGTAATACGTATCGGATGCTGTAAATACCAGAGTATCGAAAACAAGATCTCCGGTATCAATATTGATCTCTTTTGAACCGCACGAGTCGCCTAAAAAATCACCAGAAGAAACTAAATTACCGTTGTAATACGCTTCCCAATGACCGCCTTCATTAGCACCGAGTTTCGTTAAACCAACGTTTGCTTCGTTCATTACATTTTCGAAATTAATCGAAATCGATTCTGATTTACCGGTATGGCGATTGTATTCAAGTTGGCCTGTCTTATCACAACCAGCGTCAACACCGATACCATCACAACCAATTAAGGAAGCATGAGTTTCATTACCGTAAATATCGGTAGCGGTAATGGATACACCCTCAGTTTTCCAATCGCTAACACTTTGATTACCGCTCTCTTTTCCCAAAAAGACTGTGTTTTGCGAACTGCCTGGATCGTCTGTTGCAATCGGCGCTACCGACGTGTAGCACCAGTCATCCTTATCGTAGTCGTGATCGCGGTCATGCTTACCCCACCAAGACCATGAGCCCAACCAGTTAGAGTAACTTGAACTGGAATAGTAAAAAGACATAAGACTTCCTCCATGATTTTAACTCTGCCATGAGATCATCATTCCTTTATTGGTGACCACCTCACTGCAGTCAAACGCATGTATAGCAAATCCATATCGCCTTTTAAAACTCTTTTTAGTGATATTTTGGCTAAACTTTTTTTAAATAAGAATTCTCCCTAAATTATGAATAAACACTTAATAAAAAAACCGATTATAAAAATATTATGTAAATTAAACTGACATTAAATTAACCGAAAATGAACAACATAGAATAGATATAACTCCTTAAATTATTGAGCAAAAAATAACCAATCTTATTAAGTGTTATCATTTGCTAACGGTATTTCTTGCATCTCTTCAATTACCCAATCTTTAAATGCCTGCATACCGTAGGTTAATAAACGATTTTTTTGATACACCAAATAAAAAGATTTATGTGTATCGAGCATCAAATCAAAAGGCATGACTAATTTACCCTGCTCGATCTCGCGGCTGGTCAAGGTACTGTCTGCCAAAGCGACCCCCAGCCCCTCTTGTGCAGCCGCCGTTGCCAACTGACCACTCGATAGCTGTAAACCTCGGCTAAAGCCCGTGTACTCTAACCCCGCTAATTGAAGCCACTCAGGCCACTCGTAAAGGCGTTTACTGACATGAATGAGCGTATGGCGACGAAGATCAGCAGGCTGAATAAGTGGCCTAGAACTGCTCATTAAGCTTGGGGCGCACACCGGTACTAGAAACACATTTCGAAGGAAATGCACTTCAATGTCATGCCAATCGCCATGACCAAAGTAAACCGCCATATCGGTAGCGGATTTATTAAAATCGATGAGTCCAGTTGACGCGCTGATTTGTAACTCCACATCGGGATAGCGCTCTTGGAAGCGGCTCATTCTTGGCATCAACCAGCGGGTTAAGAAATTTGGCGCAACGCTGATGGTGACCACATCGTTACCAGAACTTGTGGTAATGCGCTGGGTTGCGACTTCTATCTCATCCAGAGCATGCTTCACCGACACCAAGTACTGATGCCCGACCGGGGTGAGCTCCACTTTGCGCTTATTACGGCGAAACAACATGAGACCTAAATACTGTTCAAGCGACTTTATTTGGTGGCTGACCGCAGATGCGGTGATGTAAAGCTCTTCGGCCGCAGCAGCAAAGCTCTCGTTACGGGCAGCAGCCTCAAAGACACGTATTGAGTTAAGGGGGGGTAAGCGTCGGATAGCGGCATCCTCTTTGTTTAGTTTTTCTCATCATTCTACTGAGAATTGATCGTTTGTCTATGGACATCTACAACCTTAGTATAAGCATCAAAGTGAAACACATTTTCACCCCATAAACGCATACAGGTGACAACATGAACGAAGATATTCAATTAGACAGCAACGGCAACATTGATACTCAATACTACATCGACCGCGCTTACGAAATGCGCCGTGAATACCATGCAGAGCTGGTTCAGGCTGCCAAAGTAAAATTAGCTAAACTGTTCCACATTAAATTACCGGAAGTAACCGTAGCAAAACCGGCTCACCACTGATCTAAGACGCTTTCAACGATAAAAAGTAGCAAAGCGTACATACCGCGTTTATGGGGCCATATGGCCCCTTTTCTTTGCCTGTCATTTATGTTCTACCTACTTATTCTGCGCGCCAACCGCCAGGCATAAAAAAACGCACCCGAAAGTGCGTTTTGATAGAACTCGGTTAAAGATTAACGCTCAATTTCAGCACGTTCTTTAACGGACTCAGATACCATTTGGTAATCCAGCTTACCTTTGGCACCGGATAGGTAAGGCGCCAGCATCTCTTTAATCGGTGCTTGCTCCGCTTCCGTACCTTCTTGAACCGCTGTCAGCTCGACAATGGCAATAGAGCCATTCCCCATTTGGGCTTGCCCATAGACAGGACTTGATTGCGGATGCGCCAGTGCAAACGCAGTATCGGCCACAGGCTCAGGCAACTGACCTGCAGAGCGGCTTAAGTTTTCAAAGAACTCAACAGTTTTGCCTTCGGCAACGTCGTTGATCGACTGGCCTTCTTTGATGGCTGCAAGCTTAAGAGAGACTTTTTCATTTAAAGCGCTTTCGGCCGCTTCCTGTGCTAACTGAGCACGAAGATCCGCTTCGACCTCTTCTAACGTTTGAGCTTTAGGCTCAAAGTGATCTTTGACACGCACAACAACAGCTTGGTCATCGTTAAGATCGATCACATTGCTGTTTAAGCCATCGTTCAACACATCAGATGAGAACGCCGCCTCAACCACTTTAGCGTTGCTGGTCACAGGGTCATCACCACCCACGCGGTCAAACGCTTCGCTGGTCTGAATAGGCAAACCTAAAAGCTCTGAAGGCTCTGCTAGATCACCGGCCGAGAAAGAGCTGTCTTTTAGCTGCTCAAGCGCCGTTACGTATTCTTCATTCACCGATTGCTTGATCAAATCACTCTCTAGCTGCTCTTTCACCATCACAAACGGTTCAGCTGTCGATTTAGACTTATCAATCAGCTTGATCAGATGGTAACCAAACTCAGTTCGAACAGGTTCTGATACCTGACCAACCTCTAACGCGGTTAGCGCATTGGTGAAAGGCTCCGTAAAGACATCCGCTTTTACTTCACCTAAGTCACCGCCTTGTTGAGCAGAACCGATGTCATCGGAGTTATCTTTTGCCACTTGAGCAAAATCAGCACCCGAGTCAATCTCAGATTTCAGTGTTTGGGCTTTTTCGCGCGCTTGATCGTCAGAGACTTCGTTAGAGATCTCGACCAGAATGTGAGCCACATGGTATTGATCATCCGGTGTAAAGCTTGCTTGATACTGCTGATAGGCCGATTGAAGTTGTTCTTCGGTCACTTCAACAGTGTCGCGCATAGTGGCTTTGTCGAGTAACAAGTACTGAACAACCACCTGCTCTGGCGTCATCAGGTTATCTTTCTCTTGATCGTATCGCGCTTGAACTTGCTCTGGGGTGATGGACTGCAATGCTGCCGCCATATCTTGATCAAAGATGACGTATTGACCAGAACGCGTTTGCGATTCAATGCTAGCTAACTGGTCAATTTGAGCCGGAACAACAAATGAAGACAGCTCAAAGCCAGCCGACGCTTGGTTCAGAGTTTGCTCTTTACGCAGCATTTCGCGGTATGTGATCGGCGTGTAGCCAACTGAGCGTAAAACGGCTTTGAATTGATCAGGGTTAAACGTGCCATCGGTTTGGAAAGAAGGCTGCGTAACAATCATCTGATCCAACATTTGATCAGAGACATACATGCCTTGATCTTCTGCCGATTGCAGCAAAGCGGTTTGCTGAATTAACCCTTCCAGAACCATACCGGAAATAAGGTTGTCATCCAGCTGAGTCGGATCGACGTTTTCGCCCATCTGCTCAAGAATTTGACGTCGTTGAATTTGAGTTGCTTGATAAAGCTCTTGCTGAGTGATCTCTTGGCCGTTGACGGTAGCAGGCGCGTCCGATCCACCGGTTAGGCTTACGAGGGACTCAACACCAAATAACGCAAACGTGACAATGATTAAACCGACAATAATTTTGGCAACAATACCCTGAGAATTATCTCGCATCGATTGGAGCATGTTTCACCTGACTTCCATATATTCAAAAAAAAGGCGCATTCCCTGAATGCGCCCTTTTAATCATTGGCGGAACGGACGGGACTCGAACCCGCGACCCCCTGCGTGACAGGCAGGTATTCTAACCAACTGAACTACCGCTCCTGAGTGTTTGGGAAGCGATTAATTATCGCACCCAGAATTACTTGTTGACCGCGTCTTTCAGCGCTTTACCAGGTTTGAAAGTTGGCAGAGTCGCTGCCGAAATTTCGATTGGCTTACCTGTTTGTGGGTTGCGGCCAGTACGTGCAGCACGTTCTTTAACAGAAAAAGTACCAAAACCAACTAATGCTACTGATTCACCTTTTTGCAACGCAGTGCTAATAGCTTCTAGTGCACCGTCTAATGCACGACCTGCAGCTGCTTTTGGGATGTCGGCAGAAGCTGCAATTGCGTCGATCAGTTCAGACTTATTCACGATGTTCCCCTTTATCGAGTCTAGAGATTTTTTATGTTCTGTAGTCCATGCCCAGCACAAATAACCCGCACTTTATACCAACTGGCAGAAAGGGGTGTCAAGCGACAAACCCCTGATTCTGCCTATGTTTCAGCTTAATGCGTGTTAATTTGCTCCGAGCCGGATTGAGCTGATTTTTTTTCGGAAGAAACGGCCTCTTCTGCCTCTTCCGGAAGTGGTTTTGGCTGATAAGTCAAGGCAATTTCCAAAACTTCATCAATCCATTTGACCGCTTTGATTTCCAAATCCGCTTTGATGTTATCAGGAATCTCTTTGAGATCGCGCTGATTTTCATCTGGGATGATCACGGTTTTGATACCACCGCGATGGGCTGCCAATAGTTTCTCTTTAAGTCCGCCAATTGGCAATACCTGACCGCGCAAAGTAATTTCACCGGTCATAGCCACATCGGCACGTACGGGGATGTTCGTCAGCGCCGACACCAATGCCGTACACATACCGATACCCGCACTTGGGCCGTCTTTTGGTGTTGCACCTTCTGGTACGTGGATATGGACGTCGTTCTTCTCATGGAAGTCGGATCGGATACCCAACGACTTAGAGCGACTACGCACAACGGTTAACGCCGCTTGGATGGACTCTTTCATGACATCGCCCAAGCTACCCGTCGTGACCTGACGACCTTTGCCCGGTACAACCGTTGACTCGATGGAGAGGATATCGCCACCCACTTGAGTCCATGCAAGCCCCGTGACCTGACCAATCTGGTCTTTCTCTTCGGCCAAACCAAACTTGTGTTTTTCAATCCCGCTTAACTCTTCAAGATCCGCTTCAGATACCACAACTGGGATAGCACGCTTCTCCAGAGAGATATCTTTCACAACCTTACGGCAGATTTTTGCTACTTCTCGCTCAAGACCACGAACACCGGCTTCACGGGTGTAGTAACGAATCAGACCAAGGACGGCTTCGTCTGTAATATCGATCTCTTTTGGCTTCAACCCATTCTGAGCAATTTGCTTAGGAATCAGATACTTGCGAGCAATATTTAATTTTTCACCTTCGGTGTAACCCGGAATACGGATGATCTCCATACGGTCCAATAACGGGCCAGGAATGTTCATCGAGTTTGAGGTACACACGAACATCACATCAGAAAGATCGTAATCGACCTCTAAGTAGTGGTCGTTGAACGTTGAGTTTTGCTCTGGGTCCAGTACCTCAAGCAGTGCGGATGCCGGATCACCGCGATGATCCATGCCCATTTTGTCGATCTCATCCAGCAAGAAGAGTGGGTTTTTAACACCGACTTTGGACATTTTCTGGATTAATTTACCCGGCATCGAACCGATGTAGGTACGACGGTGACCACGAATTTCAGCTTCATCACGCACACCACCCAAGGCCATACGGATGTACTTACGATTCGTCGCACGTGCGATCGAACGACCAAGAGAGGTCTTACCCACACCAGGAGGACCTACCAAGCAAAGGATTGGGCCTTTGATCTTTTTAACGCGTTTCTGAACGGCCAAGTACTCAAGGATGCGCTCTTTCACTTCATCCAAACCGAAGTGATCTTCGTTTAAGATCTCTTCCGCTTGTTTCATGTTATGGCGCACTTTAGAGCGCTTCGTCCATGGAATTTGCAGCATCCAATCGATGTAACCGCGAACCACCGTCGCTTCAGCTGACATCGGCGACATCATCTTCAGCTTATTAAACTCAGCGATTGTTTTGTCATGCGCTTCTTTGGGCATGCCCGCTGAATCTATGCGATTTTTAAGATCTTCAATATCACTTGCGCCGTTCTCGTCTAGATCGCCCAGCTCTTTCTGAATCGCTTTCATTTGCTCATTCAGATAATACTCGCGCTGGCTCTTCTCCATCTGCTTCTTAACACGACCACGGATGCGCTTCTCAACTTCAACGAGGTCGATCTCCGCTTCCATCAGCGACATCAGATGCTCTAAACGCTTACGGTTATCCAGCATTTCAAGAATGCTTTGCTTTTCATCAAGCTTGAGTGACATGTGCGCAGCGATGGTATCCGCCAAGCGGCCAATGTCATCGATGCTTTGCAATGAGGTTAATACTTCAGATGGGATTTTTTTGTTGATCTGGATGAATCGATCAAACTGCTCAAGCGCGGTGCGCTTATAGACATCACCTTCGGCTTCGCTGAGTTTTTCAACGGGTAAGCCGCTGACACGGGCTTTGAAGAACGTATCTGAATCATCAAGCTCTTCAATTTTAGCTCGGTAATCACCCTCTACCAGCACTTTAACGGTACCGTCTGGTAGTTTTAACATTTGCAGTACGCTAGCAACCGTACCTACTTGGAATAGGTCATCAGCAACAGGCTCATCGTCGGACGCGTTTTTCTGCGCAATCAATAAAATCTCTTTATCCCCTTCCATTGCCGCTTCAAGCGCCTCGATGGACTTTTCACGGCCAACGAACAAAGGAATTACCATATGCGGGTATACAACCACATCGCGTAACGGCAGAACGGGAAGCTCTACATTCAAGGTATCGGTGTTAGCTTCAAGATTATCCATATTGGATTGTGCCTCTCTGCAGGGCGCCCGGAAAACAAACGAGAACCGAACGCGAAAAAATAAAGGGACATAACGTCAGATACTTCTATGGGGACTCAGTTCAAAAAATACAAGCCAAGGCCTTGAGAAAATGGGGTCTGATGACAGTCCGACACTTCGAGTTATAGCAACACAATGGTCAGTTAGCAATTTGAAAGCGCACCCAAACGTGCTCACAACTTGGGTGCGTAGGTAGGTTTTTATTTGTAGTAAGCGTTATCGGTAACGGTATGATCCGTTACATCGCGAACACCCACCAGCGCGGGGATGCGCTCGATTAAGGTTTTTTCTACGCCATCTTTGAGCGTCAGGTCAACCGCACTGCAGCCTTGGCAACCGCCACCGAACTGAAGAATGGCCACATGACCTTCCTCTTTTTCGATCAACTCGATCAACTTAACCTCACCGCCGTGTGATGCAAGACCTGGGTTAATTTCGGAGTACAAAATGTAGTTGATCTGCTCTTCTAGAGGGCTGTCCGCAGAGACTTTAGGTACTTTAGCGTTTGGGGCTTTAATGGTCAGCTGACCACCCATGCGATCCTTAGCGTAATCAACGATGGCCTCTTCTAGGTAAGGCAAGCTGTTGCGCTCTAGGTAAAAACGCAGCTGAGTCATCTCCATGATCTCATCATCTTCGTTGATTTCATCAGGTCGGCAATACGCCAAGCAGGTTTCTGCGTAGGGAGTACCAGGCTGAGTAACAAACATACGAACCGCGATACCGGGTACATTTTGTTTTTCCAGAAGCTCAGCTAAATACTCTTCAGCACCTGGAGTAACGGTCATAATTTTCGACATATTGGCTACCTATCTAACGGTTCTTTATCATTTTCGAGAATACACGGATTTAATGACCCAGTAAATTGATCGGCTATTCAACACTCTTCTGCCAATCGCGTAACAATTACGCTAACACTCTGATACACTGGGTTTAATTCCACATGGAGGCGCACTATGACGGACCACTCAGTTGTATTCTCCTTCTTTTTAATCTTTTCCGGCGCGGCCGTTTTAGCCTCTTTTGCCTTATATACACGCCAACCATTGTTGATCGCGTACATTGTCCTTGGCGCCCTGTTTGGCCCTTACGGCTTCAAACTGGTCACCGATACCCAATTGCTGTCCGATATATCCCATGTCGGGATCATCTTTTTGCTATTTTTACTTGGCCTCGACATGCAGCCTGCGCATCTGATTCAGATGCTTAAAAAAGCAACCTCCGTGGCCGTCGGAAGCTCCCTCTTATTCTTGCTCTTAGGTACCAGCACGGGCTTAGCGTTTGGCTTTACGCTCATAGAGTCCCTGATCATGGGTGCAGCTTTGATGTTTTCAAGTACCATCATCGGAATAAAGTTGCTACCCACCACCGTTTTACACCATCGAAGGACCGGAGAGCTGGTTGTTGGCCTTTTGTTACTTCAGGATGTGATCGCTATCATCGTTTTACTGATTCTTTATAGTGCACAATCTCAAGAAATGTCAGCCATGGTCTATATCAAGCCCTTGATCGCACTACCCATACTGACCGCAGGTGCATTTGCCTTAGTACGGTTTGTTATTTTGCCGCTGATCGCCCGCTTCGATCGTTTTCACGAGTATATCTTCTTGTTGGCGCTGGGCTGGTGCTTAGGGTTGGCCGAAACCGCCCAGTTTATTGGTCTCTCAGCTGAGATGGGCGCGTTTGTGGCGGGCGTCACTTTGGCATCCAGCCCCATTTCTCAGTTTATTGCGACTAACTTAAAACCGTTACGCGACTTCTTTTTGATTCTGTTTTTCTTCTCGGTAGGCGCAAGCTTCAATCTAAACCTGATTGGTGAGATTCTGCTGCCAGCACTGGTCTTTGCCGCGCTAGTAATCACATTAAAACCGGTGATTTTCCGCTGGCTATTAAACCGCATCAAAGAAGGAGATCAACTCTCGTGGGAGGTAGGCTTCCGCTTAGGTCAGATCAGTGAGTTTTCATTGCTTATTGCTTATCTTGCGGCGGGGAGCGCTTTAATCGGCCAAACGGCCTCGCACGTGATTCAAGCAACGGCAATCCTGACCTTCTTGATCTCGACCTACATTGTTATTTTGAACTACCCGTCTCCGATTGCCATCTCTGACAAACTGAGACGGGATTAACCAAGACGACTAAAACGCCGTTTTATCGCGACCTTCCCAAAGGGCGGTTGCCTGGTTTACCACGGATTCGTGGGAATCGGCTTTTTGCAGTAAGACAAGAATCGCAGCAACGGTCGTAATGACAGCCCCTTCACCGTATTCATGAGAAGACTCACCCCGCCATACAGAGCGCAGCACGCTAGGGTCAAGGTTTTCATCACGCACCAAACGACGCGGATAAATACGGGGCCACTCTTCATCCGATAATTCACCTTGCTTAATCCAACGGACCTCGCAGGAAGTATCAGGCTTAAGTTCGGCTTCCCCCCCATCGCCACGAATGGTTAGGCTCTGTTCTACGCCCAGTAACTGACTGGCCTTTTGGTGCATCGGCGCATAAGCCGGATGAAATACCCCATCAACCGTATGATGAGCGCCTAACGGATTGATCAAGCGGCATAAGGTATGGACAGGTGAACGCAACCCCAAAATATTGCGCAGCTGAATGATTTCGCCCAAGCGTGGTACCAAGTGATTGATCGACATAAATGCAAACGCATGTTGATCGAGACTCGTTTCAACCTGCTGCCAACCCTGACAGACTGGAATGTTGAATTGGGATAGCATGTCCTCGGTGTACAAGCGCCCCGCCGTATGACCACGCGAACCGTGCATGAACACACGAGTGCCTGACTGAGCTAACGTTAAAGCCGCCAACAGGTACCAAGGTAACTGGCGTTTTTTACCCGCATAGGAGGACCAATCCAGATCGACATGTACGCGATCGGACGGTGCATGTGAGTGTTCACGCGCCGCTTTCACAAAGCCGGTCAACTCCTCCGGCGACTCCTCCTTGACCCTTAGCAGCATTAAAAAAGCACCGAGCTGCTCTGGGCGGACCTGATCGGTCAAAATCATACTCATCGATTCATAAGCCTCTTGCTCGGTTAACGAGCGAGAACCTTTTTTACCTTTACCTAGAATTCGAACATAGGGCGCAAACGGGTGTTCTGACACGATGAGATCCTCCTTACAGATCGCTCTATAGTACCGGATTGCCATCCCCAAGAGCCAGATTCAGGCATGATCTTGAGCTGATTGCCTACACTATTAATGGTATGATCCGCGCCAATTCTGAGGAGTCTGTATGAAAAACCGTCAAATCCGCTTTGGCCGACCGAAGGCCGCACGTCAAACCCTACCTGATGAGCCAATAGAGCTCACCATCGAACGTATGAGTCAGGAAGGGCGCGGCGTCGCAAAACGCGACGGTAAAACGGTTTTTGTCGACGGAGCATTGCCAGGTGAACGCGTCACGGCCCGTATCGATAAACAGCACAAGCGTTACGATGAGGCCACCGCCACAGCCATCAACGAAGCCTCTGATGACCGACTGACGCCCTTCTGCCCCTCTTTTAATGAGTGCGGCGGCTGTCAGCTACAACACTTGAGCAGCGAAAAACAGCTTGAATACAAACTGGATAATGTACTGAACCAACTGAGCCGCATGTCCGAGATTGTACCCAGTAGCATTGAGGCGCCGTTGCAATCCCCTACCCAGGAATACCGACGTGCGGCAAGGGTAGGCATCAATGTTCTACAACGAAGTGGTGAAGTAATAACGGGATTCCGTCGAGCCCAGTCCAACAAGTTAACGGCCATCGATCGCTGCCCAGTATTGATCAGCTCCATCAGCGATCTGATCGCCCCACTGCGTGACTGCATCGCTGAGCTTGATAACCCCAAGCGCTTTACGCAGATGGAATGCTTACAAAGCAGTGATACCCTGCTAGTCGGCCTGCGCTGTAAAGGTCGCTTGAAGGATGAGGATACAGAACAACTCACTGCGTTTGCTAAAGCGAATAAAATCACCCTTCGCGTTACTGGTGATCATGGTGATCTTTTTATCCACTCAGAACGCCAAGCGCATCTGACCGAATCCGGCTTAACCTTGGCTTGTGAGCTTGGGGATTTCGTCCAGATCAACCCGCACATTAATGAGCAGATGATTCAAAAAGCCATTGAGTGGCTATCGCCAAACCAGAACGATGTCATTCTTGATTTGTTCTGCGGGCTCGGTAACTTTTCACTCCCCTTAGCCCAACACGCGGGCCAAGTGATCGGTGTTGAAGGCGGCGAGCTGATGGTTAAAAGAGCCACACAGAACGCCCAGCTTAACCAACTCGATAACTGTACTTTTTACTGTGCCGACCTGACCCAGCCGCCAGAGCAACATGAATGGTTTAACCAAAAAGCCAACAAGCTGGTACTAGACCCACCGCGTGCCGGCGCGTTTGAGCTGGTTCAAGCATTAAGTCCTTTTGCTGAAAAGATACTGTATGTCTCATGTGAGCCATCGGCACTGGCCCGTGATGCCAAGGTATTAAAAGAGAAAGGCTACACACTGAGCAAATTTACCGTGATGGATATGTTTCCTCACACCAGCCACATCGAATCCATTGCACTGTTCGAAAAATGAGTCAGTCCACTATCCCTGTTGTTTTTGAAGATGAGCACATCTTAGTCGTGTCCAAACCGTCTAATGTACTCTCGGTGCCCGGTAAAGGCCCTGAAAAGCAAGATTGTTTGATCAGCCGCCTGCATGATCAAGGCTTTCACACAGCGCGTATTGTTCACCGACTGGATTACGCAACATCGGGGTTGATGGTGGTTGGGTTAACCGCCCAAAGCCATAAACACCTAAGCATTCAATTTCAGGATCGCAAAACCCAAAAACGCTACGAGGCCATTGTTGCAGGTCAACCGGATGAGACTCAGGGGAGTATTGAGCTCCCGTTACGGTGCGATTGGGAAAATAGGCCTTTGCAGATGGTCGATTTTAAGCAAGGCAAACCGGCTTTAACGCACTGGTCAGTCATGGAGCCTATCCATCACTACCCTATCTCAGCTTCTCGAATCGATTTAACCCCAGTAACGGGGCGTTCTCATCAATTGCGAGTACACCTACAAGCCATTGGGCACACCATTTTAGGGGATGAGTTTTATGCTGAGCCTGAAAGCAAGGAAGCCTCAGATCGTCTCTTATTGCACGCTAAAGAACTGGGCTTTTCCCACCCAATAAGTGAAGAGTGGCTTTGCTTTAAAGAAACACCTCCCTTTTAATCCGTCGGTGTTTTTAGAGGTGGAAATTAAACCACCCTCACCGGCTCACCTTGTTGAAAAGCGGTGATGTTTTCGATGGTTTGTTGGATGATGGTTCTGCGAGATTCAACACTGCCCCAAGCGGAATGAGGCGTAACGATCAAATTCGGTATGTGGCTATCCAGCAACGGATTTCCATTGACGGGAGGCTCTTCGGTTAATACATCGGTCGCTGCACCGGCAATCTGCCCTTCACGAAGGGCATCAGCCAAGTCATGTTCGTTAACGACGCCACCGCGAGCAACGTTAATCAATACCGCCGTAGATTTCATCGCTTGCAGTGCTGCTCGGTCGATTAAACCTCGTGTTTCATCGGTTAACGGGCAATGCAGTGTGATCACATCCGATGTTTGCAACAGAAGGTCCATATCGACACGACCATCACGCTGGTCATTCGAATCGCGCTTAGCAATGAAGATCTTCATGCCAAAGGCTTCAGCGATTTTTGCCACACCTTGACCAAGGTGACCAAAACCCACAATACCCAGTGTTTTGCCGCTCAGCTCTGTGATGGGGTAATCCAAAAGGCAGAATTGATCCGACTTTCCCCAAGCGCCCGCTTTGGCATCTTTATCGTAATCGACGAGCCGAGTATTGAGTGCCAACATAAGTGCAATGGTGTGCTGTACAACCGAATTCACCCCGTAGGCCTGACAATTCGAGACGGTTATCCCTCTCGATTTTGCAGCGACAAGGTCGATGTTATTCGTACCGGTGGCCACAACACAAATCAGTTTAGCCTGCGTTCCCTCAAGTGCTTGTCGATCCAAAACCACCTTGTTGGTTATGATGACATCAACATCAGAGATACGAGCTAACAGATCTGATTCAGAAGTCGAGCTGTAAACATCCAAGTGTGAAAAAATGCTTTTCAATCCCTCTAACGAGAGATCATCAACGCTTTTTGAGTCGAGAAAAACACCTTTCACACCGGATTCCTTGTACAGGCTGCTTACATTTTATCTTTCAAAGACCAAAGGATCTCTTCGGCTACGTTGTTATCCGCAGGCTGACCTTGATCATCAAGCACAGACACCAACACGCCCGAACGCATGCGGTTCAGCGCTAGCTGGTAACGTCCAACAGAAAGATACGCGTTTTGCTCTTCATCAAAACGGCCTTTCGACTTGCCTGAGTTAAAGACATACACCACGCGACCTGCAAGCCAGATTTTATAGCCATCTTGCTTGGATAAGTCTTCTGGATCACCGTATTCGGCAATTAACTCTTCAGCCGATTTTGAGGAGTAACGAATGCCGTCGTCTTCCTCTTCAGCACCGACCAAGGAGGCCAAGCCATCCGTGTTCAGCTTGATGTCGCCACGGTCTGAGAACATCCACTCAAAAAAGCCCATGCTCTTTTTCTCGACCGGGGTCGTGGTTACGTACGTCATGTACAACATGCCGCTTTTTTGATCGCGTGTACCCACATCAAACTCAGCTGCATCAGCCGCTTGATTGACTAGCGTCCAGACATTATCGACCGAGTCTTCAATTTTTAAGACTGGCTGACCATTCGAGTCACGGCCTAACTGAGGGCGATGTGTCGAAGTCTTGGTTTGCTCAGAAAGCAAGGTTTGCTGGCTTTCGGCATCGGTCGCGCGGCTCATGTACCGGAGCATCTCAAACATCATGTCGGTTTTATAACCGACATCTTGAGAATCCTTAGACCAGTCGATGCTGGATACCGTCTCATCTTTCGGGAATTGAGCGTGCTGCATAACAATCGCGGTTTTGTTGAGGTCGTTATTTTCAGGTCTCAATGTGACGCGCAATTTGTCTTGCGTACCTTCAGGAATGTTCTGGAACGTCAGCGTTTTGATCCAGCGGTCCACCGCGTGATACTGAGGGCCATCGGTGATAATCCAATCACTTTCGATAACGCCTTCACGGGGGTTGATATCCCCTACTTTGATCTTGTTGTAGTCCATAAAGCCGAGGACTTTATTCCACACTTGATCAATCGGCTCATCGACTATGATGATTTTATCGCCATCACTCACACGCTTAAGCGATACAGCATCACTGCCCGTATCAGCGTAGAAGAACTCAGGGCGCGGCACCTCGTAATCTTTTTGTGCAGCGCTTGCCGTTACCCCCACTTTTGGGACAACCAGCAGATCCTGAGTTTGTTTAGCCTGCAGATGCGGAGGTATCTCCAGAGGTTTGATCAACTTAGCGTGTTCATATTCCTGATTTCTATCCCTGATTACGCCATTTTCGCCATAGATCGGATTTTTATCGATCACACTACAGCCTGTTACGACCATTCCGGACAGAACAGCAACAGGAAGCAACCGCATCTTGCTCAACACTTTAACTCCTTATTTGATCAGGCCTGAATCTACCATCGCCTGATGAACAACCGGTTGTTGCTCTTCAGACAGAACCGTCAATGGCAAACGAATGCCTTTACCAATCAGGCCCAGATCGTACATCGCCCATTTAACGGGGATTGGATTAGCTTCAACAAACAGCTTAGTGTGCAGTGGCATTAAACGCGCTTGTAGTTCACGCGCCTTATCCGCCTCATCTGCAAGCCCTAAGCGACACAGCTCTGACATCTCGGCTGGCGCGATGTTCGCTGTCACAGAGATATTTCCGTGTCCACCGGCCAAAATAAGCTCAATAGCCGTCGCATCATCACCGGAGTAGATGGCAAAGCCTTCAGGTGCCTTAGCAATCAGATCACGCGCGCGCTCAACATCACCTGTGGCTTCTTTAATACCAATGATGTTTGGAATGTCCGCCAAGCGTAAAACCGTTTCAGTTTGCATATCACACGCAGTACGACCCGGTACGTTGTACAGAATCTGCGGGATATCTACCTCTTCAGCTATGGCCTTAAAATGCTGGAACAAACCTTCTTGGGTTGGCTTGTTGTAGTAAGGCGTAACCAACAAACATGCGTCTGCACCGACTTTTTGAGCTTCGCGGGTCAGTTCAATCGCTTCACGCGTTGAGTTCGCGCCAGTACCTGCGATGATCGGTAGGCGACCTTTAACACGGTCTACAACGTGTTTGATTACCGCACAATGCTCTTCACAATCGAGAGTGGCTGACTCACCGGACGTACCAACAGCAACAATGGAGTTAGTGCCGTTATCCAAGTGGAAGTCCACGATCTTATCCAGCGCGTCCCAATCAACATAACCGTTATCTTTCATTGGGGTCACAAGCGCAACTAGGCTGCCGGTAATCATTTTATTCTCCGTAATCACAGTTGGATGACTTTTTTCTCATCCAATCGCCGTTTTGATATCGTATAGAACCCGATATTCTATACGAAATAATTCGGTAAGGCGTAGTAGCCATTGCCCTTTTTTCACATTGAGGTGTTATTGATATGTCCGAGATTACTGTTGGCCAACCTGTTGCTGACTTCACTGCACAAGCCACCAACGACCAAACCGTAACCTTGTCCGAACTAAAAGGTAAAAATGTTTTGATCTATTTTTACCCAAAGGACAACACACCAGGCTGCACGACAGAGGGTCAAGACTTTCGCGACCACATTGCCGACTTTGAAGCCAATGACACGGTGATCTTCGGCGTCAGTAAAGACAGTCTGCGCACCCACACCAATTTCAAAACCAAACATGAGTTTCCGTTTGAATTGATCACAGACCCGGAAGAAGAAGTGTGCAAACACTTTGATGTGATCAAATTGAAAAAGAATTATGGCCGTGAATACATGGGCATTGAACGCAGCACCTTCCTGATCGATAAAGAAGGCATCTTGCGAGAGGAGTGGCGTAAGGTAAAAGTTAAAGGCCACGTTCTTGAGGTGTTGGAAGCGGTTAAAGCGCTGTAAACCGATCAGATCTGCATAAAAAAGGGATGCCACATTGCATCCCTTTTTTTGATTACGAGACTATTTCAACACTGTCCTCGTCCGGCCTTGCCGCAGGCCACGCATTCATAATGGCCTTAACCAAGGTAGCCAGCGGGATCGCAAAAAACACGCCCCAAAAGCCCCATAAGGTTCCGAACACCAGTACCGATACAATGATCGCAATCGGATGCAGGTTGACCGCTTCCGAGAAAAGCAAAGGCACTAACACATTGCCATCCAGAGCCTGAATGATGGCATAAGCGATCATTAGGTACATGAACTCACTTTCCAATCCCCATTGGAAGAAACCAATCAAGGCCACTGGCAAGGTCACTACGGCCGCACCAATGTAAGGAATAAGCACCGACAGTCCTACCATCACCCCTAACAAGGCTGCGTAATTGACACCCAAAAAGGCAAAGGTGATGTAGGTCACAACACCAACGATCAGGATTTCGATGATTTTGCCGCGGATGTAATTCGCAATCTGATCATCCATTTCATTCCAGATGTTGTTCAACATCTGACGCTTTTTCGGTAAAAACGATGCCCACCAAGAGGCGATGGAGCGCCCATCTTTTAGGAAGAAAAAGACCAAGATCGGCACTAGAACCAAATACACCAGCAAGGTTACGACATTGCCCAGCGAGCTGATCGAGTAACTCAGAATCCACTGCCCTGCCGTTGAGAGTTCTTTAGTGGCTAACGCGATGATGTTTCGGATTTGATCCTCGGTAAACCAGTCAGGATAAGTCTGTGGCAAAACCAACAACTGCGATTGTAACTGCTGCGCCATACGAGGCAGGTCAACAAACAGGCTTGATAACTGAGTCCAGGCCAAGGGTATAACGATTAACAAAAGCGTTAACACAAAACCCATGAACCCTGTAAAGGTGATGGCAACCGCCCCTAAGTGCGGAATATTTTTGGTTTTTAACCAATCAACGCCACCCTGCATTAAAAAGGCAATGATGAGACCGGCAAACACGGGTGCTAATGGTTTACCCAATACAGCGATGACTAATAACGCCAGCGCCACCAGTATGAAAAGGAACAAAGCCTCTTCATCTGAGAAATACCGGTCGATCCATTTAGCGATAATGGCTTTCATACTCTGTTACTTTCCTAATTCTTATCGGTCGATCATTCTTAGGTCTTAGTGCCTTTTCGAATGATGTATTGGTAGGGCTCTTTCTCAGTGAACGACTCTAAGAGCGTATGGTCAGAATGCTCAACAAAGGTAATCACGTCACGAATGGAACCTGCATCCGTTGCGATGACTTTTAACACCTTGCCTTCGTCCAGTTTATGCAGCGCTTGTTTGGTTTTTAACAAGGGCATAGGGCATGGCAAGCCTGAGGCGTCTAATGTCTGGTCAATTGTGATCTCTGGCATTGTTCACCTTAATAAAAACAATTTGTTAGGCGCACTAACGATAATAGTATCTAAATGCGATAAGATCATGACACGCACTCAACGCCGTTTAAAGAGTAAGGATAACAACATGAAGGCATGGGCTTGCCAAATATTGACTAAAGTCGCACTGGCCAGCACCCTGTCTGTCGCACCCATCGCCTTTGCAGATGACTTTCTCCCCATGATGGGTGATAGCACATCGGGCATTATCTCGTTACAGAAAGAACACCAATTAGGCCAAGCCTGGGTTCGAACGCTTCGAGGCAGAGCGCGTTTATACGATGACCCGTTAACGTACAGCTATCTTAACGATTTAATCTGGAATTTGGTATCACACAGCCAAATGCAGGATAAGCGGATTGAGCTTGTCGTCATGGATAACGCGACTCTGAATGCCTTTGCCGTACCAGGCGGCGTTGTCGGCGTGCACGCAGGTTTATTGTTAAGTACCGAGCATGAGGATGAACTCGCATCGGTACTGGCGCACGAACTTGCGCACTTAAGCCAGCGACACTTTGCAGCCCAACTGGAAGAAGCCAGACGCAGCCGCCCTTTTACGTTAGCAAAATTATTAGCAAGCATTTTGGTCGCAAGCGCTGACAGCGAGGCCGGTGCGGCTGCGATATCGAGTACGATTGCCACCCAGCAATCCAGCGCTTTGGCGTTCTCTCGACAAAACGAGCAGGAAGCCGATCGCCTTGGTATGCAAACATTAGTGAGCGCTGGGTTTGATCCAAGCTCGATGCCAAGAATGTTTTCTCGTTTGATGCAATCCCAGCGTTTTGATACCAATCGTTTACCAGAATTTTTACTGACGCACCCTGTCTCTCAATCGCGTATAGCCGATGCATTGAATCGATCATCTCAGTTACCAACACCAAGCAAACCCGATCAAGACTCTATCGATTTCTTACTGACCAAAACACGCATTGCCATCCATTACACGGAAAACCAGCGCACGTTACTACAGAACTATCAGCGTAATGTTGAACAATCCCCCACCCCGATAAACCTGTATGGTTACATGGTCACAGCCTACAACAATGGCCAAGTACAGCTTGCGGAAGCGCAATTTAATCGCTTACCCAGCAGCTGGAAACGCCACCCCTCAGTCCTGATCAGCAAGGCTGATGGCTTGATCGATAATCGTCAATACGACAGCGCGATCAGCTTACTCAAGCGGCTGGACGATGACTATCCAGATACCTACACGGTCATGAAATATCTTGCTAAGGCCTATTTCAATAGTGGCAAAACTCAAGAGGCGATCCGGGAGATGCAGGCTCTGACCCGCAAATCACCCAACGATGTCGATAACTGGTACCTGCTGTCGGAAGCCTATGGTCAAGCTGGACAGACTATGAATGTGCACTTTACTCGCATCGAGTACTTTCTATTGACTGGACAAACCGATCGAGCGGATCAGCAGATTCGTTACGCCAAAAGAGATTCAGACAAGAGTGAATCCACCGAGCGAAGATTGACTCAGCTAGAACAAGAGACACGTGAAGTGCGGGATGCGATGAAGATGGATTATTGATCAGCTTTACAGTTGACCATTGTGTCTACATCCAAAGCTGGCTTAACACCCAACAAATGAACCGACAAGCAATTCTGAAACGCCAACTGAGCCACTACTGAGCGATCACTACTTAACTCGCCAGTCGTCATTAGATGTCGCTCTGCACCCCGCCTAACATCCTCAAGGAACGACTGATAAGGGGCACGGATATCTTCATTCAGCTTGTACGGCTCGCCATTGACGATGCGTGTGATCGCCAAAAAAGCTTTGTCATTGAAAAGGTGTTCGTAAAAGGATTGCCAATAAAGACTGGTCGTTTTCTTGTCACGCACATTCTGAAGGTCACACCATTCCAGTGACCAACGGTCTAATTCGAGCAACAAGCGTGTTAGCTCAGATGTTTGCCATGCTTTGTACAGCACCAACTTAGACGGGAAATTATTGTAAACGGTCGGCTTAGAAACCTCAGCCTGCTGCACAACCAAATCAATCGATGTTCCTTGATAACCTAACTCACAAAACAGTTGGCCGGCACTCTCGATGATATGGCTTTTCTTTGAAGGTCTACCGCGACTGGGCACAAGAATCCTTAATTAATGCATTTTTTGGCAAGGGTACGCTGTTTTAAGATAATAAAAAAGGCGATCGAACTATCGCTGATCGCCTTTTAAAAGAAGCTTACGATTAAACTTTCAGTTCAGCTTCGACCATTTTCAGTTTACGACGCGCCAGTGCAAGGTTCGCACTGCCGTTCAGGGCGTAGTAAACGAACAACTCACGGTCAGAAGCCAATGGGCGAATTAAGTGGATCTGATCGGACAGCGTGATCAGAATGTCTTCGATGTGAGAATTCAGGTTCAACATCTTCATGGTTTTCATTTTTGCGCGTACTACTTCTGTGTTACCACCCGCTGCAACATCTAAATCCAAACCGGAACCGGCCGAACCCAACATCATACCGCTGTTATAGTCCACTAGAGCTGCACACATTGCGCCATCCAGTGTTAATAGCTCTTGCAAACTCTCGTCGATCTTACTCATGGAAGTGTACCTTATCCTTGTCAGGGTTAAACGCTAAGCACTTAGAGGTTAAGTGCCTTTAAAATTGCATCGTAGGCCTTTTGAACCGTCCAATGCGCTATACCACCGTTGACCGTCTTATCAAAACACGCCAACAGCACATAATCTTGCTCTTTAGAAAAAATCATCTTAGCCAGCATCTTGCCCTGCTCAGTTTCGATCGAGGCTCCTAGCACTTCGCCCATGTCACTTTCAGCTGCAAGACTATGAGCAAGACCACTGTAGGAGACGGCCATAGTTGCCAAACGGCTGGCTTCGCGGTCGGAACCTGACCTCTCTACGCCTGAACTTGCTATCAAAAATCCGTCAGAGGTAGCCAGCAACATAAACTCAAGGCCTTCACTATCTGACACTCGGCCGGCTAATATTGTTTCAATCGCTTCAGCCTGATGGTAGGTGTTATCACTCATACTTAATCCAGTAAAAATCGCAGCTCTGCATTGGAGATCAATACATGCAGCAGCACGGTCAAATCTTCTGTACTTCTTGGATCAGCCATAAAAACTGGCATCACCAACTCCTTGTTAGCGACCAAAACATTACAAGCATTAAGGTCTTCTTCGGTAGAGCGATTTAAAGCAATGACGAAGCAGCTCGGATCTACCCACTGACTGAAGGTATCTATAAACTCATCGAGCTCTTCTAAATAATTCTCTTGCGTGCAATCCAACAACAAAACAACGCCCATGGCACCCTTGACCAAAATGGGCCACATAAAATCAAAACGTTTTTGACCGGGGACGCCAAAAAGAGCAACTTTGCCCACGTCGCCGAGGCTGATTTCGCCATAATCCATTCCGACCGTTGTCGTCGGCTTATCTACCTTGAAGCGCTCGGTGTTTTTCGCCTCGGTTACAACAGGGGCTATTTCGCTAAGCACCTGGATAGCAGTACTCTTCCCTGCCCCCATTGGGCCTGCAAAAACAACTTTCAGTAACATATCGGTCTACTCAAATGCCTAATTTGGACTTGAACGCCTGAAGTACCGCCAGTGAAGCATCAATAGGTGGGTTCTTGACCGAATCAACTTCCTGATCCGATATCTCTACGCCGAGACCTACTGAATCACATGCATGTAGGAATAGCGCTACTTCACTGTCTACTGCGCCAGACACCATTACACCCGTCTTAATGCTTGCCGACTTACGCCCGTACAAAGAAGATAACTTAAACATCTCTGCTGTGGATGGCCAAACACCTAATTGAGGCCAACGTTTTAAACGGTATAAAGCATTTTTATCCAACCAATGCTCTTTGGCATACTCCGCTTCTTTAAGCGCCACCGACCAGATTAAACTACTGGTTGACACATCCAAGCATGAATTAAGGATAGACAACGCATCGGATTTATTCCAAGCATCCAATGATGTTTCGGATAAAACCTGAATCAATTGGTCTTTACTTAACGCATTTGTTTTAAACAATTTCTTCGAGGGCGAAGAAACTAAATAGACGTCATTGCACTGATATACACACTCCAGAGCGGATATCTCGGCAAGCCACTTAGCTGCGGATTGCCAGTGCACGGCATTAACAGCAACCTGAGGCGCAGTTGTTGCGTCATGTGAGTGATCCATTTCTTGTGAAACGGACAATCGTTGCTGTTTATTGAGCACACCTAAACGCAACCGAGACTCGTTTAGCATGTACACCAAATTAAGGGCCCGAATCGGCTTCTCGAATACAAAATCAGGATCAACAAATTCGCGATCTTCTAATAGCTCGATGCGTAATCGAGAAGAAACCGGCTCCGAATTTGTGGAAAGGACTAACTCAAGGTCAACTTCGGAAGCATCGCTCGATTTAATCAAATTCCATTTTGCATCCAGAAAAGTAGCCATAACAGATAACTGTTTTTCGACCATCGCCTTTTCTGTGTCAGAAGTCCCTGACAGATAAAAGCTGAATTGCTCCAAGTCAACCTCGACTATAAATGATTGTGCCCTAACAACTTCCCTATTCTTTTATGCGCGTCCATTGCACAACCACAGATACATACTATCTTCAGCAAACCATACAAAACCTGAATAACACAAATTTTGTATGCTTTTATAGACACCATCTATTGAACAGAGTTCATCAGATTACAAGCTAGCCTAAGTTGGTCATTTGTCCACTCCTGGCTTGACAAATCCACCACTCATTCATTAATTTAACTATACGGTATAGTTAAATTAATGGTGTAGATCATGCAAGATACCTTTTACGGCCCTTATGGTGGCAGCTTCATCCCTGAAATCCTCCTGAACAGTCAGCAGGAGCTTTTCACAGCCTTCGAGCAAGCCAAACAGTCGGAATCGTTTAAAAAACAGCTTCACCAGCAGTGGAAACACTATTCTGGTCGCCCTACACCACTCACACTGTGTGAGAATCTAACGAGTCAACTTGGCGGCGCTCAGATCTACTTAAAACGAGAAGATTTAAACCAAAGCGGCGCTCACAAGATGAACAATGTGATCGGTCAGGCGCTATTAACTCAGTTTATGGGGAAAAAACGTGTTATTGCCGAAACAGGTGCAGGGCAGCATGGCATCGCGACCGCGCTGATCAGCGCACGTTTAGGTCTTGATTGCACCATCTACATGGGAGCACGCGATATAGAACGCCAATACCCCAACGTATTTTGGATGAAACAGCTCGGCGCGACCGTCATCCCTGTAACAACGGGCAGCGCTACGCTTAAAGACGCGCTCGATGAGGCGATGCGCGACTGGGCCGCTAACCATGCTACAACCCACTATTTGATCGGTACCAGTTGCGGCTGCGCACCATTCCCCGAGATGGTGTCCTACTTTCAGTCCGTGATTGGCGATGAGATAAAAGCGCAAAGCCTTGAGCAGATAGGACGCCTACCCGATGCTGTCTATGCGTGTGTCGGTGGCGGCAGTAACGCCTGCGGCGCTTTCTTGCCGTTCATTGATGATGATGTCGAACTGGTCGGCGTAGAGGCCGGCGGCCTAGGCGACAACCCAGGAGAGCACGCCAAGCGCTTTAACACCGACCAAGCAAAATTCGGCATTGCCCAAGGGTATGCCACTCGTTTTTTGCAAGATAATAATGGCCAGCTACAGAAAACCCATTCTATTTCGGCAGGTTTAGACTACGTGGGCGTATCTCCCATTTTGGCCCAACTGGCAGACGAGAATCGAGTTCGTATGATCAGCGCGAACGATCGCGAAGTGATCGAAGCATTCCAAAGCTTAGCCAAAAACGAAGGTATCCTTGCCGCACTGGAATCATCCCACGCCGTCGCCGGTGCGCTTCGCGAAGCCTCTACGCGTTCAAGTAGCGCGTCGATTGTTATTAACCTCTCTGGGCGTGGTGACAAAGACATTTTCAACATCGCAAGCGCCTTAGATGACCAACCGTTCTACGATTTTTTAAATGACTTCCAAGCTCATCGACCAGGAACCACCTCATGAACGCGATACACGATACCAAAAAGCTCATGGCACACTGCGTCTATGGTTATCCAACCACCGAAAAGAGTTTGGACATGATCCGCACGCTCCTGAATCAAGGTATTGATTACTTAGAGGTCCAATACCCCTTCTCAGACCCGGTTGCGGACGGCCCAAGCATTACACAAGCCTGTCACACTGCGCTTGAGCATGATGTTTCGTTTGAGTCATACGCATCGACTTTGAAAAGCATTGCCGATGAGTTTCCCAATCAAACCATCATCGCCATGACCTACCTAAACCCACTGATCCAGCAAAATTTGAGCGCCATAGCTCAACAGTGGGAAGGCTCGGTTGAGCATTTAATCATCCCAGACCTGCCTATTGAGCAAAGTCACTTAATCGGCACGCTAACTAACAAAAATATTCGTCCAATCTGGTTAATTACACCAGGGATGAAGGCCGAGCGAGTGGAGCACTTAGCCAACAACACACATGATGTCCTTTATTGCGTAACACGAGACGGGGTAACCGGAAACAGCGACAAAGTGGCCCTAGCAGAGCAAGAACAGCGATATTTTGATGATGTTCGATCAGTCGCCAAAACGCCTTTTTTAGCAGGGTTTGGCATCAAAACAGCAGAGGATGCCCAACATTACGCTTCTTTAACTAACGGTGTGATTGTTGGCTCTGTATTACTGGATGCTTACCGTAACGCTGATTCACACACAAAAGGGCTTGAGGCCTTAGAATCAAACACTCAAGCCCTGCTGAAAGCCATTAATTCCTAATGGCTTTACATACCCTGCTTTGTGATTTACGAGTATACTTTTGCAGGCTAACACCTTGTTAGCCTTGCCCTATGACATATGCCTATTCCAAGGCACTTAAACTAAGAGAGCAACATGAGCAAATTTTGGAGCCCGGCTGTTAATGAACTGACCCCTTACGTCCCAGGGGAGCAGCCAAAAATTGCGGACATCATTAAACTAAACACCAATGAGAATCCATACCCACCGGCTCCTGGGGTTGAACATGTATTGCGTCACTTTACGTGCGACCACTTTAGAAAATACCCAGACCCAGACTCAAGTGCGCTTAAACAAACCTTGGCGGACTACCATAATCTGACGACCGACCAAGTGTTTGTGGGTAACGGCTCTGACGAAGTGCTCGCGCATACGTTTATGGCCTTCTTCCGTCAAGAACACCCTTTGTTGATGCCAAACATCACGTACAGCTTCTATGACGTGTACTGCAACCTATTCAATATCAATTACGAACTAATCTCTTTAACCTCGGACTTTTCGATTGCTATCAGTGATTACAAAAAAATCAACGGCGGGATTATTTTTGCCAACCCCAACGCGCCCACAGGCAAAGCACTGCCTTTAAGCGATATCGAGCAACTACTTAAACACAACACCGATACGGTTGTGGTGGTTGATGAAGCGTATGTTGATTTTGGTGCGGAATCGGCTGTTAGCTTGATTAATCGCTACCCCAATGTGCTCGTGATTCAGACCCTGTCCAAATCACGCTCCTTAGCAGGTATGCGCATCGGCTTTGCCTTAAGCAGCCCAGAGCTGATCGAAGGGCTTGAGCGCGTAAAGAACAGCTTTAACTCTTACCCTTTGGATATGATTGCTCAAGCGACCGCCATCGAGGCATTCAAGGATCAAGCGTACTTTGAGAAAACCACTCAGCAGATCATCACAACACGCGAATGGACAGTGGATCAATTAACACAGCTGGGCTTTTCGGTGGTGCCCTCTAAAACCAACTTCCTCTTCACTGAGCATAAGGGGGTTGCTGGCGGCGAGCTGATGACTTACCTGCGCGAACACAACATCATCGTGCGACACTTCAAACGAGATGGGATTGATAACTTTTTAAGAATCAGTATCGGGACCGAGGCAGAGATGCAAGCGCTGATTGATTGCCTGAAAGCCCACCCAAGCCTGTAATATCAAAGGCTAAAACGAATTTTCAACCATAAAAAAACCGGTGACTGGGACCCAGTCACCGGTTTTTATAGCCATTAACGCGGCGTAATTATTTGGTTTCACCCTCAATACGGTTTGAGCCCGATTGCTTAGCGACAAACAAGTTCTCTTGAGCTCGCTTAAGCATTGTTTCTGGGGTGTCTTCTGCATTCATCAAGGACGCAACACCGATACTCACTGTGAACGACAGCACACCCGTTGGCGTTGGCACTTCCAAATTGTCCGCAAGGACACGCACACGCTCAGCGGCCATCATACCTTGCTCTAGATTCGTTTCAGGTAAAAACATCACAAAGCGATCATCCGCAAAGCGGGCAAAGAAATCCGCTGTACGCTTAAATCCGTGAAGAGCGGTCACAAAGTTTTGCAGTAGCAAGTCCCCCGCATCCAAGCCTTCACGGTCGTTAAAGTCACTGAAATGATCGATATCGATCATCAATACTGAGCAAGACCAATCGTATCGCTGCGCCTGAGCGACAGAGTGCTGAAGAACCGTCATTAGCGAGCGGCGGTTAAAAGCACCGGTTAAAGGATCACGCTGCGCTTGTTGAGACAGCTTATGTGACATCAGCTTTTGATCGGTAATATCACGCGCTAACACCAACACCTTATCGGCATCATCGGATGCGAACGTGAATTTGAAGCTGCGATTCTGATCAAGACCGGCTTCACGCCAGTCGATACAGTGATCTGGATTGATAGACAAGCTTAAGGTTGGGACGCGATCGGTGGTTACGGCCTGATCGATCAAGGCTTTGATCTTCTCAGCGTCAATAGGGTCAAACAAGCTACAAAATGATCGATCAATAAACAGCTCTTCATTAAGCCAATCCGATTCACCTGCGTGAACCTGTGCCACATCACCCACATCGTTTAATACAAAAACGATTTGATCAATCGCTTTCAACAGGGCGGGGTTACCAAATAGCTCAGTTTGCCCGGTCATAATATTCTCCAAATCCATATCCCTGAAATTATTATCGCTTTTCTAGTGTAAAGTTTTACCGGAAAAAGCCCACTAAAAAAACCAAAATTAGGAAAAGTATAGATAAGAAATGCTGATCTGCCGCTCAAAAAGAGAAAAACTTAAACTAAAGAACAAAACGACGCACAAGACGAACCGCATCACCGAAAAGATCGAGGTTTAACTGACCACCCAGCGATTGGATGTAATCGACAAAAAGCACTGGCAAATTAAGATCATCGACCAGCTGCCCTTTGAACAAGAAGGCGTTTACGTCGTTTTTAACAGGCTCCCAATCGGTTTCATACTCAACCGTGAGCGCCTCAAAACGCAGTACCCCACCCCACTCCGTTTCGCGATGCTGAAACCCCTTTGATAACCAAAAGGCCACCCATTGCGTTTGATCCATGGGGATTTCAGCGGTACCAAGCAGGGTGTAGCTCTGCATTACGACTCGCTTTTAGCGGCGTTCAGTGCCTTTTGACGCTCGCGTTCTTGCGCTTTTTGCTGGCGACGCTCTTGCATTGTTTGCAATGCGTCCGAACCGATATGCCCTTCGCCACGCTCGCGTGCCAGTTGCATTTGATACTCGCGCTGACGGAAACGCTCAAGCTGCTCTTCGGTGTGTTTACCAAAGCAGTGCGGACAGCTGACACCTTGCTCAAACTGATCAGAGGCTTTGTCCTCTTCGGTGATCGGCAGGCGACACGCATTGCACAAATCGTAATGCCCTTTGTTGAGCTGATGATCCACCGTGACGCGATCATCAAACACAAAGCACTCACCCTCCCACATAGATTGCTCTTCTGGGACCTCTTCTAAGTACTTAAGGATGCCGCCTTTTAAGTGGTAAACCTCATCAAAGCCTTGCTGTTTCATAAAGGCCGTAGACTTCTCGCAGCGGATACCGCCCGTGCAGAACATAGCCACTTTCTTATCCTTAGACGGATCTAGATTTTTAGCCACGTATTCCGGAAATTCGCGGAACGTCTCCGTATCGGGGTTGACCGCACCTTTAAACGTGCCGACCTGAACTTCATAATCGTTACGGGTATCAACCAAAACGACATCAGGATCACTGATCAGATCGTTCCAATCTTTGGCTTCTACATAAGTGCCGACCACTTTATTAGGGTCGATACCCTCTACACCTAAGGTAACAATCTCTTTTTTGAGTTTCACCTTAGTGCGCTTGAAAGGCTCTACTTCGTGGTAGGACTCTTTGTATTCGATTGGTGCTAAGCGCTCGTCAGTTTCTAACCACGCCAACAACGCATCAATACCCTCTCGAGAGCCCGAGACGGTTCCGTTTATACCCTCGTGAGCTAACAAAAGAGTACCCTTGATGCCATGTTCTAGCATGACGTTTAAAAGAGGTTCACGCTTTGCTTCAAAATCCGGGAGTGAAACGAATTTATAAAGTGCACAAACAACCGAGCTTGCCATAATCGATTCCGGTAACGCTGTTAAGAAAGGCGGCGATTATACTAGCAAGCTCCGGTTTTGTCTGCCTTGAGTTAAGCCTTACGACGCTGGGCGTCTCTCGCCAATTTATTGAGTGATTCAAGGACCTCTTCAAGCAACTGGCCGCTTTCGCCATTCATCCAACTGGTAGCAAGCTCTGCCTGCAATAACGAGCGCCAATCCCGCTCCTTAAGTTGCTCCACTAGCGACAAACGTGAAGGCAAATGCCGAAGGACGGAATACGACTCGAAAGAGAGTCGATATTGATCAAACTCTTGCTGAACCCAAGCACCCAATTGATGCGCATTACAACGAAGCGGCGACACATGCTCTGACTGCACCAGCTGCGCAATCGGGTCCAAACCCTTAAGGCCCAACTCCTCTTTCTTGAGTGGATATAAGCCGTACAAATTAAACGCCCGAACAAACACCTGACGCAAATAGGCATGGTAGCACTGAGCATCTATGGCTTGCTCGCGAGTCATACCCGTAATTTCACGAATACTGAGGGCCGCATGGGTTATGGCATAGCGTAAACCCAGTGAAGAGACATGTTCGATTTCAAACTGCTGCTGGCGAATCCAATGGCAGATAGGTCGCTCTTTTTTCCAAAGAGACTCTAGCCCCTTGGGGGAAATATCAAACGGACTTTGTAGCTCGGTTGTAATTCCGCCTACACCAAAGCGAATGATCAATGGCGCAGGGTCGATGTTACCCAATAAAGCTTCGATCAACTTGCCAGCGGATTCGTGGAATACAATGTAGCCTTCTTCAGCTTCTTCTAACCGAGCATCTGGGTGCTCAAGTAGGTAGGGTAGATCCTTGATTCGATAGTGTGCCTGAAGGCGCCCTTCTGCATCCGTTAATGCGTATTTTTTAGTGTGAAGCTCGTTATGATCGCTTGTTCTATGCACCATCGTGTCAAATCCATGAAGGCCGGCCTTCCCTGATCCGCATACAACCTCCCTTGCGATTCAAAAACACAACTTGACCGGTAAAGTTAATACACCTTTAACGGTAAAAAATTTTTATAGATCTGTTTCTAGGTGCGCCCGATGCACCAATTTATTCAACACACGAGATACCGCAAACATCCCAAAGGTGGCTGTAACCGCCGTCGAAGCCCCAAAACCACCCGCACAATCCAAGCGTGTAGCGCCCTCTTCTTGCGGTCTTTGGTGGCAAACAGATCCATCAGCTTGTGGGTAGCGTAGTTGCTCTTCCGAGAAAACGCACTCCACGCCAAACTTCTTACCGCTTTTACTGTAACCATAGTGTCGGCGGAGGAAGGACCTAACTTTAGCGGCTAATGGATCATTTATTGTTTTTGATAGGTCTTGAACACGAATTTGGGTCGGATCCAACTGTCCACCCGCCCCGCCAACGCTGATGACAGGGATTTTGTGACGACGACAATGCGCGATGACCGCGGCTTTATCTTTTACCGAATCAATCGCATCCACAACATAGCTAATGGAATCATCTAAGAGATCAGCCACATTATCTTTGGTGATAAATTCCGGAACCTCATGCACTAAACATTCCGGGTTAATCGTATGCATTCGACTGGCCATCACTTCGGTTTTCATCTGGCCAACGGATTCAGTCACAGCATGAATTTGACGATTTACATTGGTAATGCAGATATCATCTTGATCGATCAAGGTGACCTCCCCAATACCTGAGCGCGCTAAGGCCTCAGCCACCCAGGAACCCACACCACCAATACCAATCACAGCAACGTGTGCTTGGCGGAAGGTATCAATCCCCAACTGACCGTAAAGACGCTCGATACCACCAAAGCGCGAATCAAAATCAGACATGCTGTACTCCAGAATTAGATGTCGTCGTCCGTCAACTCGGTAAAGACAGGAGACTTACACTTTACGCATTTGCCTTCGATGAAAATGGTCCCATTGAGTTCGTATTCCTTAGGGTCACTCATCCCAAGGTCGGCCTCCATACACTGGTTACACCAGGTTTGGGTTAAAAAGGCCTGCTGCTCTTCTGGGTCACGTGCAAAAAAATTGCGTGCTGTTTCGTCTGCCATAACGCTCACTGTTTCATTGTAGATCGTAAAAAGGTGTTAACCGTATCCTGCTCTAAAGCCGAACAAAAGCCATCACCCGACTGCGGCCAAGCTTCAAACTCAAAGAACTGACCAAAAAGGGTAAAGCTCAGGCGCCATGCGTGTAGATAGAGCCGATCCGCTGAACTGCCGCCATAGTATCGATCCCCCATGATCGGCGCACCCACGCTTTTAAGCGCCACACGTATCTGATGCGTTTTCCCCGTTTTTGGCTTCACAGCGTACAGACGCACACCAGGTACAACCGAGCAGGATTCAAAATAGGTAATCGCCGGATTCTCTTGGCTTTTGGAGAGTTTCCAAGCCCCGCGTCTGGCTTTGAGCAAATCCCCTTTTACCCAGCCCTGTTTCTTTTTGGGCTTTTGATCAGAAAGTGCAATGTAGTGTTTCTCGATCAATTTTGATTCAAAAAGACGACCAAACTGCGTGGCCACCTCAGAGGTTTTCGCCAATACAAGCAAACCGCTGGTTTCTTTATCCAGCCGGTGAACCAAAAAAAGGGAGGTCGATAACTGCTGCTCAAGCTGGGTAACTAAGCCAAGATCGCTTTGATCTTTGTGCACAGACACACCGGCTGGTTTATTGATAACAACAAACGCCGGTGAATCAAAAATAACGGGGAACTCAGAGAGAGAGCCAGACATTGTCAGTGGCTACCAGCCCATCTCTTGCTTGATGAACGGGATGGTGACTTTGCGCTGAGCGGTCAGGGAAGCCTGATCCAGGCGCTCTAGCATACGACACAAATCTTTCATGTTACGACTGGCATGATGCACCAAATAACGCGCCGCCTCATCACTCAGATCAAAACCACGCACCTTGGCATGCAAAGCCAATGCTGGCGCTTTATCATCATCAGGGAGCTCATGTACTTGGAATACACCACCCCAGCTGAGTCGCGAGAGAAGATCCGGCAACTGGATGTTTAACTGCCTTGGTGGCACCTGAGCCGCCACAATCAGCATATTGCCTTCTTGGCGGATGCGGTTATAAAGATGAAAAACAGCTTCTTCCCACTCTTTATGGCCTGCAATGGCCTCAACATTGTCGATACAGACCAGATTAAGGTGCTCCATCCCCTCTAAAACGACTGGCGTGGAGATGACCATTAATTCATTAAGGGGAAGATACACAGACGTGCGTTTATGGGGCTCAGCATGATGGCAGGCGGCTTCCAACAGGTGAGAACAACCAACGCCACTTTGCCCCCAGATGTACATGAACGGCTCGCCCTGCCCTTCGCTGGCTTGACGCAATAGAGAACACACCAGGCCGTTTGGCCCGACTTGAAAGTTTTCAAATCGAGCTTCATCCCGGAGAGAGATGCCAAGTGGTATCTGCTGAGGCGCTTTAGCGCTGTTCATCGATCTGTTTTTCCTGGTTGACCGGTTGCTCACTTTGCACTTTTAGGCCGCAAATCAGAGCCATAAAGCGAACTGTTTTTGTACCCATCATGAAGGTGGCGCAAAAATACCATAATAACGGCTGCAACGGGTAGTGCAATTAACACCCCTACAAAACCAAACAGTTGACCGCCGGCCATAATCGCGAAAATAACCGCAACAGGGTGCAAGCCAATCTTATCGCCGACCAATAAAGGCGTAAGTACCATGCCCTCAAGCATTTGACCGATACCAAACACGATACCGACGTACACTAAAATCATAGGGTCATTAAATTGAACGTAGGCTGCGATCGCAGCAGAGGCGATACCGACAATCGTACCTAAGTAAGGAACAATACTGGCAACACCCGCGATAAGGCCGATGATGAGCGCCAAATCAACACCAATCAACCATAGGCCAAAGGCATAGATGACGCCCAGCATCACCATAACCATTAACTGTCCCTTTATAAAAGCCCCGAGTACTTCGTCACACTCTTTCGCCCAAGCCGTTACCTTAGGCTCCAAGTTGCGTGGCAGTAAGCGAGCAATTTTGGCCATCATGACATCCCAGTCACGCAGCAAATAAAACATCACAACCGGTATCAACAACGCATTGGCAAGCCAGCCCAACACCGCCATACCCGATTTGGTAACACCGGTTACGACTTGCGCCATCACACTGCCCGTTTGCTCCCAGTGCGCTGCAATCAATTTTTTAATCGACTCACCCTCGCCAAAGCTGATCGATGTGCCTAAATAATCTTCAATGACAGGAAAAATCTTAGTCTCGAACAAGCCCACGACCTGTGGCACCTGCCTCACCAACGATTGAAACTGCTGAGAAAGACTCGGAATCAAAAACAGTAATAACAACGTCAGAATTAGGGTTAGAAGAACGAACACCACGATAACAGAGGCGGTCCGAGTCAACCCCGACTCCTCCAAACGGTCAGCCAACGGGTCAAACAGATAGGCTAATAAAGCACCGGCTAAAAAAGGCGACAAGATAGGCCCAAGCAAAAAAAGCAGAACGCCCGCAATCACAAATACAATTAAAATAAACCAGCGCTGGGTGCGTAAAAGGTGTTCCATGGTACTCATGTATGATCATCCATTTTTATGACTGACGAATAATGCGGTTCTTTTTTTAAAAAACAACCACTTTTCATCGATCGAAACTGTAACACACAATAGCCCGATGCAGACCAACCTGTTAAAATAGCGGGATTCTTTTTCTTAACGATTACATCCTAAAATAGGTTTGATTCATGTCTACTGGTTCTGACAAACAATCCCTAAGTTACAAAGACGCTGGCGTTGATATTGATGCAGGTAATGCTCTGGTTGAGCGCATCAAAGGCGTCGCTAAGAAAACAGCTCGTCCGGAAGTGATGGGCGGTCTTGGCGGTTTCGGCGCGCTTTGTGAAATTCCGGCTGGCTACAAGCAACCGGTATTGGTTTCTGGTACGGATGGCGTTGGAACCAAACTTCGTTTAGCGATGGATATTGGCAAGCACGACACCATTGGTATCGACTTGGTGGCGATGTGTGTTAACGACTTGATCGTAGCCGGTGCCGAGCCCCTATTCTTCCTTGATTACTATGCAACTGGTCACCTGAATGTTGATATGGCGGCTGACGTAGTAACGGGCATTGGTCAAGGTTGCGAATTGGCAGGTGCCGCGCTTGTAGGCGGTGAAACCGCTGAAATGCCAGGCATGTACGAAGGTGACGATTATGACCTTGCTGGTTTCTGCGTGGGTGTGGTCGAAAAATCTGAGATTATCGATGGCAGCAAAGTAAATACCGGTGATGCGCTGATCGCACTGGGTTCATCAGGCCCACACTCTAACGGCTATTCATTGATCCGTAAGATCATTGAAGTCAGCAATGCTGATCTTGAACAAGCCATCGACGGCCGTCCGTTAAAAGAGGCCCTGCTTGAGCCAACACGCATCTACGTAAAAACGCTGCTTAAACTGATCAAAGAGTCTCAGGTAAATGCCTTGTCGCACATCACTGGCGGCGGCTTGCTCGAGAACATCCCTCGTGTACTCCCAGCCGATGCTAAAGCGGTTATCGATGTTAACAGCTGGACTCTGCCTGGTGTTTTCCAGTGGCTGCAATCGGCCGGTAACGTAGACAGCCGCGAGATGTACCGCACCTTCAACTGTGGTGTTGGTATGGTGATCGCAGTGCCTCAATCGGAGCAAGAAAACGCGTTGGCACTCTTAAAAGAGTGCGGCGAAGACGCGTGGGTTATCGGCCAAATCGCCCAAGCCAACGATGGCGAAGAGCAAGTCGAGCTTTCTGGCGACCTGTAATATGTCCAAAAAAATCGTTGTTCTTATTTCTGGCAGCGGTTCAAACTTACAAGCCATTATGGACGCCATTGATGACAAGCGCATCAATGGCTCGATTGCTTGTGTCATCAGCAACAAGGCCGACGCTTACGGCCTTGTTCGCGCCGCTCATGCCGGCATTGAAACACAAACACTGAACCATAAAGAGTTTGAATCACGCGAAGCGTTTGACCATGCCCTTCAGCAAACGGTTGATCAATACACACCCGACATCGTCGTACTGGCGGGCTTCATGCGCATCCTGACGCCTGGGTTTGTTCAGCACTACCAGGGGCGTATGCTTAACATTCACCCTTCTTTATTGCCCAAATACAAAGGCCTTCATACGCACAGGCGTGCCTTGGAAGCAGGCGACACCGAGCATGGCTGCACCGTACACCTCGTCACTGAAGAGCTCGATGGCGGTCCACTGCTAGTTCAGGCATCTGTACCCATTCTTGAAGGCGATACGGAAGACACCCTTCAGCAACGCGTCCACCAGCAAGAGCACATCGCTTATCCATTGGCCGTTGAGCTGATGTGTGAAGATCGCATCACACTGACCGAGATTGGCATTCTGTATGATGGCGAACCTTTGCAAAGCTCGGGTATCCAAGTAGCGTATAGCGCTTAACACATAAGGAAGATCGCATGCAGCTGACACCACGTTGGATTAAAGCCGCGGCTTTGGCTATTTCGCTACCATTGGCCAACACCGCTTTCGCCGATCAAAACCAAGCCTTACAGAGCTTTAAAGCTGTGTACGCTTCCGAGTTTGATCTTGGTGTTGCCTTAAAAGGTGAGCTTACCCGTACACTGACCCAACAGGGCGATCACACATGGCTGATGACCAACCGTGCCGAAACCATAGTGGCCTCAATTACAGAAAACTCATCGTTGAGTGTCGATGACCTGATGGTTAAGCCACACAGCTATGACTACAAACGTAAAGTACTTGGCAAAAGTAAAAAGATCCATCTGGAGTTTGATTGGGACAACCTGACCGCGACCGATCAAAAGGATCGTAAGGTTACACTGACCCAGAACACCCAAGATAAACTCAGTTATCAGCTGCAAATGCGTCTAGCCTTGGCGAATGGCGAAAAAGGACCGTTTGTCTATCACATCGCTGAAAGCGGTAAATCTAAAGAGTACACCTTCAGAGTCATCGATAAAGAGTCCATCGAAACCCCGATGGGTGCGTTTAACACGCTAAAGCTTGAGCTGGATCGTGGAGAGGACTCTAAGCGCGAAACCTTCATCTGGTTTGCGCCAGAGCTCGATTATCAAATTGTACAGCTCAAACAGATCGAACCTGACGGCAAAGCCTACTCTATTCAACTTAAGTCACTGGAGCTTCTTTAATGAGCCAACCTGGCGAACATCTGTATCAATGGTTACTGGATCAAGAAACCCAAGGCGATGATGACCGCCGATTCTATGCCAGTTACTTACTGGGGCACGTCAGCTTAAGTATGGCAGATCACGAAGAGCATCAAATGCCTTTTCGAGATCACCTTGATCAATCCATCGATGCCGCTTTAGAGGTTGACCGTTTAAGCGAGACCGATATTACCGGCATCCGCTCGCTAATCGGCGAATACGACCAAAGCGCGCAGGCTTAACCTTGATTAATGGAGGGTTACGCCCAGTGCGTGCGCCCTCTTCTCAACCGCTTTATCCAGCATCGCGTCCGTCAGACTGCCATTTTTTTCCGATATGGACTGCACGTGCTGACACTGCTTATGCATATCAGCAAAGAACTGAATCTCGACTTCACCTTTCGACCATGCCATCGACTCCCGTCGAAACTGTACATAATCTTCGCGGTAATCTTCTAAGGTAAAAGGCTTTTCAGGCTTTACCGCGTTATTTAACAGTGCGATAAACTGACGCGTCAGAACAATGCTTGCCGTCGAATCCCGAAAAACCATCCGTTTATCAAGGTTCGGCAACGCCGTTTTGAGCTCATCTTGCATAATGGATTGCTTATTGCCTTCAAGATTTTGCATCAGCGCAAACAAGCCATCATAAAAACCGGAGCATTGCGCACCGATTCGAGTCGCTAATTCGATCTGAGATGTGTCCACTGATTCATCGGCCAAACCCAGTGGGCTTACAAACATCATCGAAAAACACAGTGGTTTTAACCATCGCATGGACTTCACTCTCTACATTGACTCGTTTTCTGGCATAGTGCCAGAATCACCTCCATAGTCAATGGCTTATCAGGCAAGCTTGCTTGTATCGTCTTGCCCGGTTTCTGTCGCAAAGTCCACTTGCTGCAGCACGCCTACCTCGCCCGATTCATTAAGGTACACACCCGTTTCTCGGATCATGGCTTGCTCCTGACCGCATTGATCGCGAATCGCAAAATCACCCGACATACCCTCTACCGACATAGCACCTATGCCTGCTTCGGCTAGCGAATAAGTCACATCACGTTCATCGGTTTTAATCCAGACCACCAGGTCATCAAACGCCGAGTCGGCTTCATCGATAAACCCGTTTTGATCCTCATCCAATAAGGCCAGATCCCCAAAGCCATCACCGCTCAGCGTGCCGAATAGCTCAGAACCGTCATTAATGATGCCATCTTGATTGATATCCCTTGCTAAAAAGCCATTCCCTTCGGCCAGCAGAGGTATCCAATCCATTTGCGCATCTTGGTCGAGATCAAACTCAAACCGCTGATCACTGATATCTACCCCCTCTCCGTCCAAGTTAAGAATCAATGGATCTTTGAACACAATGGTTTGCTCGTAGCGCTCACTTTGCTCAAGCGATGTGTATTGACTCATCATTAGAGACAGATCAAAATCAATACTGCGCCCATCACTGGTCAACACCTGACCTGCGGCCGTGTAATCCAATTGATCTTCAATGTCGATCTGCTGATGCGTTTCCATGACAACTTGCTCGATGCGAACCATGCCAAGCAAATTTGTTGCCGCCGAGCGTTGGACGCGCCCTTGTGAATAATCCCCACCGTCGACCGTTTGCGTCGACACAGGCACCGATGAGGCCGCGCTTTGCGTCGAAGAGCAATCACAACCAGCCGCTTCATTTGCTAAGGCATTTCGGTATTGCTCAAGCGCCGCATACAATACAGCAAACAAACGCTGCTTTATTTGCTCGGCCTGATCCATCGCCGCTTCCGCCTCACTGGTTTGCTCAGTTTGATCGACAATCCCTATTGCGGATTGCAACTGAGATAGAAACTGAGTCCCGCTCCCGGCTTTAATCTGAACCGTGGTACTCGTCTGGCTTTGCTCTATCGATATCGTTGTCGAACTTTTCGCGGTTGCGCTTTGTTGAAGTTGACTGTTCGTAATGATCATAAATCACCTCGTGTTAGAGAGAAGAACGGCGAACTTTTGCCGATTTTACGACTCAGATCGGAAACACTTTGCCAGCACACTTAAGAGACTCTTAGAAGACACTTGCTAAGCGGTTCGCCAGCTCACAAAATAAGGCGCTAAATCAGGGAGTTAAAACGCTGAACGCTCAGCATTGCTTTAAACGACCCTTGCCGCCTTGGACACACGAAGAGCACTTTGCAAAAAGCGCCCCAACTTGATTACTAACGGACAGATGTATGCCATACAGACGCGCTCGCACCACCCGCCATTTGATCAAAGCCAGTACGCTAGGCCTGTTTGCGGTTTTAGCAGGCTGCTCGACGGATACCGGTGTTCAAAAACCAACACCGCCTGCCGAGGGCAAAGCCGGTATCAGCCACTCAGTCTGCTGGAGCGACCTCCCTGGCTGGCCAGATCAGCGCGCTAACGAAGCCATTGCCTCCTTTCAATCCCAATGCCAACGCATGATCAAATCGAGCGACCAAAAGGCGGCTTGGCAATCGTTCTGTAGCGCATTACAAAGTAGCCAAAGCGCGTCACAAACCACACGATTAATTGAGCAAAACTTCACGCCATACCAGGTCCTTGGCAAGCACGGCGAGACACAAGGGCTGATCACCGGCTATTACGAACCTACACTGCACGGCAGCTTTACTAAAACAGCTAGGTACCGCTACCCACTGTATAAAAAACCCAACGACCTGCTGACCATTGATCTTGGTGACCGCTTTCCGGAACTCAAAGGTGAACGCGTTCGGGGCCGTCTAGTGGGCAACAAAGTGGTTCGGTATTACGATCGCAAAGCCATTAGCCAAACACCAAGCCCGCTTGCAGGGCACGAGTTGATGTGGGTCGATAACCCTGATGATGCGTTTTTCCTGGAAATTCAAGGCTCTGGACGCGTTCTGCTTGAGAACGGCCAATGGGCCGGTGTGGGTTATGCCGATCAAAACGGCGAGCCTTATTACGCCATCGGCCGGGAGTTGATCAAAAACGGCGAACTCGCACCAGAGACCGTCTCACTGCAGAGCATTCGTCAGTGGCTATCGGACCATCCAGACAAAGCAGACCAGCTCAAAAATCTTAACCGAAGCTATGTGTTCTTTACCCTTCGCGATGTTAAAGAGGAAAACCCACGCGGCTCGTTGAATGTACCTCTCACACCAGAGCGCAGCGTAGCGGTCGACCGCTCTGTCATCCCACTAGGTACGCCGCTCTGGATCTCGACCACCTTACCTAACCAGCAATCATACCAACGTATCGTCCTGGCCCAAGATACCGGAGGCGCCATCCGAGGCCCGGTTCGCGCAGATCTGTTCTTTGGGCGTGGCGATTATGCTGAAAAAATGGCCGGTGAGATGAAACAATCTGGGCAAATCTATGCTCTAATGATTAAAGGCAGTAATAAATTAGCCGACACACACACTTGTCAACGTTGAAAAACGCCACCTGACCATCCTGCTCTGCAGGGAGGAGGCAAGCATGGCTCGCCAGTACATTCGACATCCTGCCCACATCCCGATTCAAATTATCGGGAGTGACGCCTTTACCACCTCCTTTCGCCATGTTGTGACCCACAACATCAGTCATGGCGGCTTGGCGTGTGAGTCGGAGAAATCCTTCCTGCCGGGGGATCTTGTAGAGATCATCATTCCGGTCACCAACCCACCTTTTTCAAGTGTGGGTCATGTGATTTGGTGTGAAACCTTACCCAATGCACATTTTTTAATTGGCATTGGGTTTGATGATTTTGATGAGGCTTACTCCGTCCGCATGATCGAGCAGGTCTGCCATATCGAAGAATACCGCAAAGAGATGAGTCAAAAGAGTGGCAACGAGATGCCACCTGAACAAGCCGCGTGCGAGTGGATCGCAAAATACGCGAAGGACTTCCCCAACCTGCATTAAGCGCTAAATAGCCTATTGCGTACCAACGGCTTTCGCAACGGACGCACACACAAAAGCGGGTACCTGCTTCTCTGGCATAGGTGCGGAGAACCGAAAGCCTTGCAAGCGATCCACACCCAAAGCATCACAACTACGAAGGTGATCTTCTGTTTCGATGCCTTCGGCAACCGCTTTTAACCCCAACGAATGAACCATGTTGGAGATCCCCTCGCAGAGGCTATAGTTTTTTGTATCTTTCGGACTTGTCGGCAACAGGCTTCGGTCAATTTTGACCACATCGATCGGGAAACGCCTTAGATGAGAGATCGAGGCAAAGCCGGTTCCGAAATCATCAATAGCAATGGTGCAGCCCAGTGCCTTAAGTGCTTCGAGCTGACGAATGTTCCGGCTGGAGTGATCCAACAACATGGTTTCTGTGATTTCAAACTCAACCAACTCGCCCGGTAGCTCATGCTTTAACAAGGTAGACTCGATGAAGTCCACCAAATGCATATCCTCTAGCTGCCTTGCTGACAAATTGATCGCCATTTTGATCGGCGGCATAGACTCATTTTTATGCCAAAGCGACAGCGTCTGAATGGCGCGTGCAATCACCCAATTACCAATCGGGCGAATCAAACGAGTTTCTTCAGCCACTTCAATAAAGGTGTCTGGCAGCATCAACACGTTATTTCGCTTCCAACGAATCAGCGCCTCTACCCCCCAAACCTCTTTGTGGCCTGCACGCATTACCGGTTGATAGTAGAGCTGTAGCGAATCATCCACGATTGCGCTTTTAAGCGCATTTTCCATCTCGACACGTGCTGTCGTCTTTTGCTGCTGCTCAGGGCGGTAGTAGCTGAATTTGTGCTTCCCTTGGCGTTTGGCGCGATACATGGCCACATCTGCTTGCTTGATCAACACATCGGGGGTGGTTGCATCTTCCGGGAACACCGAAATACCGATACTCGCACTGACCTTTTCTTTGACCCTACAGGACAACACGATGGGTTGCTCTAACTGATCAAGAATCCGCGTCGCAACACGGGCGGCGCTGTGTTTACCCTTTTCGGTGTTGAGTATCAAACCAAACTCATCCCCACCTAATCGCGCCAAAATCTCACCATCGCGCAAGCAAGATTGGATTCGCTGAGTTACTTGGCGAATAAAGTCATCACCGACATCATGGCCGTATGTGTCATTCACCACCTTAAAGTCATCTAGGTCGATCATCATCAGTTCTAATCGATACCGACCACGTGCGGCATTTGCCACAGAACGCGACAATGAAGATTCAAAATAATAGCGATTCGATAGACCCGTTAACGTATCGGTTTCAGAAAGGTACTTTAGCTTTTTGAAGGTCGAATCCTGTTGGCGCTCCAACTCATAGCGGGTACGCGCGTTTAACAAGGCCAACCACAAGCGCTTTTCGGATATTTCTGACTTAAAGATAAAATCTTGAGCACCCGCTTTCAGTGCCGTGCTGATCAGAGATTCATCTTCTGAGCGACTCAGCATGATAATGGGTAGCTGAATCTGAACGGAGAGCATTCGAATTTCGTAAAGAAGGGACATCCCGGCACAATCTTTGTGCAGGCAGCCGATAAGGATCATATCCACGGGGGAGTTTTTGAGGTGCTCTAGCGCATCCTCGTTACTGTCCGCTTTAATGAGGCTGTGTTGCGTATTTTTCAGTGCCCGAACGGTACGCTCACGGTCAAAGTGAACACTGTCGACTACCAGGATATTCATTTACCATCATCCCTAATGGACTTCACACCAAAGGTGAACTTCTGGTGATTCACACGACGAGCTAACTGAGTGAACCTTATTTTACGGTTAAGTGACGAAATCCGTCTGCCACTTCTCTTGTCTTGCAAATAGAGATTTGCTTATCTTTTAACTCACGCCTCTAGTTATAGCGCTTTAAAACGATTTATCAACTCATCTTCAGAAATAACACCAACGGTGGTCATATCCTCTCTGAGCTCGCCGCTCGCATTATAGAAAAATAACGCCGGTGGCCCAAAGATTTTATATTGATCGATCAATTGTTTAGAGGCCTCACTGTTGTCGGTGACATCCACACGAATCAATCGTACTTGATCAAACCAAGGAACGACCGCTTCAGCCTGAAACGTCCCCCACTCAAGCTCTTTGCAAGAGATACACCAATCCGCGTAGAAGTCGAGCATAGCCGGCGTACCATTGCGCTTTAGATCAGCCAAGGTAGTCGCAAGTTGCGAAGGGGTTGTTACCGTAATCGCTGGCGCAACCTCGACCGCTTTGGCTTCACCACCGCCGATCATATGTAAGGGCTGCGTAAGACTCTTACTGCCCGAGAAAACACCGACCAATAACGCAGCGCCGTACAAAAGAGACAACACCCCGATCCCTTTCCAAAAACGCTGCCAGCCCGACACTGGATGCGGTAAAGACTCTAGCGCTTTTAGATAGATGGCGCAGATGATCAAGATAACGGCCAACAGGAGCATAGTAACGGTAATCGGCACAATGCGATCCAACATCCATACCGCCATCAGCAAGAGTACGACACCGAACCCCGCCTTGACCGAATCCATCCAAACGCCGGCTTTCGGTAGATAACGCCCTGCGGAGGTACCGACAACCAGTAACGGCAGCCCCATACCCAAACTTAGACTAAACAAGGCCAAACCACCCATAACAGGATCACCACTTTGGCCAATGTAGATAAGAGCCCCCGCCAATGGTGCCGCCATACATGGCCCTACGATCAGAGCCGAAAGCACGCCCATGACGGCCACACCGGTGTAACGACCACTTCGTTTATCGGACCCTTTGGACAACCAGGTTTGGACGCCTGAGGGCATTTGAAGCTGGTAAAATCCAAACATCGATAACGCCAATAGCACAAACAATGCGCTGAACGAGCCAATCACCCATGGGTTTTGAAACGCCACTTGGACATTCGCGCCAAACAAGCCTGCGATGACGCCAACCACGGTGTAAGTGAAAGCCATCGCCAATACGTAGACCAAAGACAGCATAAAGGCTTTTTGCGTTGAGAGTTTTTCCCCACGGCCGACAATGACGCCAGAAAGGATGGGAATCATCGGGAAAACGCACGGCGTTAATGACAAAGCCAGACCCGCTAAAAAGAACAAGCCCAGCATAACGCTGGTTTTCTGACCATTTAATAGCGATGCAAACTGATCTTGTTCACTTGTGAAGGTCGTTGGAGTAGCTGGAGATACAGAAGACTGTGGGGCTTCTTGTGAAGCGTTGGAGGCTGCGATACCCGTTAACGTGGGAATAACCGGTATACTTACTTCCTGCTTTACAGGGGGATAACAAATCCCACCCTCCCAACAGCCTTGATACGTAACGGTAACTACTTGATCTAATAAAGGCGCATCACCCTCTGCACCAAACGTAAGAACAACATTGGCATTGTCATGGAATACGTGAACATCCCCAAATAAGGGATCGGATTTCAATTCGGTTGCGCTTCGCTGGTTATCGGCCAGAATTACCCCTTGTGGAAGCGCGAACTCCATTCGGTCGCGATATAAGTAGTAATCCGGCTGGATCACCCAATCTAACGAGATCACACCCTCTTTAACCACCGAAGGCGATAACACAAACGCTTGCTCGACAGGCAACGGACCATCGGTGTTGGCTTGTTCGAAAAACCCAGCGGCATAACTTGTCTGCACCCAGCCAAAGAGGGTCAATATGCTGCACAGCAACCAACATAACAACGGATTGATCTTTAACGCTTGTATCATCTTGTATTTGCACTCTAAAACATGACGCGTGTCATTACTGACAAAACAAACCTGTCTGACCTAAAAGCGGGTCTGGCGGTTCCTTAAATGTTGTTTTATATACGCTTGGCGCATTTTAACGGATTCGCACTGGCCTGTCCGGATGCTTAGCGCCTTCTTTTGAGCTAGGTCGCTTAAGTAGCCTTACCATTACTGGCACTTTGTGATAAAACATTGGCCTCTAATTATAAGTTGTTATCGCAAAAGCGATGCATGTACGTTCAGGAAAACACAATGTCAGATAATCGAGTCGATGATTTAAATATCGAATCAGCGTCGGTACTGGTTACCCCCGACGCACTTAAGGCTAAGCTGCCGATTTCCGATGCAGCAGCACGCTCTGTGCTGGAAGGCCGTCAAGTGGTTCGCGATATTCTAGATCGCAAAGATAAGCGCCTGTTTGTTGTCGTAGGCCCTTGTTCAATCCACGATGTGGATGCAGCGCTGGAATATGGTAAGCGCCTAAAAGCGCTGGCCGACCAAGTGAAAGACACGATCTATATCGTCATGCGTGTGTATTTTGAGAAACCGCGTACTACTGTGGGTTGGAAAGGCCTGATCAACGACCCTCACATGAACGACTCTTTCGACATCGAAGAGGGCTTGTTCCGTGCTCGTAAACTGCTGATCGATCTGGCCGAAATGGGCCTGCCTTTGGCGACCGAAGCACTTGATCCGATTTCACCTCAATACATTCAAGACTTGATCTCTTGGTCGGCCATTGGCGCTCGTACCACCGAGTCGCAAACCCACCGCGAGATGTCCTCCGGTTTGTCCTGTGCTGTTGGCTTTAAAAACGGCACCGATGGCGGTCTTGAAGTCGCCGTTAATGCAATGAAGTCTGTTCAGCATCAACACAGCTTTTTGGGGATCAACTCCGAAGGCCAAGTATCGATCATTCGCACCAAGGGCAATGATTATGGCCATGTTGTGCTGCGCGGTGGCAACGGTCGACCAAACTACGATTCAGTCAGTGTAGCCATCTGCGAGAAAGCGCTGGATAAAGCCGGCCTTAAACCTAACATCATGATCGATTGCAGTCATGCAAACTCGTTCAAAGACCCTAAGCATCAACCTTTGGTGGCTCAAAACGCAGCCAACCAAATTGTTGAAGGCAACCAATCGATCGTTGGTTTGATGATTGAGTCTCACCTTGAGTGGGGCAACCAATCCATTCCTAAAGATCTTAGCGAGTTAAAGTACGGTGTCTCTGTCACCGACGCGTGTATTGACTGGGCATCTACCGAAGAAAGCCTATTAATGATGCGCGAAAAGCTTAAGGATGTCCTTCCTACCCGGAACTAATCCGACCTTATCTTCATCAAAGCCCGCACATGTCGGGCTTTTTTATTGCGTGAACGCTAGGAAAGTTTAATTTCTTAGCAAAAAAACCAAAAAATTCAACAAGTAACTAGAAAATCCAATCCTAATTCTGATATAAGTGATAGCACTTTGGATAAACACTCATCACCAGCAGTAAAATCTAAGGAGCCCGTAGTGACTCGCTCACCGCTTTTCTGGGTTGTTATTTTTTTAATTTGCACGCTCATGGAAGGGACTGCACTCTATTACCAATATGTTTTGGAGTATTACCCTTGCGTTCTGTGCGTTCAGATTCGCGGTTGTATTCTTCTGATCATGATCGCCTCGCTGATCGGTATGTTTGGTTCACTCTGGCGCCCAAGCCGAATGATCGCCCATTTACTCGGGTTATTTGGTAGCGGCCTAATGCTTGAACGTTCGTACCAAACACTGGGGGTTGAGAAAGGCTTTCTTGATGGAAGTTGCTCATTAACAGGTGGTTTTCCGGATTGGATCCCTTTGCATCAGATCTGGCCTGCTGTCTTCGAACCCTTGGAGTCATGCGGCTATACACCGCTACTCCCGCTCGGAATCTCCATGGCAGAAGCGCTGGTCGCGGTTTCCGCTGTTTTTGTACTGATCTTTCTGTTCAGTTTTCCGTCAAGCGTAAAGCGTCCTCGCACTCATCTCTTCCTGTAACACCCTTTATTGCTAGTCGATAAGTGATCGTTACTGAGCATCAAACAGATGTTCATTACGATCACTCATCTGTTGAAAATCAGTACACTTCTTTTTTTAAACGTTTTCAATTTGCAAAGTATTAAATATTAAGCGCTTTCCGCTTAATTTAAACACCCGTTTCAATTTCGCAAATTAGATCATTAACTATTTAATTCAAACGCATCTGTCCTTAGAATAAGTTTTAGCTAAACAAATATGGGTGCATAGCCGATATATCGAACTTATGTGGAGTATTCGATGGCGTTACTGATCTATGATAATGGGAACTTAGTTAGAAGCCCTTCTGATGCAAAGTTCGCGAACAACGAGGTAACACCGACTGGCCAAAGCCAGGGGTCTTCTGCGGCTGCGCAACGTGGCGCACAAGACTCCCAAGCCCAAAGCACCGCTATGCCTTACATCCCGCGCCCACAAGGAAACACAACGGCGGCTCGTACGCCCGCGTTCTCATCTAGGATGTACGAAGAAAACAGCCGCAAAACCGATACTCTGCAAGATCGCCGCAAACTGAGCGCCATCCATGTAATGACGTCACCGGTGATCACTGTTAGCCAGTTCGACACTGTAAAAAATGCACTCCAGATCATGCATCACGAGAACATTGACCACCTCGTTGTTGTAAACATCAACGGACACCCACTTGGCGTTGTGACTGACGGTCAGCTGTTACGTCATGGTGCGGAATCAACCAGTTTTGTAGAAAACTTGCTCACCCGCTCTTTGATCGCCGTTTCGCCGGACACCTTGGTAAGGGATATCGCACTCATTTTCATGGAAGAGAAAGTCAGCTGCGTACCAGTGGTTAACCAAGGACATCAAGTGGCCGGCATCATCTGCCGTAGCGATCTCCTTAGGTTATTAGTAAGCGGCCCAAATATGGCCCAACGCGCCTAAGCTATAAAGAAAAACCGGCAAACGCCGGTTTTTTTTGAATCAGTTAAAGGTGTTACACCTAGCTATATCGCCTGTGGTATACCCCCGATTAAACCAGGTTTGACGCTGCTTAGATGAGCCATGCGTAAAGGAGTCCGGCACAACATAGCCGCGAGTGCGCTTTTGAATCGCATCATCACCAATTTGACTGGCGGCATTCATCGCCTCTTCGATGTCTCCTTGCTCCACTAAGGCACGCTCACTATCGGCATAGTGCGCCCAAATGCCCGCAAAGCAATCCGCTTGTAACTCAACTTTTACCTGCAGAGCATTCGCATCTGTTTGACTCATCGAACGTTTAGCTTGGTGCACCTTATCAAGTATACCCAGCTGTTGCTGTACATGATGGCCGACCTCGTGAGCGATGACATAAGCTTGTGCAAAATCACCCGGCGCACCAAACTGATTTTTCAAATCATCGTAGAAACCCAAGTCGATATACACCTTTTGATCGGATGGGCAGTAAAATGGCCCCATCGCAGACTGAGCAGCACCGCACGCTGACTGCACCGCCTGACGGAACATCACCAATGATGGCTCTTGATATTGCCACCCTTGCTGCTCAAACAACGGATCCCAGGTATCTTCGGTATCCGCCAGCACCACAGACACAAAGTCAGCTCGCTCGTCATCGAGCGCCGTATTGTGTACCGGAGCACTGTAACCAGAACCACTGCTTGGAGACTGTATTCCTCCACCCACCCATCAACACACTGAGAATCGAATTTAAATCACCGCCCATCAGCCATACAACCGCTACAACGATAATGATGCCGAGTCCACCACCCTTCTTCGCTTTCGAGAAACGCGTTGCCCCCGTACCACGCTGACCACTTTGCCTGCGATCCTCAATGTTTTGGCTGCGACGCCCTGATCTCCACTTCATATACACTCCGTGATCATTTTTGTTGGCATTATGCTGCATATTGGCGATGTATTGCAGCTGAATCTAAACAAAGCGCGCACTGACAGCACCGCCAAATTTGCTTACAATTCCCTTTTTTATGAGGGTTCGGAAACGACAATGAATGTAAAACAACTGGTGATTCGAGAGCTGGCCGAAAATGAAGATGCACACGTTTACGCAACCGATCGAGGTGGGCTCATGCGACCTGATTCACCGGCGGCAACGGATATGGTCGAAGCGCTCAATAACGCGCTCTCGCGTCGCGCCACGCTCATTCATGGCACCTTCGACCCAGAACATGAATCCCCTTTTCCCAAAGCCTTTAGCCAGTATGCCAATGAAGAGGCGTCAGGTGACGGTTTCCTAGCGCTGTGTGATTGCGCTATGAATACCTTGATCGAGAAGCTGAACGCTAAAAAAAGCCTATCCAGCCAAAGTGGCTACTTGATTTTCAGCCATCACAGAGAAGATCGCTGCGATGTCATGCTGGTCGCATTAGTGCGTAACCGCACCACCATATCGCTGGACAACGAATTGCACCCAACCCAAGTGGATGAGGTGGACCTTGATAAACTGCACCAAGCCGCCAAAATTAACATCACGCAGTTTTTAAACGAAAGCGACAGCTATGTGAGTTTAATCGGTACCAAAGACAAAGGCGATGTGAGCCAATACTTCTCAGATACCTTTGGTTGCTCTAAAGCTACCCCATCTAAGAAATCAACGGGGGACTTGGTGAAAGCCGCTAAAGCATTTTGTGAAGAGAATGGCTTAAGTAACACCAAAGAAAAAGTCGTGGACGACGTTGTTAACTACATGAACCAACAACGCTCTGAAAAGAAAGCCGCTTCATTGCCCGAAATTGAGCAAATCTTTGATCAGTACATTCCGCCAGAACAAGCCGAAACCCTGACCGGCACCTTTGGCAAATACGCAAACTCTGAACGCTACAGCGTGAGCCATGAGTTCCAGCCACATCGTCATACATTGACCTCTCTGGTTCGCTGTAAAACAAAAGCGGATAACTGGAGCTTTGATTTTGCCAAACGCTCCTTTGGGCCAGCAGGCTCTAACCAAGAGATTGAGTTTGATGAAGAGAACCAATCCATCACCATCAAACGCTTACCGACTAAAGTCCTAAAGCAACTGAAAGAGATCCTTCAAGAGGAGTAACCCCCTCTTTAAACACAAAAAAGGCGCCTAAGCGCCTTTTTTTAATGAACAGCGATTATTGATCCGCTGTTTTCTGCTCTTTGTCCGCCGACTCGTAGATCAGAATTGGCTCGGAGGAGCCATCGATCACACCTTCATCAATGACCACTTTGGAAACATGCTCCATTGAAGGCAATTGATACATGATGTCGAGTAGCGTTTCTTCCATGATGGAGCGTAAGCCACGGGCACCCGTTTTACGCTCAAGCGCCTTACGGGCTACAGCGCGCAACGCTTGCTCACGGAAGTCAACTTCAGCACCTTCAAGCTCGAACAGCTTGTTGTACTGACGCGTCAGACTGTTTTTAGGCTCAGTCAGGATCTGAACAAGGGCATCTTCATCAAGCTCTGCCAGCGTAGCCACCATTGGCAGACGACCGACAAATTCAGGAATCAGACCAAACTTAACCAGATCTTCCGCTTCGATATCCAGCAGAATGTCACCCGCAGAGCGGCTGTCATCTTTACTGTTTACCGTTGCATTGAAACCAATCGAACTCTTCTCGGAACGGCTCTTGATGATCTGATCAAGCCCTGCAAACGCACCACCACAGATAAACAGAATGTTTGAGGTATCTACCTGCAAAAATTCTTGTTGTGGGTGTTTACGCCCACCTTGTGGCGGTACAGAGGCAACCGTACCTTCAATCAGTTTCAACAACGCTTGCTGAACACCTTCACCGGACACATCGCGAGTGATCGATGGGTTATCCGACTTACGTGAGATCTTATCGATCTCGTCGATGTACACGATGCCACGCTGTGCTTTATCAATATCGTAATCGCACTTTTGAAGCAGCTTTTGGATGATGTTTTCAACATCTTCACCCACGTAACCCGCTTCCGTCAGCGTCGTGGCATCGGCAATCGTGAACGGCACATTCAACATGCGCGCCAGTGTTTGAGCCAGCAAAGTTTTACCACTACCGGTAGGACCGATCAGCAGGATGTTACTTTTACCCAGCTCAACATCTTTATCTTTAGCACCTGCCGTGTTTTGAAAGCGCAGGCGTTTGTAATGGTTGTATACGGCTACTGCCAGTACTTTTTTGGCGCGATCCTGGCCAATTACATACTCATCCAGCTTATCTTTGATCTCAGCTGGTATCGGCAGACGATCTTGTGACTGCTGTTCTTCAACATCCTGAATCTCTTCTCGAATGATGTCGTTACACAGATCAACACACTCATCACAGATAAAGACCGATGGACCAGCGATCAGCTTTCTTACTTCATCCTGATTCTTACCGCAGAATGAACAGAACAGCTTGCCGTTCTCATTTTCTTTATCGTTGATATCGTCGCTCATTCGACTTCCTCATTGCAAAGCGGTAACACTCTATATAGAGGTTGCCGTACGGTTTTTCAACCAGCAACCTCTAACATTGTTGTTATATTAGCACGTTATACGCCGCGCTTAGACAGTACTGCGTCAATCAAACCATAATTTGCGGCCGCTTCTGGATCCATGAAGTTGTCACGGTCCGTATCGCGAGCGATGGTTTCGATGTCCTGACCAGTGTGCTCAGCCAACTTACGGTTAAGTTTTTCGCGGATCGACAAAATCTCGCGGGTGTGGATCTCAATGTCAGTCGCCTGACCTTGGTAACCGCCTAATGGTTGGTGGATCATAACGCGCGCATTTGGCAGTGCATAACGCTTACCTTGTGCACCCGCAGCCAACAGGAATGCTCCCATGCTAGCCGCTTGGCCAATACACATGGTGCTCACGTCTGGCTTAATAAACTGCATGGTGTCGTAAATAGCCAGGCCCGCTGTAACCGAACCGCCAGGTGAGTTGATGTAAAGGTGGATGTCTTTATCTGGGTTTTCCGCTTCAAGAAACAGCATCTGAGCGACGATCAGATTCGCCATGTGATCTTCAACCTGTCCCACCAAAAAGATCACACGCTCTTTCAGCAAACGCGAGTAAATATCGTAAGCGCGTTCACCGCGGGCTGACTGCTCGACCACCATCGGGACAAGGCCCGCATTCTGGATTTCGGTAGCACTACCCTGATGGATCTTGGACATATCTGATTCTCCTTAATACCCATAACAAAAAACGACAGGTGGGCGCACCAACTGTCGTTTTTAAATCAGTCAATGCGTCTTGTTACGACGCAAGACACTTATGCCGCGCCGTTTTGAGCTGGCTTGATTGCTTCTTCGTAAGCAACGGCTTTTTCAGAGACTTTAGCAGATCCCAGCAGCTGATCAACTACTTGATCTTCCAGAACCAGGCTCTTGATTTGATTCATCATTTCCTGATTTTGGTTGTAATATTCGATCACTTGCTCTGGCTCTTGGTAAGTAGAAGCCATCTCTTTGATCATCTCTTGAACGCGCTCGTCGTCTGCTTTCAGCTCGTTGGCTTTGATCACTTCCTGAACCAGAAGGCCGATCGTTACACGACGCTTAGCTTGCTCTTCGAACAGCTCTTTAGGCAGCATGTTAGGATCCATGTCCGCACCGCCACCAAACTGTTGTACCGCTTGCTTACGCATGTGATCGATCTCTTGATCAACCAAAGATGAAGGTACTTCGATACCGTTCACTTCAATCAGCTTACCGAAGACTTCTTCTTTAAGCTTCATTTTCAGCGCGTTTTTCAGCTCACGACCCATGTTGGTACGTACTTCAGATTTGAACGTATCTAGGTCTTTTGCTTCCAAACCGAATTTTTCGAAGAAAGCTTCGTTCAGCTCTGGCAGTTCAGGCGCTTCAACAGAGATCACCTTAGTTTTGAACGTCGCTTCTTTACCTTTCAGGTTTTCCGCTTGGTAATCTTCTGGGAAGGTTACGACCAAGTCGAACTCTTCACCAGCCGCTTTACCGATGATGCCAGCTTCAAAGCCAGGAATCATTGTGTTTGAACCCAATACCAAAGAGTGACCTTCTGCTTTACCGCCTTCAAATGCTTCGCCATCTACGAAACCTTCGAAGTCGATTTTAACGCGGTCGCCATCTTCAGCAGCACGCTCAGCTACATTCCAGCCAGCTTGTTGCTTACGCAGTGTCTCAATCATGTTATCGACATCAGCGTCAGCAACTTCAGAAGTTTGTTTTTCAACTTCTACAGAAGAGAAATCAGCCAGTTCGATTTCTGGGTAAACTTCGAACGTCGCTACGAATTCGAAATCCGCACCTTCTTCGTTCTTTTTGAATTCGATTTTTGGGCCGCCTGCAGGGATAACGTTTTCCTGCTGAACCGCTTCGTAGAAGCTTTGCTGAACTACTTCACCGATTACGTCTTGACGGATACCCGCGCCGTAACGCTTTTTAACCACTTTCAATGGCGCTTTACCAGGACGAAAACCATCCAGGCGCACAGAGCGTGCTGTCTGCTGCACACGTGAATCTACATCGTTCTCAATGCGCTCTGCAGGCACAGTAATAGTCATCTGACGCTCAAGAGCGGAAGTCGTTTCAACAGAAACTTGCATGGGATTCCTCACCAAAATACGTTTACCGGTTTATCTAGTTACCAGCTTGCCAAGCACCGGTTTTATGAAGGCTGGTTGTCATACGAGGTTAAGCACCTTTAAAGACAACGAGCGATACAGTTTGTTCAAGCCGCTTTTCAAAGCGCGAAATTGTCATCCACTCAACCGGAATAGTCAAGTAACAGAGGCAACTCAAGCCAAAAGAGGTCGTAAAATAGGGAAAGTAAGTTATTGAAAGGTATATATGAAGAATGGGGTGGACGATGGGGCTTGAACCCACGACCGCCGGAATCACAATCCGGAGCTCTACCAACTGAGCTACGCCCACCACAATGAGAGTTTTTCTAGATTGTTGCTTCTAGCTTGAAGCATGGTGCGGACGGAGAGACTCGAACTCTCACACCTTACGGCACCAGAACCTAAATCTGGCGTGTCTACCAATTTCACCACGTCCGCGTGGAATCAGGAATGGGGTGGACGATGGGGCTTGAACCCACGACCGCCGGAATCACAATCCGGAGCTCTACCAACTGAGCTACGCCCACCATTACCTGTGAAGAGATTAACTCTTGCGAATCTTAACTCGGAATTTATGACAACCTCTAGTTTTTTAGAAGCCTTTCTAAGCACCCGTCGTTAAGATGGGGCGTATTCTATGCACCTATTGAGAATCTGTCAACAAAGTTTTCAAAAAAAAATCTGTTTTTTTTCAATAACGTAGAACGATTATTTTTTAATCAGCTGTGAGGTTCGGGTATGTGATTGTTTTGTATCACATCCAATATCGGGCAAGCGCCCTGCTCATCCGTGCACGCAGCCAAAGCCTTAGTTAATCGGGATTCGATACGCTGCAAGTCCTGGATGGTTTGCCGCAGCTTTAAAATGTGCTGCCTAGCCTGATCACGCACTTCGTGGTTTTCACGATCCGAATTAAGGGATAAAGACAAAAGCGATCGGCTCTCCTGCAGCGAGAACCCCAAATCACGTGCATGCTTTATAAAAAGAAGCTGATCAATGTGATGATCGTTGTACTGTCGGTACCCATTGTTCGCACGAATGGCCGGGGATATAACCCCCTCCTCTTCATAATAGCGAATCGTTTTAGCAGAGAGACCGACTCGTTTTGCGGCCTCCGAAATTGTCATCATGACGCTTGACCTTCCCGTTACTGGAAACTTTACAGTCTCCATTAACACATATTTATTCTCCATCTTTCAACGCTGCACGAGAGGTCCATATGAGTCAGGCCTATTTGTTACATAAAGTGTCATGCGCAGGCTGTGTACGCAAAATTGTAAATAAGTTAGCCGAAACCCCTAATGTTGATCACGCCGAAATCAATTTCCCACAACGAAAGCTCTTTGTTGACGGTACGATCTCATCCACAGAACTGATCAAGACGCTCGAAAACCTAGGTTACGGCGCAACGCCATCCACCAGCGAAACGGAAGATCGAGCAAAACAGCAAGCCGAAGCCCAAGCCTTGATCAAAAAACGCAGTGCTCAGGCTGCGGCCACCTTCATTGCTGGCATGCTGATGATGGGTGTTGGGTTGTTTACCGACTGGATGAGTGTATCAACCACCCCATTGCAAATCAGCTGGGGTATCGTTGGCGCACTTACATTGGCCTTGATGATTTTTGGTGGTGGGCATTTTTACCTAGCCGCTTTGCGTGCGGCAAAATCAGGCACCTCCAGCATGGATACCCTAATCGCACTGGGAACGGGCGCGGCTTGGGTTTTCTCGATGTTGGTCGTCATCACACCGGAGTTTTTCCCAAGCGCCGCACGACACCTCTATTTTGAGGCCTGTGTGATGATATTGGCCTTCGTTAACTTTGGCCAAGTATTGGAGCTTAAATCCCGCTCGCGCTCCTCCGGCGCTATCGAGAAGCTCATGAACCTTCAACCCAAAACGGCTGAGGTGACTCGCGGTGAGACCACGACGCTTATTCCGCTAGAACGCGTACGTGAAGGCGACCTGATCCGCGTCAAACCAGGACAGCAGATCCCCGTTGATGGCGTCATTAAAGAAGGCACAACGTACATTGATGAATCCATGATCACCGGTGAAGCCATCCCTGTAGAAAAACGCCAAGGTGACACCGTTACCGGCGGCACCCTTAATCAAAACGGTTCGCTTCTGATCAGCGCTACCCATGTGAGCGATGATTCAGCCATTGCGCGAATCATTAAATTGATCCGATCCGCCCAAAATTCAAAACCTGAGCTTGCCAAGCTCGCTGACCAAGTGACCGCGTGGTTTGTCCCGTGCGTGATCGGCATTAGTGTATTAACGGCAGCAATTTGGTGGGTGTTCGGCCCGACACCGCCCTGGGGCTATATGTTGGTTACCTCAGTAGCGGTTTTGATCATCGCCTGCCCTTGTGCATTGGGACTGGCGACACCCATGTCCGTTATGGTCGGGATTGAGAAGGCCGCTGATTACGGAATCTTAATCAAAAACGCTCAAGCATTAGAAAACGCACATCAACTGAGCGCCATCTTGCTTGATAAAACAGGCACCATTACCGAAGGTCACCCAACACTGGTCGCCGTGCATACAGATCAACCTGAAACCGAGGCTTTACGACTTGCGGCTTCGCTTGAGCAGCACTCGGAACATCCGATTGCAAAAGCCATTATCGATGCGGCCAAAGAACAAGGACAGGCTTTGGACACCATCTTCGATTTTGAAGCGATAACGGCAAGTGGCATTAAAGGCGAGCTTAATGGCACACTTTACTACCTGGGCACACCAGAGTGGGCATTGGCGTTTGCAACCGATAAGGCACTGCCAAGCGCACTTACGAAAGAAGAGCGCCCTTACCTGCTGTTAACCAGTAATCATTCCGTCATTGCAGGCTTTGTTGTAGAAGACCCTATCAAGCAAGATTCGCGAGCTGCCATTGAAGCTCTGAAAAACAAGGGCGTTCACGTGGTTATGCTCACCGGGGATCAAGAAGCCACCGCCAAACTGATCGGACAGCAAGCCGGCATTGAAGACATTAAAGCCAATCTAAAACCGGAAGATAAAGCATCCATCGTCAAAGACTATCAACATAAAGGCTATAAAGTTGGTTTTGTCGGCGATGGGATTAATGATGCGCCGGCGCTTGCGCAAGCGGATGTCGGCTTTGCCATGGGCCAAGGGACGGATATTGCTATTGAAAGCGCCGATGTCGCTCTTTTAAGAAGCTCATTGGGCAGCGTTACGGACTCTATGGATCTATCCGCCGCCATTGTTCGAAATATCAAACAAAACCTATTTGGCGCGTTTGCGTACAACACGCTGAGCATCCCCGTTGCGGCCGGTATTCTTTACGGTGTTACAGGCTGGATGCTTAACCCAATGATTGCGGCAGCGGCCATGGCGTTGTCCTCAATCACCGTGGTGAGTAATGCCAATCGTTTGAGAACTTATAAGGTAGAAAGCTAGGAATAACAGGAGTAATCGGTATAAATGGCGGGGCTAGCAGGATTCGAACCCGCGACCGTCCGCTTAGAAGGCGGATGCTCTATCCAACTGAGCTATAGCCCCAAATGCAACGAGTGCGAAATGGAGCGCGTATCCTAATAGAGGGGATTGGCATCGTCAATCCCCATACACAACTTACGTACAAATAGGTATGTAAAATCATCCATTTACCCGCACAGCATCAACCAGCACTTAAGTAGGCTTCTTGTGACAATTCGGTGTCGATTGCCCTCTTTTACTTGGCGATGTGCCTCTAAAATGGGAAAATACCCCATCTTTCGATTCCCGTTACGACAGTAGGAACCCCCTAGACACTATGACCGCCCAGATTATCGACGGTAAGCAAATTGCCGCCAATGTCCGTCAAAACGTTGCCGAACGCATTCAAGAACGCCTTAAAAACGGAAAACGCGCCCCTTGCTTGGCCGTAGTGATCGTAGGAGATGATCCCGCTTCTCACGTGTATGTTCGAAACAAGAAAAATGCCTGCAAAGAAGTCGGTATCGTTTCTGAGTCATACGACTTACCTGCCACTGCATCTCAAGATGAGCTGCTATCCCTAGTGGATAAGCTTAATAAGGATGCCAATGTGGATGGGATTCTGGTTCAGCTGCCACTTCCAGATGGCCTGGATGCCAACGAAATCCTAGAACGCATCCTGCCCGAGAAAGACGTAGACGGCTTCCACGCTTTTAACCTAGGCCGCCTAGCGCAGCGTTTACCGGTATTGCGCCCTTGCACACCAAAAGGCGTCATGAAGCTATTGGAATCCACTGGCATTAACCTAAAAGGTCAAGAAGCCGTTGTGGTTGGCGCATCCAATATTGTGGGTCGCCCAATGTCGCTCGAACTACTATTGGCGGGTTGCACCGTAACCACCACTCACCGCTTTACTCGCAGCCTGCAAGAGCACGTCGGCCGTGCTGACATTGTGGTCGTGGGTGTTGGTAAACCAGAACTTGTTAAAGGCGAGTGGATCAAAGACGGTGCGATTGTTATTGATGTGGGCATCAACCGTTTAGACGATGGCCGCCTTGTGGGCGATGTAGAGTACGCCCCTGCTGCGGATCGCGCCGCTTGGATTACCCCTGTACCTGGCGGTGTCGGCCCAATGACCGTAGCCTGCTTGATGGAAAACACCTTGGAAGCAGCGGAAAACCACAGCTAATCCAACCCCGTCATGTAGCAACGCTATAAAAAAACCGCTCAGTGAGCGGTTTTTTTGTATCTAAAATACGCTTAGACTTTTTCGCGGAACCAAGTGGTGCCTTCGCGAGAGTCCTTAACTATGACGCCTTGATCGGCCAGCAAGTCGCGAATGCGGTCCGACTCCGCAAAATCTTTGTTTGCGCGTGCGGCTTTTCGCTGCTCAATGTAGGCTTCGATCTCTTCGGATGAGATTTCACCCTCTTTATCATCGCCCTTCAAGAACTGATCCGGGTCCTGCTGCAATAAACCAAGAACACCGGCCAATGACTTCAGCTGGTACGCCATCGCGGGTGCACTCGCTGCACCCTCACGCACTGCTTTGTTTAGCTCGTTGACCAACTCAAACAGCACCGCAAACGCTTTAGGCGTATTAAAGTCATCGTCCATCGACTCGATAAAGCGCGCTTCATAGTCGTTATCGAGCTCGCCTTCTACCGCTTCAACACTGCCAAGCGCTTGGTAAAAACGCTCGAGTGCACTTTGCGCCTCTTTTAGGGACTCTTCGCTGTAATCGATGTAACTGCGGTAATGAACACTGGCTAAGAAATAGCGCACTACCTCTGAATTGTACTTCGCCAACACATCACGAATGGTAAAGAAGTTACCCAAGGACTTGGACATCTTCTCTTTATTAACGCGAACAGGACCTGCGTGCATCCAGTAGTTAACGTACTGACAACCATTGGCCGCTTCGGATTGAGCAATTTCGTTCTCGTGATGCGGGAATGGCAAATCTGGGCCACCACCGTGGATATCAAAGGTATCGCCAAGGCAGCTTTTCGACATGGCCGAACACTCGATGTGCCAACCTGGGCGACCCTGCCCCCAAGGGGACTCCCAGCTGACTTCACCCGGTTTCGCCGCTTTCCAAAGCACAAAATCCAATGGGCTTTGTTTTGCATCACCCACTTCGATGCGGGCACCAGAGCGCAACTCATCAATGTTTTGACGCGTCAGTTTGCCGTACCCTTCAAACTTTTCGACACGGTAGTAAACATCGCCATTATCCGCTGCATAGGCAAAATCTTTTTCGATTAATGTAGAGACCAGATCGATGATCTCTTGGATATGATCTGTTGCACGTGGTTCTTGATCTGGGCGCAGTACCGCAAGCGCATCTTCATCTTCATGCATGGCTGCGATCATACGATTGGTCAGATCGTTAACGGACTCACCGTTTTCGTTGGCGCGGCGAATGATTTTGTCGTCAACATCAGTGATGTTTCGCACATAGTTCACATTCCAGCCACGTGAGCGCAAATAACGCGTAATCACATCAAAACAGACCATTACACGTGCATGACCTATGTGGCAAAAATCGTATACCGTGATACCACACACATACATGTTGATCTGCCCTTCCTGCATTGGCTTGAAAGGCGCTTTTTGACGGGTCAGCGTATTATAAATCTGAAGCATGGCGCATCCGTAACTGGGTAAAAACGTAATTTTACGGACACACTTGATTGAATAGGCGCCCGCATTCAGCAAAGCGCACCATTATAGAGGAAAGGCGTTAGCAAAGGGTAATAAATCAATCTTTAAGATGAACACGCCCAACCTCTGGACCACCGAGTGCGCTTTTCTCCGAGGTCAGTAACAAGGAGCCATCTGTATCCCAGACGATCCCTTCCCACTGTGCATAGCGGTTGAGTTGATGATAACGAGCGCCCTTCCAGTCCGGCAAACCTTGGTTTATTGGAACAATCCAAATAAACGAGTAACCAAACGCACTCACTTTCGAATAACCCAATAAGGCCAAGCGTCCTGATTTAGGATCGTAATCTGCACCGGTAATCATTCCGCCAACCGGCCAAGTATCCAGTGGTTGAACCGTTTGCTTACTGACATCGGGATCTAAAGTGTAGATGCGCGTTTGAAGGTCGCCCCAGTTTTTAGAGAAGAGCCAGATCTGATCATCAATAACGGTAATGGCTTCACAATCGTAATTGGTGGAATACGCGCCACCGGCCTTTTCCGGTGTGTAATCGGCGTATTTAAAGTGGATACGAAACGCATTAACATGGACTTTATGATCCGCCTTGATCAGATTCACTAAAGGCACACGGTAAATATCCAACGCCTTTCGCTTCCCCTTATTGTTACCGCAGTCTGCGATAAAGAGATGAGTATCATTATTGGCCAGTGATTCCCAATCGACGTTTTTTATACCTTGAACCTTAACCCGCTTTTCAAATGAATAACTTTGATCAAACTGATACAAAGCCGGAGCACCACCACTGTCGTTCATGGTCCATAACTTGCCGCCCACCAGCGCAAGGCCCGAGGTTTCCTTTACCTCCTTAGGTAAAAGTGACTCAGTCTCGACATCCAGAACAGAACCTCGTTGCGAGGGCGACATCGCAGGCGCGGCACACCCCCAAAGGGCGTAAGTAACAAGCAAGGCTGACAAAGGCTTTTTAAACGAACGAAAAGCACCTCGGCGCATTCACACTCCAGATATCATTGAAAACAAAGGATGTATAACGAATATCGGCCGCCCTCCTAAGAGTAAACGGCCGATAGTAAGATAGCTCAAATTCCGTTAGGAGCGAGCGTAAACGCAATAATTACAGTTGTTCTTGCGCTTTTTGTACCGCTTCATCAGCCTCTTGTACGGCTTCGCCTGCTGCATTCAACGCTGGTGCGGCTGCATCGCTAGCGGCTTCTTCAGTGGCTTTAGCCGCTTCATCCAACTTTTCAGCTGCTTCGTCTGCCATTTCAGCTGCAGAATCAGCCACTTCCTGAGCGGTTTCCTGAGTAGCATCAACAGCGTCGTTGGTCATCTTTTCCGCTGATTCAGCTGCCGCTGCAGCGCCTTCAGCTGCACTGTCGGCCGCTTCACTTGCAGATTCCTGAGCTGCTTCTACCGCTTCTTCTGCTTTTTCCTGTGCCGCTTCTGCTTCGGCTTTTGCAGCATCAGCTGCTGATTCTGCTGCTTCTGACGCTGATTTAGCAGCATCCTGTGCGGCTTTTTCAGCTTCGCTGTTATCACCACAACCGGTCAGGATGATAGAAGAAGAGATCATTGAGGCAACAAGAATGGACTTAAGATTCATATTTTGAATTCCCTATGTTTAAAATAGTTGTTCAGAGTCAGCAAATGTTAAGCTGAACTCAGCGATCCATGCTCAGTTATCACGTTAAGAGGACTGCGTAACTGATTGATTTGTATTCGCAAAACAATTCTCTCATACTCGTTAACAATTCGCATCACTGCGCTGTTAAATGAGTGCTTTGCCAAGGCTTCTGTGATTCACATATGTACAAACTTAGAGCTTATCAACAAGAAGCTGTACTAAAGACCATCGAACATTTCAGAGGTTCAATCGATCCTGCTGTCATTGTGTTACCTACTGGCGCCGGAAAGAGTTTAGTCATTGCCGAATTGGCGCGCATCGCTCGCGGACGCGTTTTGGTACTTACCCATGTAAAAGAACTGGTCGAACAAAATCACGAGAAACTCACCTCCCTTGGCCGAAGCGCTGGTATCTATTCCGCCGGTTTAAAGCAAGCCGACCTATCGGAGCAAATTACCTTTGCCAGCATTCAATCCTTGTCACGCCATTTAGATGAGCTCACAGAAGCCTACTCGATTGTGATCATTGATGAGTGCCATCGCATTGGGCTGTACGATAACAGCCAATATTTAACAACGCTTAATCACCTGAAAGCGCTTAACCCAACCACGAAAATTTTGGGGTTAACCGCAACCCCTTACCGTCTTGGGATTGGCTGGATCTACCATGAACATTATCGCGGCATAATACGTGGTGAGGCCGAACGATTATTTAAGAAATGCATCTATGAACTGCCGCTTCGCTACCTCATTAAAGAGGGCTTTTTAACCGAACCCAAAGTGCTCGACCCTGCCGTTGAACACTATGATTTCAGCAGCCTGACAACACCGGACGGTCAATTCGAACAGAAGCCGATGAATGACCTTCTAAAGGGGTGTAAGCGAGTCACTAAAGCCATCATTAAGCACTTAATGAGCCTCTGTGACGAACACCAACGCCAAGGCGTGATGATATTTGCCGCCACGGTCGAGCACGCCAAAGAGATCATCAGCTACTTACCCGCCGACAGTACCGTGCTTATTACAGGTGATACTGATCATCGTGATCGCGACCGCTACATAAAAGCCTTTAAAGAACGGCAGCTAACTTACCTTGTTAATGTGTCGGTTCTAACCACAGGTTTTGATGCGCCCCACGTCGATTGCATTGCTATTTTGCGCCCAACCGAATCGGTCAGTTTATATCAGCAAATCATAGGCCGAGGCTTACGAACCGCACCCAACAAAGAAGATTGCTTAATCATTGATTATGCCGGCAATCGCTACGACCTTTATCAACCAGAGGTTGGCGACCCAAAACCCGATTCAGACTCTGTACCTGTTCAGGTTTTCTGCCCAGAGTGCGAGTTTGCCAACACGTTTTGGGGGAAAGTCGACAGTGATGGTGATTTGATCGAGCACTTTGGTCGGCGCTGCAAAGGGATGATAGGCAACCCGCCATCACATCAGTGCACGTTTCGATTCCAATTCAAAAGCTGTGGTTTTTGCGGGGAGGAAAACGACATCGCCGCACGGCGCTGCCAAGCCTGCCAAGAAGTCTTAGTTGACCCAGACGATCAACTCAAAAAGGCTCTGGAGCTTAAGAATGCTCGTGTATTTCGTTGCGCCGGGATGAGCTTTGATTGCCAGAAAAACGCGTTAACCGTGATCTACCACGATGAAGACGGTGAAAGCATCAAAGAGAAATTCAATTGGGATTACACCAGCCACCAAGAATCGTTTTACCGCGTGTTTGGCAAACGCTTAAAAGACGGAACGCTTTTACCGGCGATCAATAACGCAGAACAACTGATGGCCTTCGAAACCCGTTTAAAAGCACCGGACTTTGTGGTCGCCCTAGAAGAAAAACGATTCTGGAAAGTACACGCTCGCATCTTTGATTATCAAGGCCGATACCGAAAAGCCCATCAGCTTGGCTAACCCGACAACCGCACCATGAAAAAAGCCCTGCAAGAACAGGGCTTTAAAAAGCAAAAAGCTTACAGGCGATTAGAGGCTTAAGTTGCGATTACTCGCCTTAATAAACTCTTTTTTCAGCTCTTCGTAGGTATGCACTGCAGGGAATTGCGGGAACTCTGCAATCACATTATCCGGCGCATGGAACAAGATGCCCGCTTCGGCCTGAGTCAACATGGTTGTATCGTTGTACGAATCACCAGTGGCCACCACACGGTAGTTAAGCAACTGGAACGCACGAACCGATTGACGTTTAGGATCGCGCTGACGCAAGGTGTAGTCGGTAATTCGGCCGCTCTCGTCCACTTCCAACTTGTGACACAAAAGGGTCGGGAAACCCAATTGGCGCATCAAAGGCTCGGCAAACTCGTAAAACGTATCGGATAAAATTACCACCTGGAAGCGCTCACGCAGCCAGTCGATAAACTCGCGCGCACCTTCCAAAGGAGACAAACGGCTGATGGTGTCATGAATTTGAGGCAGGGTTAAACCGTGCTCATCAAGGATACGTAAACGCTGCTTCATCAACACATCGTAATCTGGAATATCACGGGTGGTTGCTTTTAACTCTTCAATGCCAGTTTCTTCGGCAAATGCGATCCAAATTTCTGGGATCAAAACACCTTCAAGATCAAGACAAGCCAGTTCCACACATCTCTCCTCGTAATAGCGGCCGTTAAACGCCCTTAAGTTTGCGGGGCAATTTACCTGTTAACGACACTTGATTCAAATTTTGCGACTAGTAAACCGGCAACTCCCAACCCTCGAAGAACTCATCTACTTCGGCTCGGGTATTGCACTCCAGCACTTGGCGAACCACATCTTGGGTTAGGTGCGGGGCAAATAGATGAATAAAATCGAACATGTAACCGCGTAGGAAAGTACCTTTTCTAAAACCGATTTTGGTGGTGCTGGATTCAAACAAGTCGCTGGCATCCAGAGCAACCAAGTCCGTGTCGACCTCTGGCTGGTACGCCATTGTCGCCACAATACCCACCCCAAGATTAAGGCGCACATAAGCCTTGATGACATCCGAATCCACCGCCGTGAACACCACTTTCGGATCCAAGCCTCGCTCTTTAAAGGCATCATCCAATTTAGAGCGCCCCGTAAAACCAAACACATAAGTGACAATCGGGTATTTGGCGATCTCTTCGAGCGTCAGTTTTGGGACTTGAGTGAGCGGGTGATCTTTTGGCACAACAACCGAGCGGTTCCACTTGTAGCACGGCATCATGATCAAATCCGAGAAGTGGTTCATCGCTTCTGTCGCAATGGCGAAATCGACCGTACCATCGGCCGCCATTTCCGAAATCTGCATCGGAGTACCTTGATGCATGTGCAAAGAGACATCAGGATATTTACCAATGAATTTAGTGATGGTGTCCGGCAAGGCATAACGTGCCTGGGTGTGGGTCGTTGCTACCGCCAAGCTGCCCATCTTTTCATCACTGAATTCCTGAGCCACCTGCTTAATGCTTTCCACTTTTTGAAGGATCTCACCTGCAATATCTAAGATCGCTTCACCAGCAGGGGTAATGCGGGTCAGATGCTTGCCACTTCGGGCAAACACTTCAACACCCAACTCGTCTTCCAAAAGACGAATCTGTTTACTGATGCCAGGCTGGGAGGTGTATAAGCTTTGGGCGGTCGCCGATACATTCAGGTCGTGACGGGCCACTTCCCAGATGTAACGGAGTTGTTGGAGTTTCATAGATCTGTCCGAATGCCTTTAAAGTACCAAGGCCCGATGAAAGCATCGAGCCTTGGTATTAATACATCGAACGAATATAACTGTAAAGAATAAGAAGACGAGTTTTGATTCTTAAAGACGAGAATTCAGACGACGGATCTCTTCATCTTGAGTGATCACCCGCTTCTCGAGACCAGAGACTCGAGATTGAACCCGCATCAGCTCTTCGTCGCGCTCTTTAAGCTGGGAACGCAATGCGTTTTCACGACGACTCCAATCGGTGGTCGTATTCACGTTTTTCTGGTTGATGCGCTTGATTTCAGCTTCAAGCTCTTTGACACGGTCCTCAAAACGCTTCACCTTATTGCCTTCTGCCAACAAGGCCGAGTTACTGCGGGCCAGCTCACGACTCTGATGCACAGCATCTTGTTTAAGCTGCGTTAGCTCTTCCTCTTGGGATTTGAGCTGGGTCTTCATCGTTTCGGTTTTCACATCACGCTTAGCCACTTCGGCTTTTAAGTCGTGAATCTCTTTGGTTAAAGAGGATTCTTTCTTACCGACTTCGTCACGAAGCTTCTCTAAGGCCGAACGGTAGTAGCGCGTATCGGCATCGGATTTACTGATCTGATCTTGCGCACGGCGCTGCTCATCTTTAATGCGCACATCAAAAGTACGCTTAGAGTCATCGTGCGTTTTACGCAGAACCGCCAAATCATGCTCAAGGTTAGAACGCACTTGCTCCTCTTGCTTACGAGCGGTGGTTTCACTGGCCAATGCACTTTTAAGGACGTTGATTTCCGCTTCAAGCGATTTTTGCGTGGTCAGCATCTCTTCGATGCGGCCGTTCTGCTCGCGAATTTTGCCTTCCAGACTCAACTGACGGTTCTGCATCTCATGAACCGTGTGATCCGACATGCGTTTTGCTTCCTCAAGCGTTGCACCGGCGCTTCGCTGCTCAAGACCGACGCGCTGAGCAGCCTCTTCCATCGCTTGCTGCCACAGGCGGCTGAATGCAAGGTTCAGGACATCTGGCACATCGGGAACCGAGACCAGGGATTTTTGCAACGAGACGCGATCGGGCAGAGTTTGACGCCACTCGGATAACAACTTGGCTGCTTCTGTCTCTTCTATCTCACACTGTTTTGCGATCAGATCAGCGCTTGGCTGCTCTCCCTGAATCCAGAGATTATCGGCAAAACGGTATGCATTATCTTTGATCATTCATGAATTCCTGATGAGGATATGTGTTTTACAATGTTGCTCATCGCCTCCTCGAGCGCAGGCTCAAGAGGGGCGGTAATGTTCAGCTCTTCGCCGTCGGGCAAACCAACCTGCAAACGAGCCGAATGTAGAAACAAGCGACGTACGCCAATTTCTTTAAACTCTTTATTCACATCGTCACTGCAATATTTATCGTCCCCGATGATGGGGTGTCCTGTAAACTGACAATGAACCCGAATTTGGTGTGTGCGACCTGTAACAGGTTTCGCCTCAACCAGCGTAGCGTATTGCCCAAATCGACGTAGCACTTTGTACAAGGTAATGGATGGTTTGCCATCCGCTTGCGCTTTTACGATACGCTCACCCGATTTAAGTTCATTCTTTTTAAGAGGAACATCAATCCGGTTGTCGCGGTTTTCCCATTTACCAACCACCAACGCGTTGTAGATCTTGTTGACTTGGTTGTTACGAAGCTTCTCATGCATAAAGCGCAACATACTGCGCTTTTTCGCAATCATGATGCAGCCGGACGTATCGCGGTCTAAACGGTGCACCAATTCCAGGAACCGTGCATCTGGTCGCATCTGACGGATCGCTTCAATCAGACCAAGGTTGACACCTGAGCCTCCATGAACCGCAAGACCCGATGGTTTGTTCATCACCATCAATGCATCGGATTCATACAGCACCGAGCTTTCAAGTAACTCGATCAATGATTGACCCACCGGGGCGGCTTCGCCACGCTCGGCTACACGAATCGGTGGAATACGCACCACATCACCCGCTTCCAAGCGGCCATCAGGCTTAATGCGCTTTTTATTAACCCGCACTTCCCCTTTTCGTAAAACACGATAAATCATACTTTTAGGCACGCCTTTTAGGGCGGTTCTAAGAAAGTTATCGATGCGTTGTCCGGCTTGGTCGGCATCGACCTCTATAAAACGAACGCCGGGGCTAGAACTGGGTTTTGAATCAGACATTAAGGAATTAGCTTCTCGATTGATGCAGTATGGGTTAGCTGCTATATTGTATCGTCGCAAATCGCTGTTGGCTCTAGCTTTTTCCAAAAGAAATCGATTTAGCGCGTTGATGTAGATCCGCGCAACTTCAACAGCTGTTTAAAAAGCGATCTGTTTTACCCGGCGTTAACGTCGGTGACATTGAGTTTAGTCCGTGCAAAGGCCTGATTGTTTTGCCTTGAAATAACCACACGACGCTAAATTTACAAACGAATAAACTGTTTATTCAGAGAGTGCATCCTGCACTGATCCCCTGTCGGGTTCAGTTTGAGGTGTAGACGCATCATAGCCTGGAACCTGCGTTCGCTAACACTTACGCGGTAACAATCATTTAAAAGAAAAACATTGGCTATCGATTTCCTACACCGTTGATGGATTGATTATGAATGCACCAGGTGCAGCCCTGTCATCTACAGAGGTTGGCCGGAAACTATCATAGTTCGACATCGCATGACGGAACCGTGTAACGATTCCACTACGGACGGATCGATCAGTCAGTTAGGCACTCTCTTACGAGAGATCCTTCATTCATGAAACGTATGTTAATCAACGCAACTCAACCAGAAGAGTTGCGTGTCGCCCTTGTAGACGGTCAACGCCTCTACGATCTGGACATTGAATCCGATAGCCGCGAACAGAAAAAAGCCAACATCTACAAAGGCAAGATCACTCGGGTAGAACCGAGCCTTGAAGCCGCTTTTGTTGATTACGGTTCTGAGCGTCACGGTTTCCTTCCTTTAAAAGAGATTGCGCGCGAGTACTTCGTAAAACAACCTGAGCGCGGTGGCCGTCCAAACATTAAAGATTTGGTCAAAGAAGGCACCGAAGTTATCGTACAGGTCGATAAAGAAGAGCGCGGCAATAAAGGCGCAGCACTCACAACCTTTATCAGCCTTGCAGGCCGTTACTTGGTATTGATGCCAAACAACGCTCGTGCCGGTGGTATTTCCCGTCGTATCGAAGGCGAAGAACGCGCACAGCTGAAAGCGGCATTAGATGGCGTTAAAGTTCCGAACAAAATGGGCATCATTGTGCGCACCGCAGGTGTTGGCCGCTCATCTGAAGAGCTGCAGTGGGATTTAGACTACCTAGCTCAACTTTGGGGAGCCATCACCGCCGAAAGCGAAAAGCGCTCTGCTCCGTTCTTGATCTATCAAGAGAGCAACGTAGTGATCCGCGCCATTCGTGATTACCTGCGTGATGACATTGGCGAAGTGCTGATCGATAAGCCAGAGGTGTACGAAAACGCCCTTGCCTTCGTTCAACAAGTGATGCCGAACTACGAGCCTAAGATCAAGCTTTACAAAGAAGCGACACCACTGTTTAACCGCTTCCAGATCGAGACTCAGATAGAAACAGCGTTTGAGCGCGAAGTAAAATTGCCATCGGGCGGCTCGATTGTGATCGACCCAACCGAAGCTTTGGTTTCCATTGATATCAACTCCGCACGTGCCACACGTGGTGGTGATATTGAAGAAACCGCTTTGCACACTAACCTTGAAGCCGCTGAAGAGATTGCTCGCCAATTGCGTTTACGCGATATCGGCGGCTTGGTCGTTATCGACTTTATCGATATGACCCCGATCAAAAACCAGCGTGCCGTCGAAGAGAAGCTGCACTCGGCACTCAAACTGGACCGCGCTCGTGTTCAGATGGGACACATCTCTCGCTTTGGCCTTTTGGAAATGTCGCGCCAGCGTCTACGCCCATCATTGACTGAAAGCCGCGGCTCTGTATGCCCACGCTGTAACGGCCAAGGCACCATCCGTGACATCGAATCACTAGCCCTTTCGATCATGCGTCTGATCGAAGAAGAGTCTGCTAAAGACCGCACATCTCAGATCCGAGCGATCTTACCGGTGAGCGTTGCGACCTTCTTGTTAAACGAAAAACGCCGCGCCGTTCATGAGATCGAGCTGCGTCACGACGTTCGCGTGGTGATTGTTCCTAACCCGAACATGGATACACCGCACTACGAAGTGGTTCGTTTGCGTGATGATCACACGGTTACCAGTACTCAGGATGCGAGCTACGAGCTGCAGCCAGAAACGGATGAAGAAGAGACACTGGAAAGCGCTGCCCAACCGGTTAAACGTGAGCAAGCTGCAGTTAGCGGTCTAGCACCTCGCCGCCCGGCTCCGGAAGCCGCACAAAGCGCTGCGCCAACACGCGTACCTGCTCCGCAAGCAACGGCGGCAACCGGCGGTTTGTTCTCGCGCATTTTCAAGGCACTTGGCACCCTGCTGAACCCTGAAGCGACCGAGCAAGAGACACAAGAAGCGCCAAAAGCGAAGAAAACGTCTCAGCAAGAGCGCAACAACAAATCCGACAACCGTCGTTCACGTGGTAAGTCCCGCCGTACCAACAGCCGAGACAACCTGGAGCGCCGTCGCGATAAGCGCACTGATGAAGTGATCACCGTTAAGGCGGATGAAGCTCCACAAGCCGTAGGCGCAGCAGCCAAGGCGAAACAAGAGCAAGACAACGCTGGCAATGACAACACGGATGATCGCAACAAGCGCCGCCGTCGTCGTACACGCCGCACGAACGATGATCAAGACGCTAAAGGCAACAACGAGAACAGCAACACGCAAGCGAAATCGAATGATCAAGGCGATCAAGACGACGCTCCGCGTAGCCGTAACCGTGGTCGTAAGCGTCGTAACCAAGAGCGCACGGCCGAGCGTACCAATCCAGTAGAAAATGCAGCAGAACGCACAGAAGAGACCAAGCCTCAAGCAACTGAACCAAGCGCAGCTGACGCAGCCGCTCCTGTTGTTGCTGCAGCCTCTGAAACGTTAGTCGAAAAAGCCGCTGACGTGACTGTAGAAGCCGCGAAAGTCGAAAGCACTGAGGCATCGGCAACAACGGACACTCAGGAAGCGCCAAACACCTCTAACGATGAGGTAAAAGCGAGCACTGACGCCAAAGACGCAAGCTCTGAGAAGTCTGACGCTAAGCCAACGCGTAAGCGCGCTCCTCGCAAGTCGACTAAATCGCAGAAGAGCGATAAGGCCGATAACAAGGACGAAGTCGCGTCTAACGCCGAAGATACTGCTAAAGCGGAAGAATCAGCACCTGCAAAAAGCGAAAACGAGCCTAAAGCGACGGACGACGTCAAAGTGGCTGAAGAGGTCACCGTGACCGAGATCACAGACGTGACCGCAGCCGTGGCTGAGCAAAGCGTTGAAGCGCCTGCCAGTGCTCCTAAGGAAGTGGCCGCTAAAGAGGAAACAGCCAAGCAGGACGCTGAAGCGACTCAAGAAGCGACCGCTGAAGCCGAAGTAGAGACGAAAGCAGAAGAGGAAACTCAGCAAGAGCGCCCTCGCCGCCGTCCTCGTCGTCGCGCACCAAATGACCCACGTGGTCAGCTGAACCGCGAAGCGCAAACAAGTGAAGCCGAGTCGTAAAGACTCGCTTTCATCAGGCACAAAACAAAGCCGGTGTTCATCACCGGCTTTTCTGTATTTGGGGTATTCAAACAGCCACCTGTAAAGACGGCCTGAACACCAACCGAGATGCCCTAAAGCAGCTCGATTATTTTAAGTTATCTAACGCATCTACAACGTACTGAGGCAACGCGAAAGCAGCAACGTGCATTTTGGCGTTGTAGTAACGCGTCTTCATACACGATGCTTTAAAGCGTGCTTCAATCGTCGCTTCATCCTGCTGACGAAGCGCTGTATTATCACTGCCCCATGCCAACGTCATGTTACCGCACACGTAAGTCGGCACTGCTGCACAATAGAAGCTTTGATCAGCAAAGTAAGGGCTTAAGCGACGACGAGTGGTTTCGACCTCTTCAATCTGCATGAAGACCACACCGTTTTGAGCAACAAACACACCGCCTTCATTTAAGCAGTTTTTGCAGCCTTCATAGAAACGCGAGCTAAACAACACTTCGCCTGGACCAACTGGGTCTGTGCAGTCCGAAATAATCACATCGTACTTCTCTTGCGTGTTGCAAACGTACTCGATGCCATCGCCAATCACAATGTTTGCGCGCGGGTCATCAAATGCACCATCTGAGTGTTTTGGCAGATACGTTTTGCACATATCAATAACGGCTTGATCGATCTCGACCTGAGTCACATGCTCCACTTCTGGGTGCTTTAACACTTCGCGAAGAATACCGCCGTCACCACCACCGATGATCAACACACGCTTTGCATCGCCGTGTGCAAACAAAGGCACGTGAGTCAGCATCTCGTGATACACAAACTCGTCACGCTCTGTGGTTTGAACAATGCCATCCAGCGCCATCACCGTACCGAATGCTCGGTTACGGAAGATGATTAAATGCCATGAGTCCGTTTGCTGCTCGAACAGCACTTCATCAACGGTGAAAGATTGGCCGTAGCCGTCGTAAAGCGTTTCAACAAAGTTGGTCATTGCGAATCTGATCTCTTAACGTGACAACAATAAAAATGCCCAGCTAAACCGGGCATTAAGATAATCGGGCTTTTTTAACGCGTTATGGCCTTAATGGCAAGTACCAATCAGATCCAGCGGCGCACATCCTGAGTATATTGCAGAAAAGACTGGCCAAACATCTGCTCTAAAGCGCGCTCTTCAGGCAGGATTTGAAAGCGGTTCATGTATAACACAAACAAAAGGCAACCGACTAAAGACCAGAGATTCGCGAGATAAAACCACCACGCAAACAGCAGGCAAAGCATGCCGAAATACATAGGGTTGCGGGATACCCGATACACCCCTTCGGTGACTAGAACCTTGGTATTATGTGGACGAATGGGATTAGCCGTTGTCTTGTTACGCAGAAAACTGAGCACACCCGATAAACAAAACGTGACCGCCAGCATCATAAAGACCGCCCAAAGGATCACTCTGGCTTCGCGGTCAATGTAAATCCCCGCTGTGCAACTATCGACCATCCACATCAACACTGCGCAACCGGCAAGCACAATGACCGGCGGGACTTTAAGCTCAAGCCACTTCATGACTGACTACACATTCCTTCGACGTTATTTTTATGACGGGACCTTCATCAACTCAAAAAGATTCAGTCCCTCAAACACAAATTCAATAGAGAGCGCCGCTAAAATCATCCCCATTACCCGAATCAGGATGGCCGCGCCGTTGTTCCCTATCACTTTAATCACAAAACCTGCCGCTAACGGAAACACCGCTATATCATGCCCGTTTTCCGTTTGAGATGGATCATCTTCAATCCCATTGCCAAAAATCATTTTAAGGGCAAACAGGAAGAGTATGATCCCGCCCGCAACCTGGAGCAACACCAAACGGATGCCCATTGCACTCAATAATACTTTGCCGATTAAAACCGCTCCGATCAGAATAACACCTGCATAAAGGGTTGCTTTCAGTGCGGTTTTAAAACGCTGCTTTGTGTCCATCCGATGGGTTAGTGCGGCAAAAATCGCAAGAGTTCCCACAGGATCGATGGTTGCCCAAAGAATCAACGCGTCTTTTTTAATCAGTTGCTCGAACTGCATGATGGAATAGGCCCCTAGATAAATGAATCGGCAAGCGATGATTTAGAACAATGAAACGGCCGAAAATTTCCCAAAAAGCGCCATTTTTTCAGTTAGTCATCTCCCTTTTTTAAGACGATCTTCTAAACCGGACAATCAGCGTGAACGATGCAACAACCAGCCACCTACAAAGCCGATGAAACTGCCTAAACAAATATCAACAAAACGGATCGCTACCAACTCAATCGGTGCAAGCGTTGTGGAATTGGCCTCGGCGAAGATCACCGTTAACGGCGTTATGAGCATCACGGCCAACGCGTAGTTGCGCGCCACCAGAAATGTCATGCACGAAATAGGCACTCAATACGGGTTATCCAAACCTAAACGCATACCGAGCGCTAATAAGCCGCTGACACACACGCTAATCGCCGCAGTCACCAACAACATCGGGCGGCCGACGCTGCACTTCACTGGCGGATTTGGCTTTAGCTCCACCAGCTTTTAAGTGGGTTAACAAGCCGGACAGAACACTCACATCAACTCCTTAGTGAACAATCGCACAAACGGTAAAAACATCTTCATAGTACTTGGTTTTGAGATGGGGACTTATTGATTTACACCGCGCCTTATCAAATTTGTGCATAAAACCCTTTTAATTTCGCACCAAAAAAGTGCATGTCATTCGTTTTTCTCATACAGACTTGCACTTAAGTACTGATAAAAAGAGACAAGCACTATCAACAAACCTATGCAAATTATTGTTTTAAAGTAAGTTAACAAGGTTTGCCAAAATTTGATAACCCATGAGTGCTTTCTTTTTTAAAAATGGATGACATCCCGTTTTATAAAACAAGGTACTTTCGTCATGACACGTTTTTCCTCTGGCACACCGTATCGCCACACCGTTGGAGAAAAGACATTCACCTTTAGCGGTTTAAAAGAGTTGATGGCCAAAGCGACACCGGCCCGCTCTGGGGACTACCTTTCTGGCGTTGCAGCCGCCAGTGCTGAAGAGCGCGCCATCGCACAGATGACTCTGGCCGATGTACCGCTAAAGCGATTTTTAGAAGAGTTGCTGATCCCCTATGAAGAAGACGAGATCACTCGACTCATCATTGATGATCACGATGCAACAGCATTTGCCCCGATTGCCCACTTAACCGTCGGCGGCTTTCGTGATTGGTTATTAAGCGACCTGGCCTCCCCTGCGATGCTTGAGTCCATCCGTTCTGGGGTGACGCCCGAGATGGCCGCTGCGGTCAGTAAAATCATGCGTAACCAAGATCTGATCTTAGTGGCCAAAAAATGTGAAGTGAAAACCGCGTTTCGAAACACCATCGGTTTACCCGGTCACCTCTCCACACGCTTGCAACCGAATCATCCGACCGATGACCTAACGGGCATTGCGGCCAGCATCTTGGACGGCCTCTTGTATGCCAATGGCGATGCCGTCATCGGGATCAACCCTGCCACAGATAACGTGTCTCAAGCGTGTCGTTTGATCAAAATGATGGATGAGGTGATCCAAAAATATGAGATACCGACTCAGTCCTGCGTACTCAGCCACGTCACCAACACCATCGAAGCGATCGAAAAAGGCGCCCCAGTGGATTTGGTGTTTCAATCCATTGGCGGGACACAAGCCACCAACGACAGCTTTGGCTTTAACCTAGACACACTCGCGACCGCACAAGAGGCAGCCCTTTCGTTGAATCGTGGCACCGTTGGGCAAAACGTCATGTATTTTGAAACAGGCCAAGGCAGCTCGCTATCCGCCAACGCCCACCATGATGTCGACCAACAAACCTGCGAAGCCCGCGCCTACGCCGTTGCCCGAAAATTCAGCCCGCTGCTGGTCAACACCGTGGTGGGGTTTATTGGGCCGGAGTACCTATACGATGGCAAACAGATTATCCGCGCCGGGTTAGAGGATCACTTCTGCGCGAAGTTACTCGGCCTGCCCATGGGGTGCGATGTTTGTTACACCAACCACGCCGATGCCGATCAAAACGATATGGACAACCTACTGACCTTACTGGGTACGGCTGGTTGCACCTTTGTGATGGGCATTCCAGGTTCGGATGACATCATGCTCAACTACCAAACCACCTCGTTTCACGATGCCCTCTACGCACGGAAGGTACTGGGTTTAAAACCGTCCCCGGAATTTGATGCATGGCTTAAGAAAGTCAGCATCTTCCAAGATGAGCAGTTCACGCTTAACCATCAAATCCCGGATTCGTTTCGTAAATCCCTGTCTCGTTTGATTGGAGGTCACTGATGAGTCGTACGATCTTCCCAACCCACCCCATTGACGAACCGGTCATTGAAAACCCTTGGGATCGCCTGCGTGCCTTTACCGATGCCCGCATTGGCTTAGGCCGCGCCGGAATCAGCGTACCGACCAAACACCTTTTGGAGTTTCAACTGGCCCACGCGAAAGCTCAAGATGCGGTGCACACCCCGCTTAATACCCACGAGTTGATCGATCAATTAACCCAGCAAGCCTGGTGCCCAAAAGGGAAACCATTTGCCCTTCACAGCCAAGCTGAAAACCGTGCCGAGTATCTACAACGCCCGGATTTTGGTCGAAAGCTTAACGAGGCATCGGTAGAAACACTGAAAACCTTTGAGCAGAGCCATGAAGCCGAATTTGATGTGGCTTTCGCGATTGTCGATGGCCTATCCGCCTTTGCCATTGAAGAGAACATCACGCCGTTTCTGAGCGAGTTGATCCCATCTTTACAGGACAGTGACCATCCGTGGTCGATTGCGCCACTGACCGTTGTAGAGCAGGGCCGTGTGGCGATTGGTGATCACATTGGTCAGCTTTTAAACGCCCGCTGCGTCGTTGTTCTAGTGGGCGAGCGTCCGGGGCTGAGCTCCCCTGACAGCATGGGTTTGTACCTGACTTGGAATCCTAAAGTGGGATGCACCGATGCGTATCGCAACTGCATCTCCAACATTCGCTTAGCGGGGCTGAACTATAAAGATGCGTGCCGTAAAGCCCTCTATTTAATGAACGAGGCGCGCGTTAAAAAACTCTCTGGGGTCCTTCTGAAAGATCGTACCGACGACGATGTGCTGGACCACGATAACCCACAACAACACAACAAAAACTTTCTAATCTCAGAATCATAATCGAAGGAAGGTAAGGCTATGTCTGATGTGATAGATCAGGAATACCTGGCAAAACGCCAGCTTAAACGAGGAACCGCCGGCTGGATCTTATTGGCAGGTTTGGGTGTATCTTACGTTATCTCTGGTGATTTTGCCGGGTGGAATTTTGGTATCGCCGAAGCGGGCTGGGGTGGCTTCTTGGTCGCGGCCGTCCTAATGGGCTTAATGTATTTAACCCTGGTGCTGTCGCTGGCTGAAATGTCCGCTGCAATCCCTGCTGCCGGCGGTGGCTACAGCTTTGCTCGCCAAGCCATGGGGCCTACCGGTGGTTATCTAACGGGCCTTGCCGTCTTAATCGAATACGCGTTAGCTCCCGCTGCCATTGTGATTTTCATAGGCTCGGCGGTGGAAGAGCTGCTGGGCTTTAATGGGCCCATTGTTTACGCCATCTTTTACCTTGTCTTTATCGGCATTCACCTTGCGGGTGTAGGTGAAGCGCTCAAAGTGATGATGGTCATCAGCGGCTTGGCCGTCATTGCCATTCTAGGGACGGGCGTTGCGCTAATTGGTGATTTCGACACAGCTAACCTGTTCGATATCCCGGTCAGCGATGCTGCAGGCGCTACTGAGTTTATGCCTTTTGGCTGGTACGGTGTTTGGGCGGCCCTTCCATTTGCGATGTGGTTATTCTTGGCTGTTGAAGGCGTCCCTTTGGCTGCAGAAGAAGCGAAAAACCCAGCGCAAGATGTGCCTAAAGGCATCATTGGCGCGATGATTTTCCTACTGTTCACCGCTGTCTTGGTGGTCTTCTTACTGGCCGGTGCCGCCGGTGCCAATGCGATGGGCCAAAGTGCCGTTCCTTTGGTGGATGCGCTAAATGTTGCGGGTAACCCAACACTGGCGACCGCCGTAAACGTATTGGCGCTGGCTGGCTTGATCGCTTCTTTCTTCTCGATCATTTACGGTTACAGCCGATTGGTATTCGCACTGTCTCGCGCAGGTTACCTGCCAAAGGGCTTATCCGTTACCAACGAGCGTAAAGTACCTGCACGTGCGCTGATCATCCCTGGTATCTTAGGCTTCCTAGCGTCACTCACGGGTGAAGGCGACTTAATGCTGGGTATGGCCGTGGTCGGTGCAACCGTATCTTACGCGTTGATGTCCTTAAGTCATATTCTGCTTCGCGTTAAAAACCCAGACATGCCACGCCCTTACAAAACACCAGGTGGTGTTGTAACGTCGGGTATTGCTTTGGTGTTGTCGCTGGTTGCACTTACCGGTGTGTACGCTTTCGACCCACGCGCCTTCTTCTACACCGTTATCTTGTTTGTGATTGGTGCGGCTTACTTCTTCTTGCACAGCAAGAACACTCTGGTTGCCAAAACACCAGAAGAAGAGTTCAACATGCTGGCGCAAGCTGAAGCGGATTTGTCAGCGACCTAAACGAATACCCTATTCTAAACTCCGTCAAAAAAGCCCTCTTATGAGGGCTTTTCATCGTTTAGGGATTTACACAAACAGGTTATTCCCCAAGTGCACGAAAGTGCGGCAAGGCTTTAACGCGCTCTATCCATGCACTGATGGCTGGGTAATCGGCCAGATCAAACCCACCCTCATGCGCTACGTGGGTATAAGCAAATAAGGAGATATCGGCGGTTGTGGGTTGATCCCCCACCAGGAAGTCCGTTTTATCCAACTGCTGCTCCATCACATCCAAGGCTTTATAACCACCGGCTTTTTTCGACTCGTATTCAGTTTTACGATCCTCAGGCAGGCCTAGATACTTTTCGATAAAGCGCGCGACTGCAATGTAGGGCTCATGGCTGTACTGTTCAAAAAACTGCCACTGCTGCACCTTGGCGTAGGTGAAAGGGTCTTTTGGTAAAAGAGAGCTGCCTTTGGCCAAGTAGTTAATGATCGCATTGGACTCGGCTAAGCAGCGGCCATCATCAAGTTCTAAGGCCGGAATTTTACCGTTGGGGTTCTTTTTCAGAAACGCCTCTGTATGGCTCTCGCCTTCTAGGATATTGACATCCACCCACTCGTAAGGGGTTTGTAATAGGGCCAGTACCAATTGGATTTTATAGCAGTTACCCGATTGGGCATCACCGTAGACTTTCATACCACTCCTTAATATCAAAGCCGACCTGTTGTGCAATGTGGGCTATCGTTGCCCAACCAGCACATTGGCAATTTTAGGGAAATACAGATGTAAGCGCCCGTTGAACACTTGCGCTATCCAAATCGTAATCCAAGGTGCCATCCACCAAAAAAGGGCATACGGCGCATTTGGAAACGCTTTTGAGAACACAATCCACAATATCAGAATCAAAGGGCCATGACATAGAAAGGTGAAAAAGCTGTGTCTGGAATGACGAGCAAGCCAATCCCCCGCTTTGGTCATCACCAGCAGAGAGATGGCAGGCCAAATCAAAATCGGTGCTACCAATCTAAACCACTCTCGGTTTTCGATCTGGAACAGTACGATCAGCGCCGCAGAGCCCAAAAATAGAAGCAGCGCAGGTACCGCCCAGCGATCCAACGCTTTTAGATTCCAATTCAATACAGCCGCTAAACCACCCAAGTAAAAGCTGATCAGCATGGAGTTTCGCAGTACCAGTCGCCCATCGAGGTTATAAGCGTAAATGGCGATGATCAGTGCAAAGCCGAGCCAAGGCGACCTGCGAAGAAACCAGCCCATAATCGGGGCAAGCATGCAGATCACCCATAAATCGCGTAAAAAATTCAATGGGTAATTGATGGGTAAGCCATCAAGCCCTGTAATCGCATCCACCCAGTTGCGCGCATCAAATGGGTGCAGGGTCACCGAGAAACTGTGCCCTAACAATCCAAATTTCTGCACTAAAAAGACGGCCACGGCGAGCGGCACGTTCCAGAGGATTAACGGTAATAGCAAAGCCTTGGACTTTTTACGCACGAGCTTATTAAAGGCAAGGTCCAACTGGGAGCGAAACAAAAGAAAACCGGAGATAACGGTTAACATTGGCACGGTGGCGCGAAACACACCATGAGAGAAAAACGCCTTGATAAACCCCATCAGGGTATGATCGGTATCGCTTAGGGCGACATAGGGCGGCAAGTGCAAAATCACAATGCCGATCACCATGAGGTAGCGAGTGACGGCAATGCGTTTAGAAATGTCAGAATCCATGACGACTCAATCCTTGAGTGCCTTACAAAAGCTGACATCCTGTCGATGATCACCCGATCACCGACCAGCTGACTCTCATCGTACCGTGGCTGTGGCCTGAATGCATCCCTTATAAACGGGATGTCGGTTTTGCCGGATTGGCCAGTGCTTCCCCATTTGTAAGGCGCAGCAAATTATCCCTGATTTGCTGCGCTATCACCTTAGGCGAGGCCGCTGACGCCATGTGCGGAGTTACGATGATACCGGGCGTACACCAAAACGGATGATTTTCGTTTAGAGGCTCTTTATCAAAGACATCCAACAGCGCCCCACGCAAAGACCCTTGTTGCAGCGCATGGATCAGATCGGCCTCCACCAAGTGACCGCCCCGCCCGGCATTAATCAGTGCTGCACCTTGTGGCAATGACTCGAATAAAGCCTGGTTCAAGATCCCTTCTGTTTGCGGTGTCAGTGGCAAAAGGTTTACCAGCAGATCGCACTGGGAGGTAACGGTATAAATTTGATCGTAACCTTGGTACGTTGTAACGCCTTCGATGAGTTTTGAAGAGCGATTCCAACCAAGCACTGGGTATCCCATTTTGGCGAGCTGTTCGACTACATAACTTCCCATTTCGCCCAGCCCCAAAACGCCAATGGTAAGGCTGGCGGCTGGCGTTTGTGGGTATAGATGCCACGTTTGTTCATGCTGGTGGGCTGCGGCCCGATCAAAATCGCGCTGGTAGGTCAACACACCCCAAAGCACATACTCAAACATGCCGTGTTTCTGCGCAGGGTCAACAATGCGAGCAATGGGTAGGCCTGAATCTAAAAGACTCCCCAAGTGATCGGTACCCGCTGATATCGCCTGTAACCCTTTAATCGATGGATAACGCGTTAAAAGATCCTGATCCGGAAACCAACACGCGGCCATCATCGCGTGCTCGGCGTTGGGGCTATCGTAATGACAGTAATCGATCTCGGGCATTTGATCGAACTCGACCGATAAGCGCGCTATCAGATCTGCATCATCAATCGCCAATAAAACGGTTGGCCGCATGTTTAACCCTTATAATCGGTGGTTAAACGATCCAATTTACGCACCCACGCATCCCACACGGTATGTCGCTCGTGCTCGACGCTTTTGAATTGATCACACACGTGAGCCGCCAATGCATTGGGGATGGTTTTAATGGGCGTCAGTGCCCCCATTTGCGCGCATGCTAACTGGATTTCACACGCTTTGTTTAAGTAATACATCACCTGAAACGCATCGGGGATACTCACCCCTACACTCAGCAATCCATGATGGCGCAAGATCAAGGCGATGTTGTCCGAAAGCGAAGTTTGAATGCGGCTACGCTCCTCCAAATTAAATGCGACCCCTTCGTATTCGTGATAACCAAGACGCCCGTGAAACTCCGTCGAGATCTGATTCAGGTTTAAGAGCCCTTCTTCACACGCCGCCACCGACATACCCGCTAAGGTGTGCGTATGCATCACGCAGTGCGCATCCTCGCGCGCCATATGAACCGCACTGTGGATGGTGAACCCCGCTAGGTTATAGTCACTTGAGCCTTCTAACACCTTGCCGTTCATATCCACAATGATCAGGTCGCTTGCGCGGATCTCATCGAACATTAAACCAAACGGATTGATCAAAAAGCGCGGTTCACCACGCCCCGGTAAACGCACCGAAAAGTGGGTGTAGATGGTATCTTCCCACTCCAGCATCGCAGCCAATCGGTAGGCCGCTGCGAGCTGCTCGCGCAGTTCGGCTTCACTGGCTAAATGCTTATTATTCTGTGTCATACACCGACCTCCGCTTCTTTACCCATGAAGACACGCATGCGGGTATACGCCTCTTGCTGATGAGTGGTATCTAAGATTTCATTAGGCGGCGCATCGACCTGCACAACCCCATGCTCCATCATGATCACTCGGTCCGATACACTGAGCGCAAACTCCATTTCGTGGGTGACGATGATCAGCGTCATGCCCTCTTTAGCAAGGTCTTGAATCACCTTGAGCACCTCGCCCACCATCTCTGGGTCTAGCGCGGAGGTTGGCTCATCAAACAAGATAATGTCGGGCGATAACGCCAAAGTACGGGCAATCGCAACCCGCTGCTGCTGACCACCCGAGAGTTGATGCGGGTATTTATCGGCATGGGCCAATAAACCCACTCGGTCCAGCAAGTAGTACGCGCGGGCTTTGTTGTCCGCATCGCTCTCGATCTGCTTATGAACCTTGGGCGCCAGCAAAATGTTCTCAAGCACGGTCATGTGCGGGAACAGATTAAAACTTTGAAACACCATACCAATGCGCTGCATACCTTGTTTTACCGCATCACTGCCCTGTGGCTCACCTGCTTTGAGGTAATCCTGACCAAAGAGCACGATTTCGCCCTGATCAATCGATTCGAGCTGATTGATGGTACGGATCAAGGTGGTTTTACCCGAACCTGATGGGCCAATAATGCTGATCACCTCACCCTCTTTCACGCCCAAGTTAATCCCCTTAAGCACATGATGATCACCGTAGGATTTTTCGATGCCACGAAGCGCCAAGGCATTTGGCATCCCCGCGCACTGCTCGCTGATGCGTTTGGGCAAGGCTTTAGCGCGTGCTCGCAAACTTCCGGTATCGTCATCAGATAGGGTTTGCGGTTTACGCGAGGGGACATCCATCTTTTTCTCGACCCATTGCAGCACCGAGCCAAACACGGTGACGATCAACACGTAGTAAACCGCGACCGCCAACAGCGTTTCGAGCACCAAAAAGTTTTGCGCGTACAAACGCTGCCCGGTTTGCAGAAGCTCCGGGAGGGAAATCGCCGAAACCAGCGAGCTTAATTTAATGATGGTGACGTATTCGTTGATCAGGGTGGGCATCGAGATACGAATGGCCTGAGGGATCACAATCAAGCGTTGGATATTAAAATACCCAAGATTGAGTGCATGACCTGCCTCTTTCTGCCCTTTCGCTACCGAGAGCAATCCACCACGGTGGATCTCCGCCATGTAGGCCGCTTCCGTCACCACCATGCTGACTAACCCCGCAATAAAGGGGACGCCTAAGAAGCCACCGGTTGCAGGGAATAACTGCGGCAAGTTGTAAACAAACACCAACACCACCAGCAAAGGTACGCTTCGAAAAAACCAAACGTACACTTTGGCCGGCAGGTTGAGCCACTGATACGGCGACATCTTGGCCGAAGCCACAACAAAGCCTAGAACCAGACCGATCCCCCAAGAAAGCGTGCTTAACACGACCACCGTGACACACGCTTTCCAAAAGGCGCTCATGGTGAACAACGAGAAAAAATATTCCCAATCTAAACTCATAGTGGCTCCTTAACCTTAACGTATATGAATCAGTCGATGACCGGTGTCAGTTCGTACTTATCGATTAAGGCTTGGTAAGAGCCATCGGCTTTGATCTGAGCCATGGCCGTTTCTAAGCTCTCTTTTAACGCGGTGTTGCCCTTTTTCACGTAGATGCCCAGTGTTTGTGGGTAGACCAAATCAGGGGAGCTGATCTCGATACGGCCTTTGGTGCGTTCGGCAAACATTTTTGCGGCACCAGCAATTTCAAGCTGTGCTTCTACGTTACGCGACATCAAGGCTTGGGAGACTTCCGGCGCGGATGGGAACTCCTGAACGGTGATCAACTCTTTGCCTTCGGCTTTACAGTAACTTTCGGACAGTTCATTCAGTGCTTTGACCCAAGTTGTACCCTGCTGCAAACCGACCTTCATGCCACATAAGTCCTGTTCGGTTTTGGGCTGCTTTTCACTGCCCTTTAGCACCATGATCATTGCGCCCGTACGTGCGTACGGGATTGCATCGGCTTTTTCGAGACGCTCTGGGATGATGTACATACCGGAGATCACCGCATCAAATTTATTGGCACCCAACCCAAGAATAAGGCTGGTGAATTTCGTATCGTTGAACTTAGGTTCAGCCGAGAGTTTTGCCGCCAATAACGAGGACAACTCTGGGTCAAAGCCAACCACTTTATCCCCTTCGTAGGATTCGAACGGCGGGTAGCTGACTTCCATGCCCACACTTAATGTCCCTTGATTGATCAAGCCTTCAGCGGCGTTGGCCATCTGAGTGCCAAAGGCGGTTAACGTTACTAAGCCTGCGGTGATTACGTGTTTTTTCATCTTCATGGAAAGCTCCTTTAACGGGTTCTTAATCGTCCACTGGTGTCATTGTTGATGCGATTTGAGGTGACCAAAGGTGTTGGTGGCGGTTACCCGACTGGGCAGCTCCACCTCGCCTTTGGCGACTTTCTCTCGCAGATACCGATAGGTCTGTAATGCTTGGCTGTACATATGCTCGCCGATGCTTAACTCCTGGTAGTGGGAGTCCGGTTGTTCGAAATCCGGCAAAGGTCGAATCAATGTGTGGTAGTCGCAGGCAAAAAAGAGAGGAAACGAGTAACGCTCTTGACTGACCTTTCTAACCCTGTGCGAGGTAGCAATAAATCGGCCAGCTGTGAGCACTTCCAACATATCCCCTATGTTGATGACAAACGCTTCTTCGTCGTTGTCTTTTATGGGTGGGGCATCAATCCATTGCCCCGCTTCATTCATAACCTCAAGTCCTGGCTCATCGGCCAGTAACAGAGTGAAGCATTCATAGTCCGTATGCGCGCCAATGCCGGGGCGATCCTCAGCGTTAGCGTCATAGGGGTAATGAATCAGTCGCAGTTTCGATGGTGGGCATGTCACCATCGACTCAAAATAGGTCTCGGGTAAATCGAGTGCTCTTGCAAACCCAGCAAACAAGGTACGGCCCAATTGGAAAACCGCTTCGTAATACGCCAACACATCCGCTTTAAAACCGTGCAGGTCGGGCCACTCGTTCGCACCAATTAAGGGCGTTTTAGTCAGCACTAACGGGTGATCATCAGGCGCTTGAAACCCGACATCAAACGCTTCTTTTTTATCGGGTTTTCCGCTGCCGTAGATCTCTTCCCCTTCGGGAACAAACCCTTTATGACTTTTGGATGCACCAATGTAGAAATCCATCTTACGCTCAAGTGGCAGTGCAAAGAAAGCTTTAGCGGCGGCGCGCACTCCCTGAATCAACTTAGGATCCACCCCATGGCCTTTCACATACAAGAAACCAACCTCTTGGGCCGCCTTGCCCATTTGATCCGCCACTGCTTGGCGTTTCGCGACGTCGTCGCTGAATAAACCCGAGATATCAACCACCGGGATCTGCGTAAAGGCTGCTCGTGCTTGCTCGCTCATGATGCTGTCCTGTCGTGTTTATCGTTTATGCCTGCGTTGTGTTTTTTGCCGCTAAACCTGTTTTAAAGGCGTTAAAGTGGTTTCGGGATTCTTTTGCCATCCAAGCGTTAACCTCATGCAGGTCTGCCATGGGCATTTGCGTAAAAGGCTGATGGGTTAAGTAGCCATCCACCCCAAACTCGGTTGTCATCGTGGTGATGGCACGCCCCTTTGAAGCATGTCGCGCCCAAATGGAGGCCCACACGCTTTGAAAATACTCCTTCCACGGGGTCACTTCGGGTGCGGCTGGATGGATGACTTGTGGGGTTTGATCGGTACCGATGCGCGCTTGGATATGATCAACCCGATCCAGAAACGGGGTTAGATCATCATGGGGTTGATTTAATAAACGCTCGCACACCAACACCCAGTGACTGATATCCGCGGTAAAACGAAGCTCAGGGAGATGCTCGATCAACTCAAGCGTCAGCCAAGGGCTGTACAGACTGGTAGCCCGATGGGTTTCAAAACAGCAGGCAACGCCTTTTTGATCCGCTATGGTGAGTAGCTTTTCAAAGAAGCGGCACTGGTCCGCCATTGGCCACCGATCATTCCCGGCCAACACATTGATGCGCTCGTAGGGTAGCTCTTGGGCATCATCTAAGCGCCGCTCAAAGCGCTCGATATGATCCTTGATCGATTCGGACTGATTAGGCACAACGCCAGAACCGGTAAAGAGTATGCCGATGTAGTTAAGATCGCTCTCTAATAAGGTTTTGGATAAGCGTTCTCGATCTAAAGTGGTTTCTGGGATACGACCTTCAACCCCTTGAAAACCATTATCTTTTAACGATTCAACCAAGTCCGATAACGGCTCGTTCATGCCCCATAGGGTTCGGTACAGTGCCAGCTCCATCGTGCGAGACCTCCCTAGTCGTGATACGCCACACCCGGTAACACGCAGAGCATTTCGTACAGCAAATTCGCGGCTAACTGGGAGGTATTACCGCTGACATCGTACGGTGGTGATACCTCAACTAAATCGCAGCCGACGAGGTTTAGTCCCTTACACCCACGGACAATTTCAAGCGCTTGAATCGAGGTTAAGCCTCCGACTTCCGGCGTGCCAGTCCCCGGTGCCCATGCAGGGTCAATGCCGTCGATATCAAACGACAGATACACAGGGCGATCGCCTATCGCGGCGCGTATCTCTTCCATTAACGGTGCAAGGGATTGGTGCCAGCACTGCTCGGCCGTTTTCAGTGTGAAGCCTTGTTCCGTGCCCCATTTAAAATCTTGGGCTGAATAACCTTGAGCACGCTGGCCAATCTGGAAAACGTGATCGCAATCGAGCAGCCCTTCCTCCACCGCACGGCGAAAGGTGGTGCCGTGGGCTATTTTCTCGCCAAACATGGTGTCGTTGGTGTCGGTGTGGGCATCCACATGCACCAAGGCCACAGGGCCGTGCTTTTTGGTCAGCGCCCGAAGAATCGGCAAAGTGAGCGTGTGATCCCCACCCAGGGTCAGTGGGATAACAGGGTATTGGTTAAGCTCGGTGTAATAGCCTTCGATGATATCGACCGACTTTAGCAAGCTGTAGGTGTTGATCGGCACATCGCCAATGTCGGCCACCATCAAGGACTCAAACGGCGCGGCACCGGTGGCCATATTATAGGGACGGATCATAACGGACTCGGCCCGAATCTGACGCGGCCCGTAACGAGTACCGGCGCGCTGCGAGGTGCCAACATCCAGCGGGATACCGATAAAAGCGGCATCCAACCCATCCGCCGTTTCAGCAAAGGGTAAGCGCATCATGGTGGCCCGCCCACCGAATCGAGGCATATCGTTACCGCTTTGTGGTTGGTTCAGCTCTTTCGACATAAACGTGATTCCTTATGGCAGTGCGCGGTGTTTTGCGCAACGGTGATATCTCCATCCTAGAATCGGGGTTATTGACCAATAAATAGGAAATCCGAAATAATCAGTTCAGTAATTACTGAAGTAAAAATAAGGAAAAAGCAGTATGCGGCCGGAAAAGCGTTTAAATATCAGACTGTTGGAAGTGTTTATCGCAGTGGTTCAACATCAGGGATACTCTGGCGCGCAGCAGGAGCTGAACCTAACGACTTCCGCCATCAGTAATTACATGAGTGAGCTTGAAAGCCATTTAGGCTTTGTGCTGTGCCAGCGTGGGCGCTCCGGCTTTATGCTGACGGAAAAAGGCCAACAGTTTTTGCACCAAGCGATCAAATTGATGGATGAGATCGATCAGCTAGAACGCCACGCCGAAGCCTTAAAAGGCGATGTGGGCGGCACCTTTCGCATCGCCGTTTTGGATGCGACTGTCATGGATGACTCATTATCGCTTTCGAGCGTAATTCAGCAATTTAACGACCGTTTCCCAGCTGTTCACCTCAATTTGCAAATACGAAGCCCACACGAACAAGTGCAAGGTATTCTGAATAATCAGTTGGATTTGGCGATTGGTAACTTCCCCTCCAGTGTGAACAATGTGATCGAGGAAAAACTCTATCGCGAGCAACATTGGCTGTATTGCAGCGACCAACACCCGCTGTTTAACGAGCGAAAAATCCCGATGGATCAGATCACCCGTTATGGCTTAGTTACCCGCAGTTATTGGAATGCAGCCGACCTTCGAAAACGCGGCTTTGGCCACAGCACCGCCACAGTAGAGAGCATGGAAGCGCAATTAACGCTGATCCTATCTGGGCGCTATGTCGGTTACCTACCCGAACACTACGCTCAGATGTACGTTAAAGAGCGACGACTGCGCCCATTGCTACCGAGCGAGTTTGGTTACCAAGCGCCCTTTTCAATGATCTGTCGCCGTGGCCGCAGCCGTGAGTTATTTATCCGCACCATGCGCGAGTTGTTGATCAAGCAAACATCGGAGAGGGCTAAATAAAACAAGGGCTCTTACGCCCTTTTCATCATGGCAAGCAACACCAAACCAATGATCATTAACACACTCGCCATGATTAATGAGGCAAGGTAGGTCCCGGTTTTTATCCGCGATAAAGCCCGCGACCATAGGCGCTATGATCTGCCCCACTCCATAACTGATGGTTAAGCGCGCCATTGCCTTAGCAGGATTAGCTGGAAAATACCGCCCCACCATCGATAAGGTTAAGCTGACGATGCCCACAAACGTCCCACCAAAGAGAGCAGCACTTATTAGATGCAGAACTAGATGGTCTGTGATCAGCGGGATCATAAACGAGATAATCTGGATCACATACGCCATCATCAAGGCATTGATATCGCCGAATCGTGTCGCGATACGATCCCATACAAAGGTGGATGGCAAGGCCGCAATACCCACGATGATCCACACCCAACCATCAAAACCATCGAGCGCAGGCGAGGCCTCCAATATGGCCACAATGAAGGTCGCGCTGATCACATAGCCAACCCCAGCACAGAAGTAGCTTAGCGTGAGATAGCGCATAAATCGGGCCGCCGGTGGCGCGGGTGCTGATCTTTGATTGGTGCTGGACACCTTTACAGGAGCTGGCATCCAACACCAAGCGGGAATCAAAAACACAAAGCCGACCACACCCAGCACCCACCATTGATGATCCCAACTGAGTCTATCGAGCATAAGGGAGCTGATCACACCCGAGGCGATAATCCCCAATCCCATACCCATAAAATGAACACCTAAAAGGGGTTTGTGGCCGTTCACAATTAGCCAGTTCATCACCAACCCAGACGCCAACAATAAGCCGGCGGTACTGGAAAAACCAGAGACAAAGCGCAGTCCACTCCAAACATAAAGGTTATCGGTCAACCCCATCGCAAACGTAGTGAGTAAGGCGACCCATAAATAGCCTCGATAAAGATGGTGCTTGGTATTTAGGGAGGTCAGCGTTGCGGCCAATAAGGCCCCCAGCAAATAACCAATGTAGTTAAAGGTCGCAAGCCAGCCACCGCCCAACTGCGAAAGCCCAGCGTTATCGACCATGACCGGCAGCATCGGCGTATAGGCAAAACGAGCAATACCCACGGTGAGTATCAAGGTACAAATGCCCGCCCAAATGACTCGCGCTTTGGGACTTATCAGGCTACTTCGGGACACAGACAGCATTATTGTTATTCTCTGTGAAATTTAGATTCAGTGTACTGGAAAGCCTACGCAGGGTATCAACAAATCATCTTTGCCAATACCGCTACAATCGTCCATAAGCAAAAGTGTCAAAGTACTGGTCAATACTGTTAAGAGATACGCGTGAGACACCACCTGATATAAGGAGATTCGATTATGAGCACGCAAAAACAGACCTTCGTCACCCTAGTCGGCAGTCTTAGAAAAGACTCCGTTAACGCTGCGATAGCCCGCGCCCTACCCAACCTTGCGCCGGAGCATGTTGAGGTAAAAGCACTGGGCTCGATTGGCGACTTTCCCCACTACAACCAAGATGTGCAGGAGCAAGAGGGCTTCCCCCAAGCGGTAACGGACATGGCCAACGCCATCCGAGAGTCAGATGGATTAATCATCGTAACCCCCGAGTACAACTACTCCGTGCCTGGGGTTTTGAAAAATGCGCTGGATTGGTTATCACGTGTAGACCCACAGCCGCTAGCGAAAAAACCTGTCGTCATTCAAACCGCATCCCCTGGCGCTGTGGGCGGTGCACGTGCGCAATATCACCTGCGCCAAATTTTGGTGTTCTTTGATGCGTATGTGCTTAATAAACCTGAAGCTATGGTCGGACAAGCCTTTAGTAAGATCGAAAACGGCACAATCACCGACGATGGCACCAAAGAATTTTTGGCCGGCCAGCTAAAAGCGTTTTCGGAATTTGCGGCTAAGGCTAATAAGTAGCTGTCTGGGTATTTTTAGAATCATGGGCGTTTTTTCAAGCGCCCATCTTTTTACGCCAACGGTTTTTCCAATTCCTGAATTTGATAGCCAAGCTCTTCCACTTTTTCGTTGAGCAGCGTGTGGGCATCGGATAAACCTTGGTTGTAGAAGTATGGCCCGACTTCTTGAGCTAGGAAGTCGATCAAAAACTCAGCTTCAAACCCGCCAATGTCATGGTCTAATTCCGATTCAAAATAGTCTTTAATTTTAGCCACCAGCCGCGCTTTATCGTCAGCTTGAATATTCACTTCAATGGTTTTCATAGTGTTCCTTGATGTCTGTCTGAATATCCGTAACAAAGGTATTCAGTGCTTTAGTTAACTGCCCAGAGAAAACGGCATGCTCGATAATGCCATCAGCGTCTAAATTCGTACCCAACAAGGGTATATTTACCTCCGCGCCATCCACCAATGTGGCAGACATGGTACGAAGCACCACCTTTAAACTGTCCATAGCATGATGTGCTCTGGGTGAGGTGTTGATTAACATTACCGGCTTGTAGGGAAACTCCTCCCCAGCCACCAGCCAATCAAGCGCATTCTTAAGCGGACCGCTGATACCATGGGCATATTCGGGGCTGGCGATCACAAGCCCGTGGGATTGAGCAATGTTGGCTTTCAGGGTAGCGAGCGCTGGAATATTCGACTCGTCTAAGTCAGGGTTAAATAAGGGCAGTTGACTGATATCCGCTATCGTTACTTGGATACCCTCTGGCGCAATGACCTTAAGCACGGACAACACCGCCGTGTTATAAGATTTTTGCCGCAAGCTACCAGAGAGCCCTAACAATTGAATTTGATCGCCGTTATTCATCCCTTTGGCCTTTTCCTGTCACTCTCGATATGAGTATTTTAACCCAATTCCAATCACACTAGGGTCATTATCAGTCTCGAATATCAAGACCTACCAATCAGTTAGGTAAACCGTTAAACCTTCTTTCTGACTGTAAAGTTAAATCATAATAAACCGTAATCATAATGACACGTAAATTGCATTTGATTATCATTTGTAATTCGTGATCCCTATAACCTGTACTCAGCCGTACACACTACCCTTTTTAGTCTTGCGTTTTTATATGTTCCCGTTGCCTATTCTGCTGAAGATACCACCCACAATAATGATGAATCGGTAGAGGTGTTACCCATCATCACCGTTCAATCCACGGGGGCTGACCAAGGCAGCTACATCACCCCAAGCACCAGTACCGCGACCAAGCTTGATTTAACCCCGCGCGAAACCCCGCAGACCGTCCAGGTCTTTACCCGCGAGTATTTGGATGATCGCAACATTGAGTCTTTCCAAGAGCTACTCGCGAACATCACAGGCGTGTCAGTTGCACGTACCGATGAGCGCCTTCGAGCAACCGCACGCGGGTTTGATGTGGATTACTACTTGATTGATGGCGTCCCGAGCACACTGACCTTAGGTGATGGCGACCCCGATTTGAGCTTGTATGAGCGTGTCGAAGTGGTTAAAGGAGCCAATGGCTTAATGACCGGCGCAGGAAGCCCGTCCATCGGTTTGAACTTGATCCGCAAGCGTGCCAAAGATGATGAGTTTACCGGCGAGGTATCGGCATCGGCCGGTTCTTGGAGCAGCTTAGAAACACAAGCCGATCTGTCCGGCCCGCTTAATGACGACGCGACGCTGCGTGGCCGGGTGTTTGTGAAAGCCTCTAAGGAGGATTCCTTCATGGACATGTACGAGCGTGAACGCCGTATCGTATATGGCACGATGGATTACGACCTTACCGACGATGCGACCCTATCGGTTGGGGCCTCGTATCAAGAACTGGAACGACGTGGTGTTCGCTGGGGTGGATTACCGGCGTTCTACACCGATGGCACGCGCACGGATTTTAAACAGTCCCTTACAGTTACCTCTGACTGGACGTACTGGAATATGGATTCGACCGAATTTTTCGCAAACTACCATCAGAATCTCTTCGATGATGTAAGCTTGAACGTCTCCTATGATTTTCGCCGTGACGAGATCGACACCAATATCCTGTACATTGGCGGTCGAGTCGATAAAGCCACCAACACAAGCGATGTCGCGAATGCGTCCGTCTACAGTGATAAAGACACAACGGATGAACATAACATTGATCTCTTTATCCAAGCGCCTTTCACCATCGCTGATCGAGATCAAGAGCTGGTCATCGGTGCCAGCTGGAATAAGCACGAGTTAAAAGACGCCATTTACGGTGGCTCCTATTACACAGGCCAAAATGTCCTGAATGTCGACGCCATCTATTACAGCAACATGAATACCGAATTGGTCATCCCCATCGATCGCGCTTTTAAAACGGACCTCAACCAAACCACGCAGGTAGCTGGGTATATCTCGGGTAAATTCCACATTCTGGATCCGCTAAAAGCGGTGGCCGGTGTACGTGTGACCAGCTGGAAATACGAGGCCGAAGACACCAACCGCGATGGCAGTGTTGCCGACACACGTAAGTTTGACGAAGTTACGCCGTACGCGGGTATCATTTTTGATTTTCATCCCAACTACTCTTGGTACGCCAGCTACACGAGCATCTTTAAGCCGCAAACTCGCAAAAATGAAAATGGCCAATACCTAGACCCTATTTTAGGTAAAAGCTACGAAACCGGCATCAAAGCGGACTTCTTTGATGAGCGTTTAAACGCCGCTGTCTCGGTATTCCGAATTGAGCAAGACAACTATGCTCAGTTATTGCTGGATGACACCGGTGCCAACGTTAAAGTGAAAGATAGCCAAGGCAACCCAACCGCCGAGAACGCTTATTACGGTGCTCGTGGTACGGTAAGCGAAGGTGTCGAATTGAATGTTCAAGGTGAAATCAACGACCACTGGAGCGTAAACCTAGGCATTGCCAACTTTGACGCAGTGGATGCGAACGACCGCGCGGTCAATACCAAAAGTGCTCGTACAACGGCCGATCTGTTCGTTAAATACCGGAATGAAACCTGGTTTGCGGGTGCAGGCGTTAACTATTACAGCGACATTTACGAAGGGTCCGGAGCAAACCGGATCGAACGTGGCGACTTGTATTTAGCCAATGCCATGTTTGGTTACCACCTAGACGAGAACTTTACCGCCCAACTCAACATCAATAACCTTTTTGATAAAGTGTATTACGAAGGGATTGGCTCAAACACCATGAACTACGGCCCACCACGCAGCTTTACGCTTGCCATGAAGTACCGTTTCTAACCTAGCAAGATGTGTTGAATCCGCACACTTAAGGCGGATTCAACACACTTGGATTAATTCGCTACCAACGACTCCAAACTCGCGGCCAATTGATAGCGCTCATCCGCTTCTGGGTATGATGGCTCAAGTGGAATATCGGCCATTCGATCATCCTGATCGTTAAACGTATCCAATGTTTATATCCTTTAAACATTAACGAAGTTGACTGTCTTTACTGCCACGTCGGTTGTAAAGGGAGGATTTAACTTCCTTACCCTCGATCGCTGACTGGCACTGGATGCAATAGCGTACTCTGGGTAACGCTTTTCGTCGAGCCTCGGGTATGGGCGCATCACACTCTTCGCAAAATTCAGCGCTCTCGCCTCCACCGATTTTGCTGCGCACAGCGGCTACCGCATCCTCGATGTTAGCATCTATCTGTTCTTGAACCGCCCCATCCGGAGCCCAACCTGAGGCCATTAGTTACTCCAGTATTCTAGTGAACCCGACTTTTAAGCGCAGCAAAATTTAGTATTAACAGATAAAATTAATACCGATCACGCGGATTGTCTAGTCAGCAAAGTCCCTTGTCGTTTTAAGGCTTTAATACGTCGGTAGGTATGACATCAATAAACCATTTTGGGTGCATTTCTTCAAAGTCTGTTCGAACATTTGAAGGCAGATAACTGGCCGAATCCAAAACAGATGCTTGGCCATCAACCCGTTTAAACACGACCCAATGCCAAAAGTGCTTGCCACCTTCTTGATGATGTTTAATCGAGAGTAACGCAACATCAGGCAAATCAGACCAAGTCGTAAAAGGGATTTCATTCGGTGATGTCTCCACCCCCCGGGAGCTTAACAACTCCCTGACATACGCTGTATCCGACCACAATGATTTATCTTCTGCAAAGATCCCCATTGCGTTTGCGATCTCTTTCATTTCTGAATAGGACTTACCTAAAATCACAGCAGCCGAAGCGATGCCGCAGCCTGTGGCTTCTTCTTGAATAACGGGAGCCAAGTTCATGAATATCAAAAACCACTCTTATGGAAGACAAATAAAAACACCTAAGGCACTAGGTTCGACTCTACCCAGACTATCTGGCGGTGTACAATAATTAGGAAATATCAACACCTTGAGCAATTAATTGACTTTTTATCTCAGTGGGCAACCCTGAGCAATCACTGACCTCTTGAAGATTCAAATGTAATAAGGGGGAAAAGTCACTAACATTACTCAGATCCAACAACTGCATGCTTTCTAGATTGGTTAACGCTTCAATGCCAGCTAAAGAGGTAAGGTCAAAATCATCCCCTTCGCCATCCCAGTTTGGCATGACCATAAAATGGGTATGGCAACATTCATTGGATAGTAATGTAACTTTCAGAAGCTGCTAGGTAGAAATATCAATAGCTAATAATCGATCTTTGACCTCTTGAATACAATCAAACCATTCGTATTTTGGGTTATCCCCGTAAACGAGACTGTCCAAGTTTAAAGCGGAAATACGATCTAGTTGGTGCTTAATACTCTCGTCCGTGTGATACACGGTCACCGAGCATGAGCAATTTTAGGTGCTCGTTCTTCATTTTGATTCCATTCTTAACAATTCACTCAGCTGATTTTCCCTTCTCTTGCAGATAGAGAACAAGCAAGGATTATACCTTTGAAGTAACATAGTATCTGAATATCACGACTTGAAGCAAAATTACCGATCCAAAAAAGACCATAGAATCTATGCCGAGCAACATCGTCATGAAAGCGCACACAACCATAGCTGTAGCAATGTACGCAAGATAACTTCCCTTGGTGTAATTACAGATCATCCAATGAACAGGAAGTCCAATAAGTAGCCATCCTATAGCAGAGACGAATAGATAAACCAATGAAAATAAGCCTAAAAAAGATAAAAGCCCATGCAAACCTACTATAGTTATAGAGAAGCCAAAATGAAAAGCGATGACACAAGCGGTCACTGCACCAACGATTAAGATGCTTTTGATGATGGCGGTATCCCAGCGACCATGTGACATACATGAATTCCAAAAAAACTATTTATCAAGCTGCCATTCACGATAGCTTGGAATCCCGTCAGCATCGAGCCACTCAACATCATGACTGGTCCAGATATGAGCTTCTGGCCTTTGGCCCGGATCTTCATCCAGTGTTGCTACACGCAAAATTACATGTGGCTGATTCGGTTTTTCGGCCACTAGATGTGTTCCGCACACCGAGCAAAAATGCCTTAGCTTTCCTTCGCTGGATTCAAAGCTCGAAAGCATTTCCTCCCCACGTAGCCACCTGAAGTGCTCACGCAACACACCTGCCGTAGGTGCAAAAGGCGCAGCATGCGCTTTACGACATGTTGTACAGTGACAAAAGATGATGGGCATATCAATCGAGGATACTTCGTACTCGATCGTCCCGCATAAACAGCTTCCTTTCATGGGTTTACTCCTTCTTTTTAAAACGAACTCGTCAACTTTAAGCCGAAATAAATATGCACTTACCCAATTTCACCACACATATCTATTCCCGCCTATTTCCTTTAACAAAAACACATGTAGCTATTGCTTTAGCCGCAAGCTTTCTTTTTTCATTTAACACCTCAGCCTGCAAAGTTATATGAGAAGAGATAGGTCGAGATCAATCGGGGACAAAACGAGGACACTCGTTATCAAACCAACCATGGCTCAGATTCTTCCTTAAGCTACATCTTATGTACCTGATACTAGTACATTTTCCTCAAATGACCAATGTGAACACCTGCCGACTTTAGCCGCATTACTGCAACAATATGTATCAACACCCACATTCTGCATACACATCAAAGCTTTACTCAATTTAACCACTTACGCATTGATCCAATCCCCCCCACTCCGCATACAATAGACACACCATTCGCTGTCACATCGGCAAGATTAAGGACGCATCATGACCCAAGGATCTCTGGCTAAGGATCTGCACCACAAGCTGATCGAAGAGGAAGACGCCCGCGCGTGCAAAGCCATCGACGAGAAAGCCTGCCAAGAAATCCCCGGCAACTTTTTGTTAACCATCATCGCTAACTTCTTTTCTAAACTCGGCGATGCCGTATCCAACCCCAAAATCGTGCTGCCCTGGATTATGCAAACCATTGGCACACCACTTTATTTGCTTGGTTTTTTAGTCCCCATTCGGGAATCCGGTTCGATGATTCCGCAATTGGTGATTGCCGGTTACATCCGCAAGATGGAGATCCGCAAATGGGTTTGGGTCGCTGGTAGCGTACTGCAGGCGCTGTCGATGGGGGCGATGGGGTTTGTTGCATGGACGATGGAAGGTGCCGCCGGAGGTTGGGCCATCATTGGCTTGTTGGTCGTCTTCAGTTTGGCACGCGGTTTAAGCTCGGTGGCCTCTAAAGATGTGTTGGGTAAAACCATCCCTAAAACTCAGCGCGGCAAGGTCACAGGCTGGTCAGCCAGCGTGGCGGGGTTAATCACCTTAGGGTATGGCGCTGTCCTCATCTTTACCCCGAAGGAGGATTTTACCGCCGCCATCTACGGCGCCATGTTGGCCGCAGCCGGTGTGTTCTGGATTTTAGGCGGACTTGCGTTTGCCCGTATTAAAGAGTTTCCCGGTGAAACGGATGGCGGCAAAAGCGGCTTTATCGAGGGGCTTAAACGCATCTCTATCCTTAAAACCGATAAGCCGTTTCGCAAGTTTGTTTTCATTCGGGCCTTGCTGCTCTGCTCTGCCCTGACCGCCCCCTACTATGTTGCGCTGGCGCAGGACTCGTTAGGTTCCCCCGCTTATCTGTTGGGTATGTTTGTCTTGGCCGATGGCGCGGCCAGTTTACTGTCCGCCCCGTTTTGGGGGCGTTTTGCCGATGCCTCTAGCCGCAATGTGATGATCTATTCGGCCGTCATTGTAACTCTGCTGGGCGTGGTGGTGTTTGCGATTGATCTGATCAATGCGGAGTGGTTCAAGACCATCTGGCTGCTGCCTGCGGTGTATTTTGTGCTGAGCATTGCCCACCAAGGCGTTCGCATTGGCCGAAAAACCTATGTGGTTAATCTAGCCGAGGGGAATAAGCGTACAGACTATGTATCTGTCAGTAATACCATGATCGGGATCATTCTGTTGATCATGGGCTTGTCGGGTACGTTATCTACCGTTCTGAGCATCCCCGAACTCATTTTAGCGCTGTCATGTCTTGGCGCAGTTGGGGCGCTGCTTGGCCACACGTTACCGGACGTCGAGAAAGAGAGTTAACCATGCCCACAGCCCAATCATCGAACGCGAAACCCCAAACAAGCCCTCGTGTTCGATGGCTGTGGCGCTCTATGTTAGCTACTCTTTTACTCGGCGTTGTTACAGGGTGCAGCCTTATGAAGCCCGTTGATGTCCTCAACTTTTTTACCCCCTCTGGCAGTTACAACTCCAACACTTATGCTTTTGGTGAAGACCCTCGCCAACAGCTCGACCTGTACCTACCCGACACCAAAACCATCGATAAGCCCCTTGTTGTGTTTGTTTACGGTGGCGCGTGGAAGATGGGAAATCGCGATGAGTATGCCTTTGTCGCCCAAGCTTTCACCCGGTTGGGCTACCCCGTGATGATCGCCGACTACCGCCTGTACCCAGAAGTGACCTACCCCGCCTTTGTCGATGACATTGCCAACGCCATCGCCTTTATTGAGCACAACAGCACACTGACTGGCTTTACACCAAACCAAGGCATGATCTTAGTCGGCCACTCATCTGGGGCGCACACGGCTGCATTACTCGCCACGCAGCCAGATCGACTAACAAATGCGGGCGTTACACTGCCATTAGTGGGTTTTATCGGGTTAGCGGGGCCCTATGATCTTCCATTGGATGACCCCGAGGTAAAACCCGTCTTCCCGAATGTGACGGATAACAAAGCCAACCCGGTATTGAGTGTTACTCACGATATGCCACCGAGCTTGATCATCCACGGTGCTAAGGATGATCGGGTGTTACCCAAACATTCCAAACGCTTTGCGAAAGCCTTAGAGGAGCACGGTGTACCCGTAACTCTTCAACTACCCAAGGATTTAGACCACGTAAAAGTGGTGGCCACGCTTGGTGCGCCGCTGCGGTTTATGGGCCCAGTGTACGATGATGTCACCGCCTACTTATCCCAATTAGAAGAGAGCCAGCGCCAGATTTCAGGGAACAAGAGCGCCCAATAGTGGGTCACTCTTAGTAAGTATCATAATGATCTGAAAGGATTTCTTCATGGATATGCGCAACATAGCGGTGATCTACAACCCATCGGCCGGTACTTTGTTACAAAACGATGGGATGGATTTTGAGTCCTTTTTGCAAAGTCAGGTCGCGGATTACGCCAACATTGCCGTGACCCCGATCCAGTTTAACCCCGACAAGCTCGACGCCATTAAATCCCGCATCACCAGCGATGAGTTTAATGAGGTATGGGCCGCCGGTGGTGATGGTACTGTGATCTCCACGGCCAAGATGCTTAAAGATACGTCCAAACCTTTGGGGGTCATCCCAGGTGGCACTATGAACTTGCTGGCCCGCGATTTGGGGATGTCTTTGGAGCTCGACCGTGCCATCCACCAGCTTATCGAAGGGCTGCCCGATTACATCGATGTGGCCCTCCTGAATGATGAGCCTTTCTTTTGCATCGCTAACATCGGCTTATCCACCCGCTTAACTGAAAAGCGCGAATCCCTGCGCCGATTGCCGGGTTGGATTCGTTGGCCACGCGTAGCCATCGAAACCGTACGCAGCATGTTTGTATACCCACCGTTTCGACTCACGCTCAGAACCCAAGACAGCGAGATCTACACCCGCACACGCGCCCTTTCCATCAGCAATAATCCTTTAGGGGATTCGATGGGGCTTATCCCAGAGCGCTTTGGTTTAAACGATGGCCTGTTAGGCGTGTACATCACCAAAAGCCGCAGCCTTTGGACGCTACCGCGACTCGTTTTAAAGTTTATCAATGGCACATGGAAAGATGACCCGGACTTGATCAACATCGAGACCGACCACGCCACGCTTACTATACGCGGTAAACGAGAGATGAAAGTGATGATCGATGGTGAGCTGCACACCATGAGCCCGCCCTTTGATATCAAGATCATCCCAAACCGTTTACATGTGATTAAACCCAACACCCGAACGACGGAGGCCGCCGCATGATCAACTTGGTGCACTTATCGGATGTCCATTTTGGTCGAGAAGTCCCAAAAGTGATCAATGGCCTGACCGAGGCCCTACACGAACTGCAACCCGAGCGGGTCATCATCAGTGGGGATTTAACCCAACGGGCCAAGCATTCAGAATTTACCGCATTTAATGAGTTTCGGGATTCACTGCCAGCGCCGTGTTTCATTGTGCCGGGTAACCATGATTTATCAGCGCACCGCTTAATCGAACGGTTTATCTACCCATGGCGCAAATGGCGACGTTATGTGAATGCCGAACTTGAACCAACACTCAGTACCGATGATTACCTTGCGATCGGGAAAAACACGGCACGTCGCATGGGCTGGTATATGGATTGGTCCCGAGGTCGAATCAACGATGGTCAAATTGCCGATGTGCACACCAAGGTCGATGCCGCCGATGAGCACCAATTACGCTTTTTAGTCGCCCACCACCCATTCTGGCTGCCCGCTACTTACGAGTTTCGTCGCCTAATTGGTTCACGAGACGAGGCACTGGAAGAGTTTTCAGCGGCAGGCTTGGATATGATCATGAGCGGTCACGTGCACATGGCATACGCTGAAGTGGTCAAAGGCGTGATTATCTCCCACGCCGGGACGACGCTTTCCGACCGCTTACTGCCTGATCAACCCAACAGCTTTAACCGCATCACAGGCAATCGAGATCATCTGGTGATTGAATTGTTTGAATGGAACGGGGAGCACTTCGCCTCGCACTCCCAACAGCACTTTAAACGCACAGAGCATGGATGGACACGAGAAACCGTTAACTAATCTTTTTATATCAACTAATTAGCTAACGGATTTAACACCACTTATCAGGCATGACAATCAGGATTAAACGGTGCAACAAAACGTAGCCACAGATAACCTAAGACGCCTGCAACAACCGTTGCCAGCATCACAGACAGCTTCGCATCCAACAGGGATTGACCGCCTTCACCAAAGCTTAATACCGCGATAAACATCGACATGGTAAAGCCCAATTCCAGCCAAGAGTGCTAAGCCAAAAATCTCCTTAAAACGTAGGTTTTTGTTTAGCTGACCAATGCCAAGCTTCACGATTACCCACGTAAAGGTAAAGATACCAAGCGGATTGCCCACCACCAAACCAAAGAACACACCCCACGCAATGTTGGCATCAATCATTGAGGCGAACGCGTCTTGATTTACCGTGGTGCCCGCGTTCAAAAACGCAAACAGGGGGATCACCAACAAGCTTACCGGTCTGTCCAGTAGGTTCTCCCAGATGCGCAAAGGCGTCCACGTCAATCTCGCTTTTCTCTGGATCGCCTCCAGCACTGAACCCTTCTGCGCATCGCCTAAAATACCACGCTTATCCCGTGGGGCATCACTGGCAAGGCGCTCATCGATTTTGCCCGCCACCGAGTGCATCACTTTGGCCAAATACCCCGGATGCACCTTAGGCCTTACCGGGATGTCCAATGCAGCAAGCACACCCGCCATGGTCGCGTGAACACCAGAATGCATCACACAAAACCAAAGCCCTAACGAAAACACCACATAGAAAAACGGCCCGCGAATGCCCAATCGATTCACCAGCACCAAACTCAATAAACAGATGGCAGCACCGGCTAAGTAATTCCAGAGGATTTGATCTGTATAAAAGAGCGCGATCACAATCACAGCGCCGATGTCATCGACAATCGCCAACGCTACGAGAAAGACTTTGAGACTGGGGTTTACCTTAGACAACCTGCTCGTAAACCGTTGCCCAAGGCGAGTTGGCGATGATGAGTGCAGCAAGTGTTGCCCCAAGCAGTAGGACAGCACCGGTGGTTTGGCTTTTAACAAATTTCGAAAAGGGTTGTTGTACAAAACGCGAGAAGGATTGCTCAAGGGGTGGTCTTATATCGCAATCCGGAGTTGATTCGGGTGTTTTATCCATTTAACTCATCCACCCTACTAAGCTGATGATGCCCACGGTACTTCTCCTTTTAGCGGCTAATCTCCTTTATTAGCCGCTTTGTCGATCAAAAAGTTCCGGTGGGCATCTAAAAAGGCTTAGCACATGTTCATCGCTTCACATTCATCGATGAACACGACTGTGCGATCTTTGATCAGTTGACCTAACTGACGAGTGGCAGGGCCGGAGTAATCCTGATCACTGTAGATCAGGTACAGCTGCTCGGTACGCTCACCGCCCGCTTCTAATGGCAGCGGTTTTAACCGTCCATCCGCTAACTCTTCGCGGATCTTCCCAACAGGAAGCCAGGCGTACCCCATCCCCGCAATCGCGGCCTGAATCGACAAACCAATGTGCGAGACGGTTAAGCGCTTTTGCGCGCCAAGCCAACCGCGGTTTAAGCCCCCTTTTCCTGAATCCATCACCACCAACTGGCGATGAAAACGAAGGTCATGCAGGTTAAGCTCCCGATCCAGATGGTGCAGCGGGTGATCCGGTGCGGCTACAGCCCTAAGCGTCACGTTCATTAATGGTTCGCCTAAAAAACCTGGGGGGACACGTCCACCAATCACTAAGTCGGCCGAGCGGCTGATAAGTGCATCTTCGCTGCCACTGAGTACGGTTTCGCGCCATTCGATACGCGTCATAGGACTTGTTTCGATAAAACGATCCATGATGTCGAGCATTAAGCACTGCGGATACAAGGAGTCCATCGCGACAGCAATTTCGGGCTCCCAGCCGGAGGCAAACTGCTCTGCCACGGATTCGATCTGTTCGGCTTCTTGGATTAAGGCGGTAGCTCGGCGATAAAGGGTTTCACCGGCCGATGTCAGCGTAGCCTTACGTCCCGAAATGGTAAAAACGCGGACGTTTAATTGCGTCTCCAACTTTTGAATCGCGTAGCTTACCGACGACTGGCTTTTGTTCATAAACTCGGCTGCCTGAGCATATCCCCCTTGCTCGACCACGGCGATTAACGCTGCCCACTGCTCCAGCGTGACATTCATGTTGGCTCCTAAGTAATTGATCGACAGTTGTCGTTGTTATCTATTTTTTCGATATTAAAGCGCATATTTTCCCGATTTTTAATCTTTTTCATCAATCTATAATGGATTCCAAGATTAAGACACACCGACATCGAAACTGTGTACGCCGAAGGCCTGAACATGGGTGAAGAGCAAGCCGCAGGTGCGACAGCACAAGCCAAAGAAGCGATTAAAGCGCTGGTATAAACCGCACGACATGTTTTAAAGGGTGCACGTTGTGCACTCTCGCAAGACTTAAAAGCAGTAGGAGGTATCAACAATGGGTTTACTGGTAAACGGCCAATGGAAGGATCAGTGGTACGACACTGAAACAACAGGCGGCAAGTTCGTCCGGGACACCGCCTCCTTCCGCAATTGGGTTACCCGCGACGGATCAGCAGGAGTCAGTGGTACTGACGGCTTTAAAGCCGAAAAAGACCGCTACCACCTGTATGTATCCCTCGCCTGCCCTTGGGCACACCGAACCCTCATCGTCAGAACACTCAAAGGCCTTGAGTCTTTCATTGATGTGAGTGTGGCTCACCCCTTTATGGGCGAGTACGGTTGGTCATTTGAGAGCGATTTTGAAGGTGCAACGGGAGATCCACTTTTCAAACATCAGTACCTGCACCAACTGTATGCCGCGTGTAAGCCGGATTTCACAGGGCGCGTCACTGTGCCTGTGTTATTCGATAAACACACGCAACAGATCGTCAGCAATGAATCCGCGGAGATCATCCGCATGCTCAATTCTGCGTTTAATGATCTGATTGCGAAAGATAAAGCCGAACTCGATTTATACCCGCACGCATTACAGGGCAAAATCGACGATCTTAATGATTGGATTTATGACGACATTAACAATGGCGTTTATAAATCTGGCTTTGCGACGGAGCAATCCGCGTACGAGCAAGCGGTAGATCCATTGTTTAACGCGCTGGATCGAGTGGAGTCGATTCTGAGCACCCATCGTTACCTCACCGGTGATGCGTTCACCGAGGCCGATGTGCGACTCTTTACAACCCTGATCCGGTTCGATGAGGTGTATCACGGTCACTTTAAGTGCAACCGCAGACGCATGATCGATTACCCCAACCTCTTTAACTACATCAAAGAGATCTATCAGATGGGCTCGATCGCCAAGACCGTGAATTTTGATCACATCAAAACACACTATTACACCAGCCATACCATGATCAACCCAACTCAGGTGGTTCCAGTTGGGCCTGCGGTGGACTTTACCGAGCCACACAACCGAGGTGAATTATGAGCGCACAACGCAAAGTAGCACGCTTAATACCGGCCGTTGACAGTCAGGATGGCGCAGGTGTTAAGTTAAAACGCAGTATCGGCCGCAACCAACACGCACGTGTTGACCCGTTTTTAATGCTGGATGCCTTCTCATCCCTTAATCCGGATGATTACATTGCCGGGTTCCCGCCACACCCACACCGTGGCTTTGAAACCGTGACCTATATGATTGATGGCCATATGATCCACCGTGACCATATGGGCAATGAAGGCGACTTGAAATCCGGTGGTGTGCAGTGGATGACCGCCGGTCGTGGTGTCATCCATGAGGAGCGCCCGCAACTGACCGACGGCCTTATGCGCGGTTTTCAGTTATGGGTTAACCTGCCCGCCGATGAGAAGCTAAAACCTGCGTATTATCAAGACATCCCAGCGGAGCAGATACCGACCGAAACCCTCGACAATGGGGTTTGGGTTAAAGTGATCGCAGGTTCTTTAAACCTAGAGGGCGATACCTTAGACGGCCCAATCGCCGACATCACCGTTGACCCTTTGTACGTGGACGTAAGCATCCCAAAAGGTGAAACCATCGAGATCCCACTAAAGGATGGGTATCACTCGGTTGTTTACCCCTTTGAAGGCGATGTATTGGTGATCAGCGATAAGGAAGAAACCGTTGCGCATCATACGGCGTCGGTGCTTACCGATGAGGGTACGCTTAGCTTAAAAGGAGGCGAGCAAGGCGGACGTGCACTGGTGCTCTCTGGCAAGCCAATTAAGCAACCTATCGCTCAGTATGGCCCCTTTGTGATGAACACCATGGATGAGGTCGAGCAAGCGATTCGTGACTATCAGGCCGGAACTCTGACCGACTGAGCAGACCAAAAAAAGCCGGGCAATAGCCCGGCGAGTTAGAAAACTAACTAAAGCCTATTCTATTTCGGCAAGCTCGCCGAAAAATCCAGCATTCTTTGCAGTGGTTTGCGGGCATCTTCAATTAAAGAATCATCCACAAACACCTCACCTCCACCGGTTTCGAGCGCCGACACAATGTTGTCTAGGCCATTCATCGCCATCCAAGGACAGTGTGCACAGCTTCGGCACGTAGCACCGCTGCCACCCGTTGGCGCTTCAATAAAGCTTTTATCCGGTGCCGCTTGCTGCATTTTGTAGAAGATGCCACGGTCGGTCGCCACGATAAACTGCTTGTTAGGCAGCTCTGCTGCGGCTTTGATCAACTGCGTGGTCGAACCCACCGCATCGGCGATCTCAACAACAGATTCAGGGGATTCTGGGTGAACCAACACAGCCGCATCTGGATAGACTTTTTTCATATCCAGAATGCCTTTGGCTTTAAACTCTTCGTGTACGATGCACGAGCCATCCCACATCAACATGTCGATGCCCGTTTCACGGCGCACATAATCACCTAAGTGCTTATCCGGCGCCCAGATGATCTTCTTACCTTCATCGGCCAAGTGCTCGGCCACTTTGAGCGCAATGCTGGAGGTCACTACCCAATCCGCGCGCGCTTTTACCGCTGCAGAGGTATTGGCATACACGACTACTTCGTGATCTGGGTGTTGATCGCAAAACGCGGAAAACTCTTCGATAGGACAGCCAATATCCAAAGAGCAAGTCGCTTCTAAGGTTGGCATCAAAATGCGTTTTTCTGGGTTAAGAATCTTGGCGGTTTCGCCCATAAACTTTACGCCCGCAACGACTAAGGTTTGCTCGGGACGTGTGGTACCAAAACGTGCCATTTCTAACGAGTCAGAGATGCAGCCGCCGGTCTCCTCGGCTATCTCTTGTACGATGGCGTCGGTGTAATAATGCGCTACAAGAACGGCGTTTTTCTCTTTAAGGAGGGCTTTGATTCGATCCTTATAACGGTCGATTTCGGCCTGATCCATCTCTTGCGGCAAGTGTTCTTGCGCGAAATGTTCCTGAACCAGAATACGATCAGAAATTTGCTCTTTGCTTAACATACGGGTTCTTTGCCAATCATTATAATACTTCGGCAATTATACCACGGAAACCGGCGCTGTAATTAGAAAGCCCCCACCGAGTGAATCGAGTGAGGGCTTTGAAAGGGTTAAGTTACCTTAGGTTGTAGAAGATCCGCTTAAAGGTGGCCTGCGTTGTAGAGGCCCTGCTCCGCTTCTGGTGGCGGCGTCCACTGGTAGATCCATGTTTCGGTCAGTGGATGCCCATCTGCCTCAAGGTAGACGCGCAAGTTAATCGGCTCGCTGGAATCTTTAGGCGGTACCAGATCAAACATGGCTCGGTAGCCATCGACCGAATGCTGCGGACGAGCCGAGGTGATCTCAACACGGCCAGAGGACGTGGTGATCACTGGTTTCACTTCAACATCCTTACCCAGCATGGGCAAGCTGCCGCCAGCAAAGTCGATCACAAAGCGTTTACTGAAATATTTGCGCTTCTGGCCAATGACACCACCAAGCCCTGTAAAGGTATCCACCACGGTAGCCTTGGTCGGTCCGTAAGGTGGCTCGCCGCCCCAATGCAGTTTATAGCTGTATAACAGCTCGTTTCCGGCTTTAACGGGCTCTTCGGGGTTCCAGAAGGCAACTATGTTATCGAAGGTCTCATCCACCGTTGGGATCTCGACCAACTGCACCGAGCCTTTACCCCAATCACCGATGGGCTCAACCCAAAGGCTAGGTCGCTTCTCGTAAAAGACGCCATCATCTTGGTAATGATCAAAATCGCGGTCACGCTGCATCAAACCAAAACCTTTCGGATTATTGTCTGCAAACGCATTAAAGCGCAGATAACGTGGGTTATTCAGCGGACGCCAAATCCACTCACCACTGCCGGTCAGCATGGCTAAACCATCGGAGTCATGGATCTCAGGACGCCAGTCATAAGCCATGCGCTTATCATTCTCGCCCACCATGTACATACTGGTCAGCGGGGCTACACCCAAGCGTTCAATGTCCTTACGCGGATAGAGCGCCGCATCCACCCGCATCGTCAAGCGCGGGCCTAGTTGAATATCAAAGCGATAAGCACCGGTGACACTTGGCGAGTCCAGCAAGGCATAGACGGTTGTGGTATCACTGCCCTTAGCGGGTTTTTCGAGCCAAAAATGCGTGAACATCGGGAACTCTTCCGCCCTTGGCAACGCGGTATCGACAGCTAAGCCACGTGCCGACAAGCCGTACTGCATCTCTTTACCAACGGCTCTAAAGTAACTGGCCCCTAAAAAAGCGACCACATCACGACTCCAGTCCGTTTGGAACTGCATTCGGAAGCCGGCAAACCCTAAGTCCGAGGGTAATTGACGCCCTTTTACCCCCGAATCCCCATAATCAAAATTAGAGGTGCTGTAACGGATCGGTTTCACCTTGCCATCGATCACCTCTGCCATCTGCACAGGCGCTTTAAAGAACAAGCCTAAGTGGAAAAACTCTGTGCGGAATGCCGAATCATCTTTGGACCAAAGGGCTTTGTCTTTTTTGTAACGCAGCTCTTGGTAATCATCCCAACTCAGATCACGAATGGTCCAAGGCAATTCCTCATCAAATGCTTTGTAAGGCTCAGCCGCTAGCGTACGGGCTTGGCCTTTGATCCATGCATAGTCGAAGGACTGGCCTTTTTTCGGTTCCAGCTCAACGTCGTAGGCAAAAACAGAAGAGGAAGAAAGCAGCGCCGAAAAGGTGAGCGCAGAGGTGATAACCGTTTGATGAAGCAGCCTAGAAAATTCCATAGCAGAGCGTGTTTCCCAATGAATGTCATCGTTTGAAACGCCAATCTACCATTGGTTCAAAAAAACGGTTAGCGATTTTTAAAAGGGGTTAACACAAAGGCGTTAACCCACTTTGGATAAAGCCATTTAGCAAAGTTTTGACGGTTACTTTGCGGACAAACCCTTATTCATAAAGGGTTTGATCGGCAACGCCTGCATCCACAAAACCTTTGGCACGTAAGCGACAGCTGTCACAAACGCCGCACGCGAGTCCCTCATCGTTGGCCTGGTAGCAGGAAATCGTATCGGAATAGTCGATGCCCAAGCGATGCCCTTCACGGATGATGTCCGCTTTGGTGAGCTTCATCAATGGCGTGTGGATTTTGATAGGATGACCACTGACACCCGTTGCGGTGGCTAGATTCGCCATTTTCTCGAAAGCTTCGATAAACTCAGGACGGCAATCTGGGTAGCCCGAGTAATCAACAGCGTTGACACCGATAAAGATCGCATCCGCAACAAGTACCTCGGCCCAGCCCAGTGCCAATGACAAAAATACCGTATTACGTGCAGGCACATAGGTCACGGGAATGCCGCTGGTCTCCTCATCCGGTACTTCAATGCTGTGGTCGGTTAACGCCGAGCCACCAAAATCCTCAAGATGCAGACGGATCACTCGATGCTCTTTAGCGTCTAACTGAGAAGCCACTTTACGTGCTGCATTAAGTTCTGTCAGGGAGCGCTGGCCGTAATCAAAGCTCAACACATAACATTCGAACCCCTGATCTTTCGCCATGGCCAGGGCTGTTGCCGAATCCAATCCACCGGACAATAAAACAACGGCTTTAGGCTTAGCAGTACTCATGATCTTTACCTTTTCTCTTCGTGGTAGGCTGTAAACGAAAACAGGCGGTAAAAACCGCCTGATGAAGCTTGCGTAACTTGGGGTGCGATTTTACTGTAACGCGCTTTCGGCCAAACGAGCTGCAGAGCTTTCCGGATACTCTTTAACAACACGCTCCATAAACGCAAAGGATTTCGCAGTATCCCCTTTCTGTTTGTACAGTATACCCAACTTATAAAGCGCATCCGAGGCTTTCAAGCTGTCTGGGTAATTTTGCACCACATTTTGGAATTCTGATTCGGATTTTTCCAAATCGTTGGTGGCTAAGTACAGCTCACCCAACCAATAATGCGCATTTGGAATCCGCGCGCTTTGCGGGTAACGGGTCACGAAGGCGTTAAAGTCTATAATCGCCTGCGGGAATTGACGCTGGCGAACCAGATCAAAGGCCGCTTGGTAATCCGCTTTATCATCCACCGCGGCTGCGGCTTGACCGCCCGAGGTATCGGATTCTGCTGCCGAACCTTGTTGATCCAGACTTTGACTTGGCGCATCGGCCGAATCAACCGCTGGGTCTTTTGGCAGCTCGTCACCCGTAGCATCTGGGTCTGAAGCCGAATCTGGATTTGTATCTGACAGCGCAGCGCCACCGATACCCAAATCCGCATTCGGATTATCAGGGTCGAGGCTTAACGGATCAGCCGAGGATCGCATCAACTCACTGATACGACGGTCCAGATCGCGATAGCGCTCTTTCTGTTGGTTTTCTAATCGATCAATCGTGAACTGCTGAGATTCAACTTGGCCACGCAAACGGCGCACTTCATCTTGAAGCTGTTGAACAGTGATCAGCAATTGACTGCTTTGGGAAGGAATACGACCAGCCCCTAAATCGGAACTGCCAGGATTCACTTGAATGACTTGGACGTCCTCAGCGAAAGTGACCGAGGCATACGCCCCGGTCATCAAAGCTGCGGAGAGGATCCACGCTTTGGTCTTTTTCATTAGCGAGAAGTGTATTTCAGTTCTACTCGACGGTTCTGAGCCCAAGAGGAATCACTAGAACCCATTACCACTGGTTTCTCTTCACCGTAGCTGATGGTTTCAACCTGAGAGGCTGCAACACCATTGATGGTCAAGAAACGCTCGATCGCCTTAGCACGACGCTCGCCCAGTGCCATGTTGTATTCACGCGTACCGCGCTCATCCGCATGGCCTTCCAGACGCACAGCAGCGCTTGGGTGTGACGCCAAGTACTGAGCATGAGCTTCTAAATCAGCAACGCTGTCGCCGCGTACAGAAGCTTCGTCGAAATCGAAGTAGAAGATTGTTTTCAGGTTAGCAACATCGATGTCGCCGCCCATTGAAGAACCGTTTACACCCGCACCATTTCCAGCGCCGTAAACGTCTGCACCGGATTGTGAGCCAGCACCTGCGGTACCCTCTTCTGAAACCGTGTTAGGTGAACTACAACCCACGATCCAAGCAACAGAGGCCGCTAGGGTAAGTGCTTTAAAAGCTTGAGATGCGCGCATGATAACTCCTGATAAAAATAAGGTTTACTACCTTGTGTTTTAGGTTAACTTACTCATTGAAAAGGATTATTGCAAGTAAGGAGACCAAGCAGGTTCTCGCACTTCACCTTGCGTGTTCGGCATGACAAAGCGCACTCGTCCATCCAGTGACACACCCGCCAACACCCCTTTACCACCTTTTTTGGTTGCGTACAGTATAATACTGCCGTTCGGGGCGATGGTTGGTGACTCGTCCAATGAGGAATTCGTCAGTACATCCAATCGATTCGTTTTCAAATCTTGTACCGCTATGTGGAAGCCTTGACCATCTTGATGCACCATCGTTAAAAAGCGGCCATCTTGGGTTAGGCGTCCACGACTATTGTACTTACCGTCGTACGTTAAGCGTTTAAGCTCACGGGTCGGCAAATTCAAAGAGTAGATTTGAGGCAATCCGCCACGATCCGATGTGAACAGTAGAGATTGACCATCAGGTGACCAGGTTGGTTCAGTATCGATGCCATAATGATGGGTCATTCGATCCAGTTGGCCGGTCGCCAGTGTTAAAACGTAGATCTCTGGGTTGCCATCTTTCGACAAAACCAACGCCAGTTTATTGCCATCCGGCGACCATGCCGGAGAGCCGTTCAGCCCTTTAAAAGACTGCACCTTCTGGCGCTTACCGGTTGCAAGGTGCTGTATGTAGATGGCTGGGCGTGTGCTCTCGAAAGAGACATACGCAAGCTTGCTACCATCTTGAGACCAAGCCGGCGACAGAATAGGTTCTTTAGATTGCAAAATCGTACGTGGACGCGCACCGTCCGAGTCCGACATGATCAATTTATAGCTAAAGTTGTTAGGCCCTTTCATTTCGGACGTCACATAAACAATACGCGTCGAGAAGGCACCTTTAAGACCGGTGATCTTTTCGAAGACCTGATCCGCTAGGTAGTGCGCCACATCACGCAGATTATCGGCACTGCCAGAAACCGTCTCACCCCAAACGCGCTGTTCTTTAAGCACATCGTACAACTCAACCGTGGCCTGTACCTGACCGTTAGCACCCGGGTCCATATGACCGATCACAATGTAGTCATTGCCCGATACGCGCCAGTCACGGAAAAACACTTCGCTGCGCTGCGAGGGTGTCCCGAGCATATTGGCTCGATCCATCGTTTTGAAAAAGCCGCTTCGCCCCAAATCATCGGAGATGATTTTAGAAACGTCTTCACTCAGCACAACGCTGTTGGCTTTGAAGGGCACTACCGCGATGGGTGTTGCACCATCCACCCCTTGTGTGACTTCGACAGATAGGTCAGCCTGCGCCGCCAAAGAGGCCAGAGCCAGACAGATACCAAATAACCACTGTTTCATTCTGTTCACCTTCAAATTACCATCTTAAACCTTCGGGTCGGAAGGTTACCCGAATTCGTCTTAATTCGCGATCAAACACCACTGGGTCGATTTGCTTAGCCAACGCGAAAGGTGCGGCTCTAAATACAGCGTTTTCAGCAGAGCGATCAAATCCAGCATCACCACTGCTTTTCAACACAGAAACACTGTCCACTTCACCCGATGGGAAAAGCCTAACTTCGACTACTGCTTCCATACCGTTACGTGCGGTTGCTGGACGAATCCACTTTTTATCTAACTCATTTTGAAAATAGGCAGCAAAGGACGCAACCGTTTTTTCTGCAGCTTCACGTGCTGCCTGACGACGCGATTCAGCAGCCGCTTTCTGCTTGGCTTCAGCTACGGCTTTTTCTTCAGCGATGCGCTTGGCTTCTTCAGCTTTACGTTTTTTCTCAGCGTCGGCTTTTTGCTTCGCTAAACGCTTTTCACGCTCGGCTTTTTCTTGGGCCGCTTTTTTCTGATCTGCCGCGGCTTTTTGCTTGGCGTCTTCAGCCGCTTTCTGTTTTGCCGCATCCGCTAGGGCTTTCTGTTTTTGCTCAGCTTTCGCTTTGGCTAACGCCTCTTTGGTGGCGTCCATCTTGGTTGCACAGCCATCAATCAGCGATTTTTCGGTTTGGCTATCTAACTTAGCCTCTTTCACTTGAGCTACACACGCATCCACTGCTTGCTTCTTAATTTTGGCTTGCTCAAGCTCTTTTAATCGCTGCTTTTCTGATGCTTCTTTCGCCTGTTTTTCGGCCAGCGCTTTGGCTTCTTCTTTCGCCTTTTGTTCCGCCGCCTGTTTCTCTTTTAGCACTTGCTCGGCCTTTTTCTGTTCAGCGGCGGCTTTGGCTTCTTGCTCTTTTTGACGCTGATCTTCAAGACGTTGCTCTTCTTCGGCTTTCTCCTTCGCTTCTTGCTCGGCCGCTAGACGTTCTTGCTCCGCTTTTTTCTGTGCCGCTTCTCGTTTTTGTTCGGCTATTTGCTGCTCGTTGGCTTTGACTTGCGCCAAGCTGTTCAAATCCACCATGGTCGCTTGAATGTGACGCGGGGTTTGACGTGGGTCTTCCCAATCACCAATCCAATGGGGGATCAACAGCAACGCGATGGCAACGTGAACCAATAAGGCTAATGCGGTTGGTAAGATATAACTGCGAATACCCACGATTAACCTATTCCGTTACCAACCCAACGCTGGCAGCACCGGCTTGTTGCATCAGCGCCATCAGATCGACGACTTTGTCATAATTAACGTTTTTATCGCCGCGCACCAATAAAAGCTGGTTAGGCGTTTCGTTTAGGATTTTCTGCAAACGCTCGAAAACCACTTCACGCTCCAACGGGTCGCTTTCCTCCCCGCCGATGTTCATGTAGAACACCCCTTCACGATCCACGGTAACGATCACAGGCTCTTGGTTTTGCTGATCAACGGGGTCAGCCGAGGCCTGCGGTAAGTCCACATTCACCCCTTGCGTTAACATAGGCGCTGTTATCATAAAGATCACTAACAGCACCATCATTACGTCAATATAAGGGACGACGTTGATATCGGCGTTGAGTTTACGCTTTTGTCGTTGACGTCTTACCATACTGCACCACCTTTTCTGCTGCTCATCTTCACACTCCCCTTACAGCGGAGAGTGAATACGGCGATGCAAAATGGACGAAAACTCTTCTGCAAACGTTTCGTAATTGCTTAGTAAGGTTTCGGAGCGAGCCGAGAAACGGTTATACGCTACAACAGCAGGGATCGCCGCAAACAAACCAATCGCGGTCGCCACCAAGGCTTCAGAGATACCCGGCGCAACGGATGCCAAGGTCGCTTGATGGACGTTAGCTAAACCACGGAATGAATTCATAATCCCCCATACGGTACCAAAAAGACCGATGTAAGGGCTGGTCGAACCAACGGTTGCCAAAAACGGCAGATGCTGGTCGAGCTTTTCCTCTTCGCGAGCAATCGCAACACGCATGCTGCGCTGAACCGCATCCATCACCGCATCTGGGTCATAGTTCTTTTGCTGAGTCATGCGGGTGTATTCTTTTAGGCCCGAGCAAAAGATATGCTCTGCGCCATCTTCGGCATCCGCACTGTCACTGAGTTCACGATAAAGCTGACCTAGATCGACACCCGACCAGAAGCGGTCCTCGAATGAGCGTAACTTTCGTTGAGCTCGACGGTAAACTGAGACACGTTGAAAAATAAGTACCCAGGAAATAAAAGAAGCGGCAACCAAGATCGCCATAACAATCTGAACGACCAGGCTGGCATTGACGACCAGACTCCAAATCGAGAGTTCTTCACCCACAATCTATCTCCACAACAACTCCGAATCTCGGAGAACAACTTCCATTGGCCATGCGCCAAAAACCATTAGTGATAGGAGTCTAGGGGCGAACAAAAGTTCATCAGGGGCAATCGATTTCTGATTGCACATGCCATAAAACAGGCAGCATAAGGATGGGTGCGCGCCCTTGCTAACTCCGTGTTTGAGTGGCACACAATATCAGGCGCGTAAATTTATACAAGATGACAAGGCACCTCCAAAGAAAATATATTTTCGCCGGAAGGTAAGCCGTTTAAGCGGTGTGCGTGTGCGAGTTTTCTTTCTCAAACTCCGCCTGACACACTAAGCAGCGAAGGGTCACCGGGTTTGCATTGAGGCGGTTTAATTCGATGGATTCGCCACACTCAATGCACTCACCGTAGTGCCCCGAATCCAGCCTCGACAGTGCTTCATGACACGCTTTAATCTCGGTTAGCTGACGGTTAAGATCGGCACGGGTCAGCAATGAGGCCCAATCTCGGTCGGCCTCTTCGGCTCGGTCGTTGACTTCGCTGCGATCCACTTCGCGTGAGTACACCTCGCGAGGCTTAAGCTCATCGAGCAAGCTTTCCAGTAATTCTTCTATTTCTTGGCGAAAGGCTTTAAGGCGCCGATGCGTAAATTGCGGAGACATAACGCTTCTCATTTCTAAAAGTACAAGAAGCATAACGAGAGACAAGGCTCAAAGACATGAGCCTCATCAACAAAACACACACTTTTTCAATGCGTATTGCAATCACTCATTCGTCGGAGCTAGGTGGATTAACCCCAAAATGCACGTACGCATGATCGGTTACTACACGCCCGCGTGGTGTACGCATGATGTAGCCCTGCTGGATAAGATAAGGCTCTAGGACATCTTCTATTGTGTCCCGCTCCTCACTGATGGCCGCGGCAAGGTTATCAATACCGACTGGGCCACCCGAGAACTTCTCGATCATTACCAATAATAAGCGTCGGTCCATGTGATCAAAGCCGCGCTCATCGACACTCAACATGTTCAACGCCAAGTCAGCCATATCACGTGTTATCGAGCCATCACCTTTGACCTCGGCGTAATCACGCGCACGACGCAATAAACGGTTAGCGATACGAGGAGTCCCGCGGCTGCGTTTAGCAACTTCCTGAGCACCCGCTTCATCAATTTCCGTACCGGACAAGGTCGCAGAGCGTATTACGATTTTGGTAAGGTCTTCGATATTGTAAAACTCAAGGCGCTGCACAATACCGAATCGATCACGAAGTGGCGATGTAAGCGAACCCGCCCGTGTTGTCGCACCCACCAAGGTAAAAGGGGGCAAGTCCAACTTAATGGATCTCGCCGCTGGTCCCTCACCAATCATAATATCGAGTTGATAATCCTCCATCGCAGGATAGAGAACCTCTTCTACGTGCGGGCTTAGGCGGTGTATCTCATCGATAAATAGGATGTCGCCCGCTTCTAAATTGGTTAATAACGCTGCTAAATCACCGGCTTTCTCAAGCGCAGGGCCTGACGTGCTCTTGATATCGCCATCCATTTCATTTGCGATGATGTTGGCCAAGGTGGTTTTACCCAAGCCCGGTGGACCAAAAATCAGAGTATGGTCTAGCGCTTCACCACGATTACGAGCAGCATGGATAAAAATTTCCATCTGCTCTTTTACCGTGGGCTGTCCTGTGTAATCGGACAAGCGTTTAGGACGAATCGCGCGATCGATCTGCTCTTCGTTTTTACTCACTGGGGTCGGTGCTATAAAGCGATCGGTTTCAATCATCGAGCTATACCTTTATTAGCCACCTGTAACCATGGATTTAAGTGCCAAACGAATTAAGCTTTCGCTGCTATCTACTTGATCTAATTGTTTTTCAGCTTGAAGGATGGCTTTAGAAGCCATCGCAGGTTTATAACCAAGTGCCACCAAGGCGCTCTCGGCTTCGGTGCGATAATGATCGGTCCGCTGCCCGACCGATACTGCCCCTGGAAGCGCATCGCCAGACAATTCGAAGTCCGCAGGTTCCGAGGTTGGGATCAATTTAAGCTTATCTTTTAGCTCTACAATCAGGCGCTCGGCCGTCTTTTTACCCACACCTGGTATGCGCGTAAGCGCTGCGGCATCTTCACGCTGCATGCATGCGATTAACTCATCACAGTTCATACCCGACAAGATGGCTAACGCAAGCTTTGGTCCAACACCGTTCGCCTTAATCAACGCCCGAAACACCGTGCGTTCCTGCCGGTCATAAAAACCGTATAACAGCTGAGCATCTTCACGCACAACAAAATGGGTATACAAGGTGACGGTAGTGCCCACCGCCGGCAACTGGAAACACGTGTTCATAGAGGCTTCTAATTCGTAGCCAACCCCATTCACATCAACTAATAAGCCAGGCGGTTGTTTTTCAGCTAATTGACCCACTAAGCGACCGATCACAGCACATCCTCAGGTTAAACAGATTTGCAGCATCATACACCAGCCGCAAAGAATTGTATAAACATACAGTAAATCTCTTTTTCAAGAGCTCAATTAAACGCGAGAGCGTTGGTATAGATGATAGACACCAGCCAAAATAACGCAGATCACGATGGGCAAAATCAGTGCATCAAAATGGATCGCCACAAACAACCAAGCCCCAAGCACCCCACCGATGATAAAGCCCATAATAATCAAGACAAAGAGCTTGGCCTTGCGCTTATCTAAGGGCTCACCGCGCAATAAAGCACCAAACATGATACCTAAATCCGTAAAAATTCCGGTAACGTGCGTGGTTCGAACAATGGCCCCACTGAACGTGGTCGCAAGTGCATTTTGTAAACCACACGCGGCCGATGCAAAGAAATGCCCCATCGAGACATCACTTGATAAAGACAGATAAGCAAAAAACAGCAGAGCAGCCTCGATAAGCAGCGCCGTTTGGTAATGCCGCCCAAGCTTAAGCGCTGTTCCATGCAAAAGCGCACCTGCAATTAAAGCACCGATAAAGAAGGAGAGCAGAACGCCCATCAAGTGAAGCGCGGGACTAAAAGCACCTTCAGAGAGGCGTGCGCCCAGCAAGGTTGCCGAGCCAGATAGGTGTGAAACCGATTGATGATCAAACCCCAGTAGACCGATCACATTGATGTAACCGGCCACCAGAGCCAACAGAAAGGCGCCAAACTCAACCCATTTTGGTAAGCGTTGGATCAATCTGTTTCACCTATAGTATGTGGAGGTTAAGCGTCCTCGAACAGGGCTTTAACAAACTCTTTGGATTCAAACGGACGAAGATCATCCACTTGCTCGCCCACCCCGATAAAGCGGATTGGCAGTTTAAGCTGCTTGGCGATGGCAAAGATAATACCGCCTTTTGCGGTGCCATCCAGCTTAGTCAGGGTAATACCGGTCACACCCACCGCTTCACCAAAGATCTTGGCTTGACTCATGGCGTTCTGGCCGGTACCTGCATCCAGCACCAACATTACTTCGTGCGGAGCCGATGGGTCGATCTTGCGCATAACGCGCACCACCTTTTCAAGCTCCTGCATGAGGTTATCTTTGTTTTGCAATCGGCCAGCGGTATCAGCAATCAGGACATCGGCATTACGTGATTTTGCGGCATTAAGCGCATCAAACAACACAGACGCCGAATCCGCGCCAGTGTGCTGGGCAATCACAGGCACATTGTTGCGCTCACCCCAGACTTGCAGCTGCTCGACGGCAGCCGCTCGGAACGTATCACCCGCAGCCAGCAGGACACTCTTGCCTTCGCTTTGAAAGCGTTTTGTGAGCTTACCAATGGTGGTGGTTTTACCAACACCGTTTACGCCAACCATCAAGATCACATACGGTTTGTTTTCTGAGCTTACAACCAGCGGCTGTTCTACATCGTCTAACAGCGATGCTAATTCAGCTTTCAGCGCTTCGTGCAGCGCTTGCGCATCAGCCAATTGCTTACGGGCTACCTTGGCGGTAAGACGCTCGATAATTTCAGTGGTTGCTTCAACGCCTACATCAGCAGTCAGCAATAAAGTTTCAATGTCTTCAAGCAGCTCGTCATCAATCTCTTTCTTGCCCAGAAAGAGCGTGCCAAGCTGCTCGCTCAAATTCGCTTTGGTACGGGAAAGGCCGGCTTTAATACGCGCAAACATGCCTTTCTTTTCTGGCTCTGGCTCTGGCTCTGGCGCGATCGTCTCAGGCAATTGAGCTTCAACAGCCTCAGCCACTTCTGGCTCAACAGGCACATCGACCACCTCAATCGTTTCTGGCTCAGCGGCCTTTTCAACGACTTCGTTTACTGGCGTTTCTTGGATCACCGGTTCTAATGGCGACTCATCGCTTCTGTTCGAATCAAGGTCTGATGATACGGGCGTTTCGTATGGGGATTGAGCAGCCTCCTCTTGATGCGATTGGTCGGGCTGCGCCGGCGCTTCTTTCGCCGCTTCCTCGGTGGATATAGCCGAATCCGGTTTCTCCTCTTTAACCTCATTCGAAGAGAAGATGGATTTCAGTTTTTTAAACATGGGTAATCCTCAAACAAATTCTGCCGATAAGCGCTTGAAATACTCGAAAAAAACAGGCTATGTATCTAACAGAAGGATGGATAATCTAGCAGTCGCGTATCTTATCACAGAGCGACCCATCTCAAACCCGGTTCATAGCCTTTTAATATGGAAAAACGATCGAATTATGGAATTTATTTGGATTCTCTTCGCTTTTGTCTGCGGCTATTTGGTTAAGCTGATACAACTCCCCTCTCTAATTGGCTTTTTGATTGCTGGGTTTGCGCTTAACTATTTAGGGCTCAAGCCCACCGATAGCCTAGAAACACTCGCCAACCTGGGCATCACCTTGATGCTATTTACGATCGGCTTAAAACTCCATGTAGGCGATCTTATCAAGAAAGAGATTTGGGCAACGTCGATCTCTCATATGGGGATATGGACCCTTTTGGTGATGGGTGTGTTTCTTGTGCTTGCTACCATTGGCATGCCCTACTTTACCGAAGTCGACCTTAAAACCTCAGCATTGCTGGCGTTTGCGTTCAGTTTCAGCAGTACGGTGTGCATTGTAAAACTGCTGGAAGACAGCGGGGAGATGAAAACCCGCCATGGACAGATATCCATCGGCGTCTTAGTTATGCAGGATATCGCAGCGGTTATCTTCCTAGTATTTGCGACAGGCAAACTCCCCTCTGTTTGGGCATTGCTCTTATTTGGCCTGCTCTTTATTAGACCACTACTGAATCATTTAATAGAGCGTGTGGGTCACAGCGAAATGTTGCCCCTGTTTGGTTTTTTCATGGCCATTGGTGGTTACGAGTTATTTTATGCCCTAGGCGTAAAGGGTGACTTGGGCGCACTTATCATGGGGATGCTGTTAAGCCACCACTCCAAAGCGGCCGAGCTCACCAAATCCCTACTCAGTTTTAAAGATCTTTTTTTGATCGGGTTCTTCCTATCCATAGGCTTTAGCGCCCTACCCAATTGGTCCATGATTGGTGTCGCCTTGCTGATCAGCCTTTTGCTGATTTTCAAGATGGTGCTGTTTTTTGGCGTCTTTACCCGCTTCAAACTGCGTGGCCGCACCTCGTTTTTGGGCGCACTTGCGCTGTCCAACTTCAGTGAGTTTGGTTTAATCGTTGTAGCCCTTTGCGTCGAGTCACAGTGGCTACCAAAAGAGTGGCTGGTTATTTTGGCCCTTGCGGTCTCCTTCTCATTTGTCATCACGAGCATCTTTTACCGCTACGCCCACCAACTGTACCTTAAATTCAAAGAAACTATCCGCAAATACGAGAGCGCCAAGCGTCTACCGGAAGATTACTTTGTTCAACCGCCGGATGCTGAAATCCTGGTGATTGGATTGGGTCGAGTGGGTACCGGCTCGTTTAAGGCACTACAAAACATGGTGGATAAGCGCGTCATCGGCCTTGATGCGGATCGTCAGCGTGTAGAGCGCTACCGCAAAGAGGGGCTTAACGTATTCTTTGGTGACGGTGAAGATGCCGACCTTTGGGAATCGTTTGATTTGCGCTCGATCCGACTGGTCCTGCTGGCACTACCAGCCATCGAGGACAACACCAACATTACCCACCAGCTTCATAAAGCGCATTACCAAGGCAAAATTGCTGCGATTGCCCGCTACCCAGACGAGCGAGAAGCTTTATTAAATGCCGGTATCGATAATGTATTTAACTTCTTCACCGAGGCCGGTATTGGTTTCGCAGAAGAAAGCTTAATGCTGATTGGCGAGACGCCTAACTTAAGCGCCCCTCTACAAAACTAAGACCAGCTAATAAGGGGAGAAAAGTTCAAAAACTTTCTCTCCTTTTTTACAACCCTTTGTTCCTTTATTGCAACCAAATGCATTCTCAACCAATCCGCCTACAGTCAGAAAACACACCCTTCATTTAAAAATACAATATATTCAATAACTTAATAATACACTCGACACGCCACATTAGTCGTTTACCCTCATAAACCTGAGTAAAACACTAAACATTCGTTGCATAATTTATAAAAATCACGAACTAACAAAAAAGTACCCAGTCTATCTTTCTGAATGCGAGATTCAGGGGCCTGGATCTCAAAATGGACAAAAGAGGTACTCATTATGAAAACTTCATTGAAACTTGCAGGAGCAGCACTGACAGGTGCACTGGTATTCGCAACGACCGTCCCAGCAATGGCCGCAGAACAAAGCGCCGGTAATGACCTTCGCTGGATCAAGCATGTCCAACAAACTGCGACTGAGCAGCAACACGTCGCTCCCGTTGCTTCTCCCGACCTTGCAGCGGACCAAACCACAGTTAAAGACTTAATGTGGCTTCGAAAAGTACAACAAGGCGCCAGTGAATCATTGGAAGTAACGCCAAACGTTGCACCGGATGAACTGGCTTCTAACCAAGACGCAGGACAAGATCTGCGTTGGATCAAATCAGTACAGTCGGGTACCGACTACAGTTAAGCATGATCCGCGCGCATTGCGATCATCTTCCAAAGCCCCTCAAGGGGCTTTTTTAGTGTCCATAAAAGTTTGTTGCATTTTAAAAACGATCGATTACAAAATTCATACAAATGCAACAATTGACAAAACAACAATGTATCTAAAAAACATCAATAACCACCTATAAACGACCATTACATCTAATTTATAGATAAAACTGTGCGATTTTTACGTCTTAAAAACCTTAAATATCTATATATAATGAACTCATATCGAATCAGGAAGGAATAAAAGCTTTCCTACATTCGGAACTAACGAGCATTTTAATTGCCAACAACCCGGCTGAGTTCTATTTAAGCAACAATGATCATAGAAGTCAGCTTACATCAGGTACGACATAAAGCCTGATTAAAATTCTGAGGAACGAAACATGAAAACTTTGACTTCACGCTTTGCTATCGCAACTCTTTCTGGTGTTATTGCTGCCGCTTCTTTCTCTGCTGTTGCAGCAGATCAAGGTAACGCACAAGACCTTAACTGGATCAAAAAAGTGCAATCTAACGGCGCTCAAGCAACCTTGACTGCCCCTGCACTGGCAGCTGACCAGTCTGCAAACGATGACCTGAACTGGATCAAGCAGGTCCAATCAAACGGTGCTGCGGTTGAACTGACTGAAAACCAATCCGCTAAGAAAGATCTGCAGTGGATCAAAAGCGTTCAACAACACGGCCTTAACGGTGTAAACGTTGAACAACCGTCACTCGCGGCTGATCAGTCTGCAAACGACGACCTGAACTGGATCAAGCAAGTTCAATCCAACGGTGCAGCCGTTGAGCTGACTGAGAACCAATCAGCAACTCAAGATTTGGAATGGTTGAAATCTACTCAGAAATCAATCTCTTAATGGCTGATCATTAAGACTTAACGTAAAAAAACCAGGCATTGCCTGGTTTTTTTGTGCCAATAAAAAGCAAAACTCAGCGTTTTTTTCGACGCAAGCAAGGGATCGCAATTAATCCCAAGCCCATCAACAGCAAGGTGCTTGGGATAGGAACGGCCGACGCACCCGAGGTTGAGCTTTCAGTGACTTGATAGTTAAACGCCATCAAAGCCGTACCTGAAAATGGGAAGTACATACTGGATACCATGCCCATGCCGATTTCATAAGTATCGGTTGTTGCAGCCTCCCACGAGAACAGATCGTGCAATACGAAACTTGAGCCTGCATCAATGATCGATACCACCTCGCCATCGACGGTGATAACGCCATAACTGTCCGCGATTCCAGCATCTGACCAAACATAGTCAAACGACAGTGTATCGCCTGCATCCAATACCCAGTTATTTTTAAACCCAGTACCAGAGATCAAGTTTGTGCCAAATAAGGCATCTAGCTCACCACTGCTGAGGCCTAAAAAAGACTCCACGTCATGATCGCTCAAAAACGGCATGCTCATCACTGAGAAATCGGGTGCGAGGTTGAAACTGCCGGGTAATGCATTGATCGATGTCGCTTGCGCATTGCCAGCCGATGAGAGCCCAGCTAAAAGTGCAGCAGAAGCAACGACAGACTTACCTAACTTTTGAGCACTGCTTAGAATGTCAGACACAGTCATACTCCTTAAACTAGAAGCCCTTAACTAAGCACAATGCAGACCAAAATTATTAAGCTACTGATATATATAGACTTTATAAATAGTAAGTCATCTTTTTAAGACACTAAGAAAAACAATGTAAAATTTACCAACCATCTGATCTTTTAAGAGACACTTATTAATTATAAAAGCCTTTATTGATCAACAATCAACCAATATTACGTCTCTTTTTGCAAACACATAAGACGTTCATATGTTTATCTTAAGAATGCTGTAAAAAAAACTGACAAAAAAAGCCCCGCAAATGCAGGGCTCAAAGATGAAGCAGCTGCCATACCCAACCTGATAGGTGGCTAGGCAGACGTAGTCCTCTGCTTCAAAATCAGAAAAGGATTTTTAATCTAAACATCCAGCACCGCCGCGGGGACGCGCACCTGCCCTTCCATGAGGACTCTGGCACTTCGGCTCATCACCGCTTTTGTGGCCGTCCATTCACCATCGACGATTTCCGCCTCAGCACCTACACGTAACGTCCCCGAAGGGTGACCAAAGGTGACGCTGTCTCGCGGGCCGCCGCCCGCAGCCAAGTTGACTAACGTGCCAGGTACAGCTGCCGCCGTCGCGATGGCAACCGAAGCTGTCCCCATCATGGCGTGGTGCAACTTACCCATCGACATGGCGCGCACACAAAGATCGATATCGTCCGCTGAAATCGTTTTACCACTGGAGGCTTCATACGCTTTTGCGGGCGCAACAAAGGCCACTTTGGGGGTGTGCTGCCTCGAGGCGGCTTCGGCAATATCCTTGATCAACCCCATTTTTACCGCACCGTATGCACGAATGGTCTCAAGTCGCTCCAAAGCAGCGGCATCTGAATTGATGGCCTTTTGAAGCTCCGTCCCTGTATAGCCGATCTCATCCGCATTTAAAAAGATGGTTGGAATACCGGCATTAATCAAGGTCGCTTTAAACGTCCCGATACCCGGAACCTCTAACTCATCCACTAACGCCCCTGTTGGAAACATCGAGCCTTCACCATCGGCTGGGTCCATAAACTCGATGACCACTTCGGCAGCAGGAAAGGTAACGCCATCCAGCTCGAAATCGCCGGTTTCTTGCACTTCCCCATGGGTGATGGGCACATGCGCGATGATGGTTTTTTGGATGTTTTTTTGCCAAATGCGAACAGTGCATATCCCGTTATCAGGGATACGCTCTTTGTCCACAAAACCGGAGCTGATCGCAAACGCGCCAACTGCGGCCGTTAAGTTGCCGCAATTGCCCGACCAATCAACAAACGCCTTATCAATCGCCACTTGGCCAAACAGATAATCGACATCGTGACCTGGCTCGCTGCTTTTATCGAGAATCACGGTTTTAGAGGTGCTTGAGGTTGCGCCCCCCATGCCATCTATCTGCTGACCATAGGGATCTGGACTGCCAATCACACGCATTAAGATCGCATCTCGCGCGGCACCAGGTACTTGCGCCGCTTCCGGCAGATCTTCGCGTCTAAAAAAGACGCCCTTACTGGTGCCACCGCGAATATAGGTGGCGGGTATTTTGATTTGTGGAGGTTGTGTCATGCTCATCTACCTCACGATTGTCCAAGAAAGTCTTTAGCAAACTTCTGCAATACACCACCGGCCTTATAAACATCGACCTCGGCCGCCGTATCCAAACGGCAGATAACAGGCACATTGACCGTCTCGCCATTGGCACGATGCACGATCAGCGTTAATTCGCCACGCGGTGCAAGCGTTCCTTCAATGTCGTAGGTTTCAGTACCATCAAGCCCCAAGGTTAATCGCGTCGTATCCGGCTTAAATTCCACCGGTAGCACACCCATGCCAATCAAGTTGGTGCGGTGAATACGCTCAAAACCTTCGGCGACGATGACTTCGACACCGGCAAGACGCACCCCTTTGGCCGCCCAGTCACGGGAAGAGCCTTGGCCGTAATCAGCACCGGCAACAATGATCAGATTTTGTTGGCGATTCATGTAGGTTTCGATCGCTTCCCACATCCGCATCGGCTGCCCTTCGGGCTCAACACGTGCCAGCGAGCCTTGAATCACCTCACCGTTTGCATCTTTACACATCTCATTGAGCAGCTTCGGGTTCGCAAGTGTTGCGCGCTGTGCGGTTAAGTGATCACCCCGGTGCGTGGCATAGCTGTTGAAGTCTTCTTCTGGCAAGCCCATTTTATGCAGGTATTCGCCCGCCGCACTGTTCATCAAAATCGCGTTTGACGGCGATAAGTGATCGGTCGTGATGTTATCCGGCAAGATGGCCAATGGACGCATCCCTTTAAGGGTTCGCTCACCGGCTAACGCGCCTTCCCAATACGGAGGCCTGCGGATGTAGGTCGACATCGCTCGCCAATCATACAGCGGACTCTCGGCTTGCTCTTTTTCGCCCAGATCAAACATAGGGATGTAGATCTGCTTAAACTGTTCAGGTTTAACGTGTGCTTTTACGATCGCATCGATCTCTTCATCGGATGGCCATAAATCTTTGAGATAGATCTCTTTGCCATCGACCACCGCTAAGACATCTTTCTCGATATCAAAACGCACTGTGCCGGCCACCGCATAAGCCACCACCAGCGGCGGTGAGGCCAAAAACGCTTGCTTTGCGTATGGGTGGATACGACCGTCGAAGTTTCGGTTACCGGATAAAACCGCCGTTGCGTAAAGATCTCGATCGATGATCTCCTGCTGAATGGCTGGGTCCAAAGCACCGGACATACCATTACAGGTGGTACACGCGTACGCAACGATACCAAAGCCGAGCTTTTCTAACTCTGGTAGCAGACCCGACTCCTCAAGATACAGTTTGGCGACCTTAGAGCCTGGGGCAAATGAGGTTTTAACCCACGGCTTGCGCACTAAACCAAGCTCGTTGGCTTTTTTCGCCACTAACCCGGCCGCAACCACATTGCGTGGGTTAGAGGTGTTCGTACAGGAGGTAATCGCCGCAATGATCACCGCACCATCGGGCATTAAGCCATCGGCTTCTTGGTGCTTGCCTTGTGATAGCTTGTCTTCATCTGCTATGCCGCGTGCCTGCAAATCGCTTGTTGGTAAGCGGCGGTGCGGGTTCGATGGCCCAGCCATGTTGCGCACTACGCTTGATAGATCAAACTCCAAAACACGCTCATATTCAGCGGATTCAAGGGCGGTTGCCCAAAGGCCGGTTTCTTTAGCGTATTGCTCCACCAGTGCGACTTGCTCAGGTTCGCGACCGGTCAGTGTTAGGTATTCGATGGTTTGTTCATCGATGTAGAACATGGCCGCGGTGGCACCAAACTCAGGTGTCATATTGGAGATGGTCGCCCGATCCCCCACCGATAAGCTTGAAGCCCCTTCACCAAAGAATTCCACGTACGCCCCCACCACTCGTTCTTTTCGCAAGAACTCGGTTAAGGCCAATACGATGTCCGTGGCCGTAATACCGGGTTGGCGTTTGCCCGTTAGTTTTACGCCGACGATGTCCGGCAATCGCATCATTGATGGATGGCCAAGCATCACGGTTTCCGCTTCAAGCCCGCCAACACCCACCGAGATAACGCCAAGCGCATCCACATGCGGTGTATGGGAGTCCGTACCGACACAGGTATCCGGAAAGGCTACACCCTCACGGCTTTGAACCACCGGCGACATCTTCTCCAGATTGATCTGGTGCATGATGCCGTTACCTGCGGGGATCACATCCACGTTCTCGAACGCGGTTTTGGTCCACTCGATAAAGTGAAAGCGATCTTCATTGCGGCGATCCTCAATGGCGCGGTTTTTCTCAAACGCCTTTGGGTCAAATCCAGGCGCTTCCACCGCTAAAGAGTGATCGACAATCAATTGCGTTGGCACAACAGGATTCACCTGCGAAGGATCGCCCCCTTGTTCAGCAATGGCATCTCTAAGCCCCGCCAAATCCACCAGCGCGGTTTGCCCTAAGATGTCGTGACATACCACGCGAGCCGGATACCAAGGAAAATCGAGATCGCGTTTTCGTTCAATAATCTGACCAAGCGCATCGTTTAATAATTCGGGCTCGCAACGGCGCACCAGTTGCTCCGCCAAAATACGTGAAGTGTAAGGCAGTGTGTCGTAACTGTTGGGTTTGATCGCCTCGATCGCGGCGCGGGTATCAAAGAAGTCTAAAGCGCAGCCCGGCAACGCTTTACGGAAATTGGTATTCATGTTGGAAACCCATTGATAATTATGATGTATGGGTAAAAGGAGCCAGAGTGCGGCTCCCCGGTTTTGTCATTCAGTGCTTAGGTGCGTTGCTCAATCGGCACCCACTTGGCACTTTCTGGGCCGGTGTAATCCGCACTTGGACGAATAATACGGTTATTGGCCCGCTGCTCCATCACATGCGCCGCCCAACCCGATGCGCGAGAGCACACAAAAATCGGCGTGAACAGCTTGGTTGGAATGCCCATAAAGTGATAGGCCGAGGCGTGGAAGAAGTCGGCATTACAGAAGAGTTTTTTTTCGCGCCACATCACGGCTTCGACTCGCTCGGATACGGCATACAACGAGGTATCCCCCACCTGATCCGACAGCTTCTTCGACCACTCTTTGATGATCGCATTACGCGGGTCGGACTCGCGGTAAATGGCGTGACCAAAGCCCATGATCTTATCTTTGCGAGACAGCATACCCATGATCGCATCTTCCGCTTGGTCGGCATCGGTCCACTGCTCGATCATATCCATGGCAGCCTCGTTCGCACCGCCATGCAATGGCCCCCGCAAAGAGCCGATGGCACCGGTAATGCAGCTGTGAATATCGGACAAGGTCGAAGCACACACCCGAGCCGTAAAGGTAGAGGCGTTAAATTCATGCTCTGCGTACAAGATCAAAGAGGCATGCATTACCTTAACGTGAAGCGGCTCTGGCTTTTTGTCGTGCAACGTCCACAAGAACTGCTCACCAATCGAATCGGCGTCGGTTTCAACGTCAATGCGCTTCTCGTTGTGCGTGAAGTTGTACCAGTAGTTGATCATCCCTGGGAAGATCGCCAACAAACGGTCGATCTTATCGTGCTGCTCGCTAAAATCTTGTTCGGTTTCAAGGTTACCCAGCATTGAGCATCCGGTGCGCATGACATCCATCGGGTGAGCGTCTTTGGGAATATTTTCCAACACCGTTTTCAGTGCAGCGGGCAAACCACGTAAGGATTTAAGCTTTTCTTTATACGCAGATAGCTCAGTTTGATTCGGTAACGTGCCGTATAAAAGCAGATAAGCGACCTCTTCAAATTCGGCTTTATCCGCCAGCTCTTTGATGTCGTATCCGCGGTAAGTTAACCCCGCACCGGTTTTACCCACGGTGCACAGTGCGGTTTCCCCCGCCGATTGCCCACGAAGACCTGCGCCGCTCAGTTGTTTTGCTTCAGCCATTGTCGTCTCTCCTTCGGGTGGTCATGCGCACATGCCACCTCTCTTTATCATTCTGTCTAAAAAGGATGTCTTACTTGTTTTTGCCTTCGGCAAACAAGGAGTCCAGCTTTTGTTCAAAATCGTGATAATTCAGGAAATCGTACAACTCCATACGGGTTTGCATGGTATCGACCACCGCTTTTTGATCACCATCGCGCAAAATGGACTCAAACACATTTAAGGCTGCTTTGTTGGCCGCACGGAAGGCAGAAAGTGGGTACAACACCATGGTGGCGCCGTGAGCCGACAGCTCCTCTTTATTAAAAAGCGGTGTTGCCCCAAACTCGGTAATGTTGGCTAACAGGTGCGCTCCACCAATGCCGTTGGAAAACGCTTGGTAATCATCCAACGTGTGTACCGCTTCGGCAAAGATGCCATCCGCACCCGCCTCTAAACAGGCTTGCGCACGCTCAACGGCTGCATTAAGCCCCTCTTTTTGGAAAGCATCGGTACGCGCAATGATGAAGAAATCATCATCGGTTTTGGCATCCACAGCGGCTTTGACGCGATCAACCATCTCCTCAAGCGAGACGATCTCTTTATTGGGGCGATGACCACAGCGCTTTTGCGCGACTTGGTCTTCTAGGTGCACGGCAGCAGCACCACCTTTGATCATCTCTTTGACGGTGCGGCCAATATTAAACGCCCCGCCCCAGCCGGTATCGATATCAACCAATAAAGGGGTGTCGACAGCACTGCTGATACGGCGAACATCTTCCAGCACATCATTCATGCTGGTCATACCCAAATCGGGCAAGCCATAAGAGGCGTTTGCAACACCGCCGCCCGATAGATACACCGCCTGATGCCCGACACGCTCTGCCATCATGGCATGATACGCATTGACCGTTCCCACGATTTGGAGTGGTTTATTATTTTCTAATGCCTGTCTAAAACGGGCACCTGCACTCTGTTTAGCCATGGTTTTCCTCTGTTGAGTCTTCGTCATTGCTCAATTTATCTTCAATGTTTTGACGTGCAGCACTGATGTGTCTGCGCATCAACAGCTCCGCCAGTTCAGGATCACGCGATTCAATCGCATCCACAATTTGACGGTGCTCTTTCAACGCCCTTTTGGGGCGCGACTTGGAGACACTGAATTGATATCGATACATGCGTACTAGGTGATAAAGATCGCTGCCCAGCAGCTCATGGAGTTTTTCGTTTTTACTGCCCCGTACGATGCGGTAATGGAAGTCAAGATCCCCCTCTTTTTGGAAGTAGGAACGTCCATCCAACTCTTTGATGCTCTCTTCGTGCTCATCCAACAGTTCTCGAAGGCTTGCGATCTCCTCATCGGGCATGTGCATCGCCGCCAAGCGACACGCCATGCCTTCAAGGGATTCACGCACGTGGTAGATCTCGATCAGCTCTTTCACCGTTAGCTTTACGACCCTGGCACCCACATGCGGTTTACGCTCGACTAAGCGAAGGCTCTCAAGACGGCGCATCGCTTCGCGCAATGGGCCTCGACTGATTCCGTAGGTACGTGCGAGCTCCGGCTCACTGATTTTGTGCCCCGGTGGGATATCGCCCTTCACGATGGCGGTCACGATCTGCTCACAGACGCGATCAGCCAGAGTACGGGCTTCGACATTCAGCTCACGAACATTGTTAGTATCAGTCATAGGAACCTGCTTCAATTGATTGTCGACAATCTTGATGTGAAGCTACGATAACGCTGGTGCAACTGAGGGTCAACCGAACCAAAGTCTAAGATTGTCGACACATGACACTTTTATTTGTGGGAATATACGGAAAGCGGTTACGAAAGGAACCGCTTTAGCTCATCATTCATGATGCACGCGATTTGACGCGGCTTTTGATAGGGCAAAGAGTGATCGGTCCCCGGCAACATCACATAGTGCCAGTTAGGCATACGCTCGGCTAACGAGCTGTGATAATGATGCATCGGGTCCACACTGAGCCCACCAATAAAGCTGGTCACATCGCCTTGGGCGGCTAATAAGGTATCTCGGTCGATACTGTTGATCGCCTCTGTGACACAATCCAGCGCATTGGCAAACCCCACAGGGCGATGACCCAGTCGCGCAATCGTTAATTGATCCACCTGCTCCGAGGTGCGTCGGTTGGGCGAGATCGTATCCATAAAGTTTCGAATGCCGGTTTCTTTATCCTCACCCCGCAAGAGTTGAGCCGCCTCACTGTAATGCTGGCGCAAAGTGACGGTGGCTTCCCAAGTCGGTCGATCCAATAACGCCGACTCAAGCAGATATTGCTTTTCAACACGCGCAGGGTATTTCTCTTTATACAATAGGGCCACCATACCCCCCATCGAATAACCCGCTAAATCAAACGTCCACCAGCCTAGATAATCTACCAGTGCCGACAGATCCCCCATGAGTTCGTGAGCGGTAAATGGATGCTCCTCCCCCGATACATCGCGCGTCTCCCCCATGCCGCGTTGATCCGGCACCAGCACCTCTTGCCACTGATCCAAAAACCGAACAATGGTCGCCCACGTATCCATCCCTGCAACGCCAGCACCATGAAGTGCAACCAAACGACGGCCATTTTTGACGTTAGGATTTTGATAAAGATGGTAGGTGATCTTTTGACTGTCGACAGTTAAGGTTTTTCGGGAGCAATGCTCTGGCATATTCATGAATTTGATTGTCTCCTGAATCGCTTTGGGGAGGCGGGACGTAAAGTGGTGATTGTTGACAATGATTATACGCAGCTGGACACGTTTTGGCCGAATTCCAGCTCGATAAAGCCAATAAATTTCCTTAAAATACCCTTTTATCAGCCAGTTAGGTTCTCTTTGTGACACGCGCTATCGTTTTACCTTCATCGCTGACTGCCACTGACTGTTACGAACGTGTTCGTCACTTACCAGGGGCATGGCTGCTCGACAGCGGTAAACCACAGAGTGAACGCGGCCAATTTGATATCATTGTGGCCGCACCCTCGCTTGAGCTGATCTATCAAAACAACACACTGACACTCTGCCAAAATGGCGCGCAGCAGACCCTAGATGAAAAGCCGTTTGATGCACTTAACCGGCTTTATTCCGCATCAAGACAACCACTGTCGGATGATACACACCCAGATGTGCCGTTTATCTCCGGTTTTTTAGGCCAGTTTGGCTATGACCTTGGACGTACCCTAGAGCGAATGCCCTCGATCGCAACCAATGCCCTTTCGACACCCGACCTGCAAGTCGGGCTGTATAACTGGTCAGTGGTGATCGATCATCACCAAAAAAGTGTGACACTCTACGTCGACGATAACGTCAGCGAGACCGAACTAACGCAACTGACTCATCTGTTCTGCCAGCCAAAACCCAACACGAGCGAAACGCCCTTCTCGTTAACACGGCCTTTCAAAAGCAACGTGACCGAAGCTCAATATCGCGAGAAGCTTGCGGCCATTCACGAATACATTTTGGCAGGTGATTGCTATCAGGTGAATTTTGCCCAGCGCTTTGATGCGTCTTTTACAGGCGACCCATGGCTTGCCTATAAAGCCCTAAGGGAAAAGGCCCCAACCCCCTTTTCCGCCTATTGCGATACGGCACAAGGCGCTTTGCTCTCGCTCTCTCCTGAGCGATTTATCCGCGCCAACAGTGATGGGCTTGTGATGACCCAACCGATCAAAGGCACTCGCCCACGCGGAGATACCCCCGAGTCTGATGCCGCATTGGCCAGCGCCCTGTCCGCATCGGAGAAAGATCAAGCCGAAAATGTGATGATCGTGGATCTATTGCGTAACGACATCAGTCGCAACTGCGCAGCAGGCAGTGTAAAAGTCCCCAAGCTATTTGATGTCGAGAGCTACAAAAACGTCCACCACTTGGTCAGCACCATTGAAGGCCAGCTGATGAATGACCGGACGCCAATTGATCTTCTGCGTGATGCCTTCCCAGGCGGCTCCATCACGGGCGCACCTAAAATACGCGCTATGGAGATCATCGAGGAGTTAGAACCCGATCGCCGACATACGTACTGTGGCAGCATCGGATACATCGATCTTCGAGGTCATATGGACACCAGTATCACCATTCGAACCCTTATTGCCGATCAAGGGCAACTGTATTGCTGGGCAGGCGGTGGGATTGTCGCAGACTCCGAAAGCCACGCCGAGTACAAAGAAACTTTCGATAAAGTGAACAATCTGCTGACAACACTCGAAACCCTTTAAGGTCCTTCTTTAGCACTATTTTTGCCATCGTATTTGATGGCAAAGTGCCATATTCGAGCTTTAAAACCTCATGTAACAATCAAGGTGTTAATAAATCTCACGATTTATATGGTTTTCCAGTATCATGGGGGAAGCTTTGGGTGGGGAAATTCATGGACTTATTTATCTCACGAAGAACCAACGATGTACCTCTGCTGTCTCTTTTGCTGACGTTATTAGTGGTTGCTTCTGTTGTTGTATTGGGCAATCGTTTTATTCAGCCCATCTCTCAGATGAACTCGCATCACGATGCCGCCGCCGATTACCCCATCTATTTAAACGGTCATCAGGTTGCAATTGATACTGGCCGTCGAACACGCTACCTAGAAGACCCAGATGGCCTGTTTACCCCAGGGGCTGTCTTCGACTTACCGCTTCGTCATTGGAGCGCAATCCTCTCTGATAATATCGCCCTGCAAACCGAATCCGATACGGTGTGGTATCGAATACCGCTTGAAAACGAAACCCGACAAACACTCAGTCAGCGGGTAGAAGTGCGCTGGCCCAACTTGCTGCAGGTGGACTTTTACCTTCAGCGTAGCCGCTCTACCTTACTTCATGCCGAACGCGGTTTACTCGAAACCCCAGAGTCAAAAACAACCGTCAGCAGCTACCCAAGCTTTGCGTTCAATTTAGCGGGTGAGGAGCAAGCGGTCCTGTTTATGCGGGTGAATACCCAATATCGCCAATACGCCCCTCTCTACTTTTGGCCCGAGAGCCTTTACGAACAATCCATGCTGGCCCGAACGGGCTTTTACGGTATCGCCATCGGCGCGCTTATAAGCATGCTCTTGTTTAACCTCTTTATTGGTGTTCGCTTAAAATCGCGCGCTTATCTCGCTTATGTCGCGTACATCGTGACCATCATCGTTTATCAGTTAAGCTTAACGGGCTTTGGGCCTTACATGCTCTGGTCGAATAGCCACTATTGGCGACTGAGCGCTTATGAGCTGTCCGTCACCACCAGCCTGATGACCTCAGGACTCTTTATACGCTACTTCCTGCGACCTAAAGGGCTATTAAAACGGCTTAACAGCATCATCATCGCCTATTGGCTGATGTCCTCTTTGTGCGCGGTGTTGCAATTACACTGGCTTCGATACGCCAATGAGGTCATGTTGATCTTCAGCGTGTTAACCGCTTGGATAACAGGATTAATGCTCTGGTCGAAAGGCAATCGTGCGGCATCCTATTTTAACCTTGCTTGGAGTGCCGTCATCGTTGCCACACTGGTTGTGAGCCTGATGATTTATGGCATCATCAACTACGATCCCATTATCGAATACGCACAGCTGATCGCCTTTGTGGCAGAAGTACTTTTACTCTCGTTTGCCTTGGCCGATCAGATGCAGAGCGATCGAATCAGTCGCGTGATGGCCCAACAAAAGAACCAAAGCCTGCTGCGCCACGTAAATCACGAACGAGAAGCCAGACACCAAGCACAACTCTCTCTTATCACCTTACAGAAAGAGCAAAACACCCGCTTAGAGCTAGAGGTCGCTCGGCGCACGCGTGAGTTGGAGTCGATGACCACCCAACTGGAGGCGGCCAACAAACGACTGTCGGAGATCAGCCTGACCGACCCTTTAACTGGGTTGTTTAACCGACGTTTTTTAGATGAAAGCCTAGAAAGCGCCATTAAAACCGCTACGCGCACTCAGTCAACGCTGTCGTTGATGATGATCGATATCGATCACTTCAAAAAGATTAACGACCAATATGGACACTTAGCAGGTGACAGTTGTTTACGAAGCTTGGCTGTCTCTTTACGCCAAATGATCAACCGCGCAACAGACCGAATCGCTCGTTACGGTGGGGAGGAGTTTGCGATTGTTTTACCCGGCACCGCCCCAGAGGATTTAGCACGCCTAGCGGAGCAGATCCGAACAGGGATTGCCAAAACGCCGGTGTATTTTAACGGTCACGAGCTTCGCATCACTGTCAGCATCGGGTGCGCCTCCATCGTGCCTACTGAGTTTATTCCCGTGCCCTGTTTAATCGAGATGTGCGACCGCGCACTGTATGAGGCCAAGGCCCAAGGTAGGAATCAGGTACGCTGCTCGTTTGAAACCTAACGAGTCATGAAAGCCGCGATGAAGAGTTAGCGGATCTGCGCCTCAAGATGGGATCGCAGCGTGGTAAGGCAGCGGATCTGCTTCACATCGTCAAACAGTTCCACCGCCTCGGGGCGTTGTGACTTCATCATGTTTAGCCACTGCTTGATCCGGCCGTGCACATATTTGGGCATCACATTCTGCTCGACCAGCGTGAAGTACTTAAGCAGCATAGCCACGATTGAGGACCACTCCGCTGCCTGACTTGGCTGACCGGCGCTAAGCGCTTTGATCATCATCGCAAGTTCAGGGCGAGCAATCAGCCCACGGCCAATCATGACATCGTCGCAACCACTGACTTCACGACAACGCTGATAATCATCGGGCGTCCAGACTTCGCCATTGGCAACCACATTAAGGTTAACGTGCTCTTTGATCTTAGCGATCCACTCCCAATGCGCAGGAGGACGATACCCATCCAGCTTGGTACGTGCATGTATCGCAAGCTCTGCAGCGCCGGCCTCTTGGATCGCAACGGCGTTTTCAATCGCTTTGGACGTATCCTTGTTGCCTAGGCGCATCTTAGCCGTGACCAACACCTCGTCAGGGACGGCATCGCGCACCGAACGAATGATCTGATGAATCAGTTCTGGTTCATCCAACAGCACAGCCCCGCCTCGATGGCGATTCACCGTTTTTGAGGGGCAGCCAAAATTAAGATCGATCGACGCAACGCCCATTTTAGCGACTTTACGGGCATTACCCGCAAGTTTCTCTGGGTCGGAACCTAACAGCTGGACAGCCACCGGGACACCGGTGGGCGTTAGGCATTGATGTTCAATCTCTGGAGCGTGCTTGATGAACTGATGACGTGGATGAACTCGATCCGTAACACGAATAAATTCAGTGACGCATTGGTCTACGCCACCGAATTGAGTGATCAAATCCCTTACACTGGCATCCACTACGCCTTCCATCGGCGCCAGTAATATACGACTCACAATGACGATTTACAGGGCCGCAAGACCAAGCTGCATGTCTTTTTGAATGTCTTCAAGATCTTCAAGACCGACCGACAAGCGAATCAAACTATCGCTGATGCCCGCAGCGGATCGGGCTTCGGGGGTCATACGACCATGCGTGGTGGTCGCAGGATGGGTAATGGTGCTTTTTACGTCACCCAAATTACCAGTAATGGAGACCATCTTAGTGGCATCAATAAAGCGCCAAGCGGCCTCTTTGTCGCCATCGATCTCGAAGGCCAACACACCACCAAAGGCACGCTGTTGCTTTTTAGCAAGCGCGTGTTGCGGGTGCTCTTCAAGGCCGGAGTAATACACTTTACGGATACCCGGCTGCTCTTTTAACCAAAGTGCCATCGCAAGCGCGCTTTTACTGTGGGCTTCCATACGCAGTTTCAATGTTTCCAGGCCTTTCTGGAAAACCCACGCATTGAATGGGCTCATACAAGCACCACCTGTGCGGATAAATCCGAAAATCTCCTGCATCAACTGATCAGAACCACACACGGCACCACCGACACAACGCCCTTGACCATCAATGTATTTGGTCGCCGAGTGGATGATGATGTCCGCGCCCATTTTGATCGGCTGTTGTAACGCAGGTGTCAGGAAGCAGTTGTCGACCGCTAACCAGGCACCCGCATCGTGTGCAATCTTGGCAATCGCTTCGATGTCGCACAATTCAGCCAATGGGTTCGAAGGTGTTTCAGTAAAGAGCAGCTTAGTGTTGCTCTTAATCGCAGCCTTCCAGGCCTCTGGGTCTTTCGGGTCAACGTAGGTTGTTGTGATGCCAGAGCGGCTGATGTATTTATCGAACAACGAGATGGTCGAACCAAAGACACTGCGCGAACAGACAATGTGATCCCCTTGCTGTAGCAAGGAGATGGCCACACTCAAAATAGCCGCCATGCCAGATGCCGTCGCGACACAACGCTCAGCACCTTCCATCGCCGCCAGACGACGTTCAAACGCCATCACCGTTGGATTTGTGAAACGCGAGTAAATGTTACCCGGCTCCTCGCCACCAAAACGCGCAGCGGCCTCTCGAGCCGAGCTGTATACAAAGCTCGACGTTGGAAAGATGGCATCCGAATGCTCCCCTTCCATCGTGCGATGCTGACCCGAACGAACGGCCAAGGTCGCAATGCCGGCCTCTTCTAGATCAAACTGAATTCGCTCATCACGCTCGAAAGACTTAGACATGGGGACTTATCCTTAATGTATCTTGTTGTGTAGATCCACAGGTGATTCACCCGCTTCTGTCGCTTCTACGGTCACTTTTGCCAGATCATTACGTTTTTGATCTAAGCGATCCAGATACTGAGTATCGATATCACCCGTTACGTAATGGCCATCAAACACAGAGCTGTCGAAACCATCGATGTCATCACGACCATCACGAACGGCATCGCGCAGATCTTCTAGGTCTTGGTACAGCATCCAATCAGCACTGATCGCTTCACCGATTTCATCTTCTGTGCGGTTATGCGCGATGAATTCAGTTGGTGACGGCATATCGATGCCGTATACGTTCGGGAAACGAACCGGAGGCGCAGCTGATGCAAAGTACACTTTACGAGCGCCCATATCGCGCGCCATCTCAACGATCTGCTTTGACGTCGTACCACGCACGATGGAATCGTCCACCAGCATGACCACTTTATCTTTAAACTCGGATTCAATCGGGTTCAGCTTGCGGCGAACGGACTTTTTACGCTGGGTTTGCCCCGGCATGATGAACGTACGACCGATATAACGGTTTTTGATAAAGCCTTCACGGAACGTAACGTTCAGGTGTTTTGCCATCTCCAGAGCCGAGGTACGGCTGGTGTCTGGAATCGGGATAATCACATCAATGTCATGATCGGGACGCTCACGCTTTACTTTCTCAGCAAGCTTGATGCCCATACGCATACGCGCGTGGTGAACATTGATATCATCAATGATCGAATCAGGACGGGCAAGGTAAACAAACTCGAACAAGCATGGGTTCAAATGTGTCTCTTCAGCGCACTGACGCGTGTGCACGTTACCTTCCATATCGATGAAGATCGCTTCACCAGGCTCTAGGTCACGAACACGCTTGAAGCCAGAAATGTCCAAAGCCACGCTTTCAGAAGCAACCATGCACTCCTCGCCTTCATCCGTGGTACGAACACCGTACACTAAAGGACGGATGCCATTAGGGTCACGGAAAGCAACGATGCCATAACCTGTGATCATCGCAACGACGGCGTAACCACCCTTCACACGCTTGTGAACTTTAGCGACGGTTGCAAAGATATCGTCAGGCTCTGGAACGAGCTTACCTTGCTGCTGAAGCTCATGTGCAAAAACGTTCAGCAGTACTTCGGAGTCAGACGTTGTGTTTACGTGGCGAAGGTCCGCACGGAACATCTCTTCGGCCAGATCTTCACTGTTGGTCAGGTTGCCGTTGTGGCAAAGCGCAATACCGTAAGGTGAGTTCACATAAAACGGCTGAGCTTCGGCCGCACTTGAGCTACCCGCCGTTGGGTAACGAACGTGGCCAATGCCAACGTTACCGTGCAGGTGCTTCATGTGACGCGTACGAAACACTTCATTCACCAAACCGTTATCTTTACGAAGGTAAAAGCGATTACCTTCACAGGTCACCATACCCGCTGCGTCCTGACCGCGGTGCTGTAACACCGTCAGAACATCAAAAATGGTCTGGTTAACATAGGATTTGGCAACGATGCCGACGATACCGCACATGAAGTTTACCTCAAGGGAATGTAAAAAATCGGTTGGCCCGCAGGGGGCATGTTTAAAGTTTAGCGTCCTGCGTTCCAGATTAAGCTCGCCACGTCAGATGCAACCTGTCGGGTCCAGCTTTCCATCAATGCAAAATGGGGAATCAATTCAGATTGGCTCCACCATGTGTCCTGCACGGCCGGAGTACCCGCCAACAGAACCACAAGAACAACAACGATTAGACCACCGCGAATGATACCAAACGCCATACCCAGCATTCGATCGGTGCCAGAAAGCCCCGTGGCCTCCACTAAGGCTTGGATCAAATTACTGAGTAACGCCCCAACAATCAGGGTGATCACAAAAAGAATAACAAAGGCACTGACTAAGCGAACAGACGGTGTCGATATATAGTCCACCAGCAAAGCCGATAATGCGTGACCAAAGACACGCGCTACGATGAACGCAGCAACCCATGTCACTAGTGACAGAGTCTCTTTAATAAAACCGCGACGCAGACCAAAAAAACCGGAAATAACCAGAATCGCTATGATCGTCCAATCAGCCCAATTCATTTAAAAAGTACCCATCCAAATTTGCGCGCATTCTAACAGACACACACTTATTACCAAACCATTAAACCGTCTATTGCGTGCTAAAACGGATGATCATGCCGTCTAGACCATACTCACCTTTGAGCGCCTCTTTCAAAGACTCTAAACGTTCTTTCTTAAGCTCCGGCCCAACGTAAACTTTGTACAAGTCCGTTTGTCTTTGAGTATAGACTTTATATCCGGCACCAATCAGTTGTTTACGCAGCGCCCTAGCATTGGCTTCGTCTTTAAAACTCGCTAACTGCAATGTCCAAGCAACCGGAACACCTTGCTGATCGATTGCAGGGGCTGGCTCGTTTGTACCCACAACAGGGCGTTTCTGCTCCTCTTGTACCGGTTTTTCCTGTTCAGGTTCAGGAGTTGTTTGAGACGCCGTGTCTACACTGACCACCGTCGTAGATTCGATCTGTTTTACAGGTGCAACCTCACGCGTATCGGGAAGCAACGGCGTTTGCGGCTCGATTTTCTGCCATGTTTGGGCTTTAGGTGCTTCTGGTATATTGGAGGTTAACTGACGCTCTTTATAACCGGCACCCGTCAACAACCAAGGAGCCAGCACTAAAATAGCCAGTGTGACAAAGACAACCCCTGTGATCCGTTTCTTTCTGTGCTCTTCCATTGCCATTCTTTAATAAACCTTTCTATCCAGCGCTTCGTAGGCTTGACCTACGGTAAAAAACGAACCTGCAACGACACACAACGGCGCGGTTTTCGATTGCTCTGATTCGAGCGCTATTTTAACCGATTCAACACACTGACAGTCACTGGATTTAAACAAGCCTGTGTCTTTTTGGTACACCGACTGCCACGTTTTGTTTAATGCTTCAGCAGACTGGCCACGCGGTACCTCTAAGCCAACCAGTAACCACTGATCGACAACCGGTGCCAAATGCCGTATCACTTGCTCAATGTCTTTATCTGCCAGCATGCCAAGCACGAGTGTGACCGGCTGAGATAAGGATTTGAGTTGTGCCGCCAGATATTCCGCCGATTGTGGGTTGTGAGCCACATCTAGAAGGTAATGTTCAAACCGATCCATCCGACCGGCAACACGCGCTTTTTCTAAACCTTGCTTAATAGAGGTCTCATCTACCGTGAGACCCGAAGCACACCAAGCAGCTAACACTGTAGATGCGTTTTGAAGCGGCAGAGAAGGCTTTGTAAGCCCAGAAAACTGATAGGACTCCCCTTCAATTTTACCTGCCCAAGACCAACCCGCATCGGTCGAAATGTACGAAAACTGACGATTGGCAAGATGCAGATGCGCTGCAATCTCATTGGCGTGCTCTATCAAACGATTCGGCGGATTGAAATCACCGCAAATAGCTGTACGACCACTGCGATAAATACCCGCCTTTTCAAAACCGATCACTTCACGGTCATCCCCTAACCAATCCACGTGATCAATATCCACCGTGGTTACGAGGGACACATCCGCATCCAGCAGATTGACCACATCTAAGCGCCCGCCTAAGCCGACTTCCATCACCGCGACCTCTGGCTTCTTGATGGAAAGCAACCATAACGCAGCTAATGTACCCATCTCAAAATAGGTTAATGTGAGATCATCAAACGCGAGTCGAGCATTGTTGACTGCGGTAAAAGCATCGCACAAAGATTGATCATCAATGGCGGCACCGTCTAGGCGAACACGCTCATTGTAAGTCAGTAAATGCGGCGAGGTATACGCAAGCACTGAGTAGCCCGTTTCCATCGCAATGGATTCAAGCATGGCGACTGAGGAGCCTTTACCGTTGGTACCGCCGACGATAAAGATCTTAATACCGGTAAAATCCAATGCCATTTTATCGAACACTTGTCGGCATCGACCAAGCCCCATATCGATGGACTTGGAATGATTCGACTCCATCCAATGCAACCAATCATTCAGATCAAAGGAAGAAGTTTCGGTACTCACTCGTTTTTACTCACGCAGACGTTGGGAAATAAGAAAGGCCGGTTAAAACCGGCCTTGGATCTTAGGATCGGATTATACCGATTCCTGTGGTTTGCTCTCAGCTGGCTGAGCTTGATCGATCTCTTCCGCCGCTTCAACTTCAGCTTCGACCGGTTCAGCGATAATCGCATCGTCTTGTTTGATAAAGCGATGTGCCAGCATAGTCAGGACGTTGTACAAACGATCACGCATCTCTAAACGCGATACGATCATATCTACTTGACCGTGCTCTAACAAAAACTCAGAACGCTGGAAGCCTTCTGGCAATTTCTCACGAACGGTTTGCTCGATAACACGTGGGCCAGCAAAACCGATTAGGGCTTTAGGCTCAGCGACGTTCAGGTCACCCAGCATCGCCAAACTTGCCGATACGCCACCGTACACAGGATCTGTCAGGACAGAGATGTAAGGCACACCTGCTAAACGAAGTTTTTCAAGCGCCGCGCTGGTTTTAGCCATCTGCATCAAAGAGAACAACGCCTCTTGCATACGAGCACCGCCCGATGCAGAGAAACAGATGAATGGAATGTTCTTCTCAAGGGCGATGTTGGCTGCACGTACAAAACGCTCACCTACAACGGCACCCATCGAGCCACCCATAAAGTTAAAGTCGAAAGCCACAGCCACAACCGGCAAGCCTTTCAATGTCCCTTCCATCGCAATCAAGGCGTCTTTTTCACCGGTCGTTTTTTGAGCGGCCGTAAGACGGTCTTTATACTTTTTGGAGTCTTTGAACTTAAGACGATCGACAGGCTCAACCTCTGCGGCCACTTCTACGCCCGAATTAACATCCAAGAAGGTGTTCAAACGCTGGCGGCCACCAATACGCATGTGGTGGTCGCATTTAGGACAAACGCTTAAGTTCTTTTCCAGCTCAGGGTAGTACAGCGTGTTTTCACAGCTTGGACACTTCTTCCATAACCCTTCTGGGATATTTGTCTTTTTACCCTCAGATCGAACCAGTGATGGAATGATTTTATCTAACCAATTACTCATTATTTCTCTAACCCAGTGTCGTTAGCTGTCTAGTTATGCATCCATTGCAGCACGCATCTCGCGAAGCACCGCTGCAATCTCGTTTTTAATCGTTTCTGGTTGGTCTGCGTTTTCTGCAATTTTGTTCACTAAAACGCTACCAACGATAACACCATCAGCCACCGCCGATACCGCCGACGCCGATTGACCATCGCGGATACCAAAGCCAACACCCACCGGCATTGACGTGTGGCGACGCACCACTTCTAATTTTTGTGCCACTTCATCAACATTCAGAGCACTTGAACCGGTTACGCCTTTAACTGAAACATAATACACGTAACCTGAACCTAAGCGACAAACCTGCTCGATTCGGTCTTCGGCGGTTGTCGGTGCCAACAGATAAATGACATCCAGTTGATGCGCTTTCATGATGGCAGCGAACTCTTCGGACTCTTCCGGTGGCAAGTCCACGGTTAACACGCCATCAACACCCGCTGCTTGCGCTTTTTCAGCAAACGCTTCATAACCCAGCACTTCTACCGGGTTCAAATAGCCCATCAATACAACCGGTGTGGTGTTGTTGGTTTGGCGAAACGCTTTAACCATCTCCAACACGTCCAGCAATCGCACATTGTGCGCCAAAGCACGCTCGCACGCCAACTGAATCACCGGACCATCAGCCATTGGATCAGAGAAAGGCACGCCCAACTCGATGATGTCAGCACCGGCCTCGACCATTGCATGCATCAAAGGCACGGTAAGCTCTGGGGTTGAATCGCCTGCTGTCACATACGGGATCAGGGCTTTTTTACCAGCCGCGTTTAGGGCTGCAAAGCATTCATTAATACGACTCACGATGATCTCCTAAAGCTCGATGCCATCAATACCCGCGACGGTATGGATGTCTTTATCACCGCGGCCTGATAAGTTCACGACCAGAATTTGGTCTTTGTCCATTTCTTTGGCCACTTTTACTGCGTGAGCCACAGCATGGCTGGATTCCAGTGCAGGCATGATACCTTCAACACGGGTCAGCATACGGAACGCACTGAGCGCTTCTTCGTCGGTCACGCTTGCGTATTCAGCACGACCGGTATCTTTCAACCAGCTGTGTTCAGGACCAACACCTGGGTAATCCAAACCTGCAGAAACCGAATGTGTACCCAGAATTTGACCCGCGTCATCTTCCATTAGGTAAGTACGGTTACCGTGCAATACACCTGGTCGACCTGCGCATAAAGGCGCTGCATGCTGGCCTGTTTCAACGCCGTAACCACCGGCTTCGACACCGATCATACGTACCGATTCATCTTCGATGAATGGGTGGAATAAACCAATGGCGTTCGAACCACCACCCACACACGCCACCAAAGCATCGGGCAAGCGGCCTTCATGTTCAAAGCACTGCTGACGCGCTTCACGACCGATTACACACTGGAAATCACGCACCAATTTCGGATACGGATGTGGGCCAGCAGCGGTACCGATGATGTAGAAGGTGTTGTCCACGTTAGTGACCCAATCACGCATCGCTTCGTTCATGGCATCTTTCAAGGTACGGGTACCGGACTCAACGGCCACAACTTCCGCGCCAAGCAGCTTCATGCGGTACACATTTAATGATTGACGACGTACATCATCAATCCCCATGTACACCTTGCACTCTAAGCCCAATCGCGCCGCAACCGTTGCTGAAGCAACACCATGCTGACCTGCGCCCGTTTCAGCGATGATGCGAGGCTTACCCATGTATTTAGCCAATAACGCCTGACCAATGGTGTTGTTGACCTTGTGGGCCCCCGTGTGGTTTAGATCTTCACGTTTTAGGTAGATTTTCGCACCGCCGACTTCACGCGTTAAACGCTCTGCAAAGTACAAAGGAGATGGACGGCCAACGTAGTGGGCCAGATCGCGATCAAATTCGGCCTGAAATTCAGGTTCTTTCGATAAACGCTCGTACATGGCTTCAAGCTCTTGAAGCGCGCCCATAAGAGTCTCAGATACAAAGCGACCGCCGTAAGGACCAAAATGGCCTTTGTCGTCAGGCAGTTGCTTAAGTGCAGACAGATCAGTGTTTGTTGGCACGAGCCACCTCTTTGAAGAACTGTTGTAATTTTTCTGGTGATTTGATCCCTTTCGACGCTTCTACACCACCACTGATGTCGACCGCAAAGGGTCGAACCTGTTCAATCGCATCCGCCACATTATCAGGGTTAAGTCCACCGGCTAAAATAACGTGTGGTCGAAGCGAAGCTGGAATCAGGTCCCAATCAAAGGATTCACCAGTACCACCCGGCACACCGGGCTTATACGCATCGAGAAGCATCCCTCTTGAAGAGGGATACGCATCACAAGCCTGCTTCAGATCAACATCCGGTTTGACTCGCAACGCTTTAATGAAAGGTCGGTTGAATTGGCGTGCAAACGCATCGGTTTCATCGCCGTGAAACTGCAAAAGATCCAAACGTGTTTGGTCGATGGTGTGCTGCACTTGCTCGGCACTTGCATTCACAAACAGACCGGTAGTGACAACAAACGGCGGTAACGACTTGATGATGTCGGCGGCTGTTTCAACTGAGATATTTCGCGGGCTAGGCTCATAAAAAACAAAACCTAAGGTATCAGCACCTAACTCTATTGCAAGTAGCGCATCTTCCAACCGTGTAATACCGCAAATTTTGACCCGAGTTCTCATCGACTTCTTCGTCAGGGAAAAGTGAGGATTCTATCAGAACAGGAGCGCCAACGTCACGGATGGCGCCTTAAATTCGGTCCCGATTATAAAAAATAAGGACCGAGCGCCGATGCTGGCAAATTAAATTCGCTTGGGTACTTCACATCCACAAAGTACAACCCCCAAGGAGGCGCAGTTATGCCGCCTTCTCGACGATCACGTGCATCCAACACGGTCTTTGACCAATCTTGAGGAGCCTCGCCTGCCCCGATCGTCATTAAAACACCGGCGATATTGCGAACCATGTGATGCAAAAAGGCGTTTGCCGTCACATCCAATACAATGACCTGCCCTTTTTGATAGACCGATAGAGCTTTGATCGTTCGTACTGGACTTTTGGCTTGGCACTGAACGGCGCGGTAGGAAGTAAAATCATGCTCCCCCACTAAATGCTGACCGGCCGCATGCATCGCATCGACATCCAATGATTTGTAGGTCCAAGTAATCCCTTTTGATAGCACCGCAGGCTTTACCCGCTGACTCAAAATCAAGTAGCGATAGCGCCGCTCTTGAGCGCTGAAGCGCGCATGAAACTCTTCAGACACCGGTTGAACCCAATGGATAGCGATGTCGTCCGGCAGGTGGGTATTACAGCCCAACACCCACGAGCGCTCCTCACGCTGAGCATGAGTATCAAAATGGATGATTTGATACGTACCATTGACCCCAGCATCGGTTCGACCCGCACAAATCACCTGCACCGGATGATTGGCGATTTTACTCAATGCCTTCTCAACCGATTGCTGGACGGTGGGTACATTACCCTCTTTTTGCGTTTGCCAGCCCTTGTAAGCCGCCCCCGCATATTCAACACAGGCCGCATAACGATAAGGGGCGATCGAAATCGCCCCTTGGTCGTTTGACAGCTCGTTAGAGCATTGCGTCAAGAGAGTCCCTCCAAGAGCTGACGGGCCTCTTCTATTTGCTCATCACTGCCCTCTTGCTGAATCTCACCAAGAATATCTTTCGCACCATCCAGATCGCCCATATCAATGTAAGCGCGAGCAAGATCAAGCTTCGTTTCTACCTCATCAGCGCCGTCCAGCAGACCCAATGCATCCAGAGGATCATCAGACTCACCGAAGTCTTCTTCATCGGCAGAAATCTCTTCAAGGGCGATGTCGTTATCTGTACTGCCAAGCAGCTCATCTAACTCATCGTTCAGCTCCGGCTCAAGGTCGTGCTTTATGTTGTTGGTCAGCTCCTCGGACACTTCTTCTTCGGATGGCGTCTTAGGTAGCTCATCGTCCAACTCTAAGCCTGCCGTGTCGACATCCGACATCGGCTCAACATCATCCAGATCAAGATCTAAAAGATCATCCAGCGACTCGCCTTCAACATCGATATCATCCAGCTCTTTATCAAGATCAGCCATGATATCGTCTTCAAGCGTCAGTGATTCATCCGCCAACAGCGCATCCAGATCCATCGCTTCATCATCGTCATCTAACGACGCAAGCGACTCACCTTCTAACTCAAGCTCTGGTAGCTCATCTTGCGGTTCTTCAACTGCGGCGTCAGAGGTTGAAGCTTCTTCGTCCAACAAGCTGTCCAAGTCCGCCATCAGCGACGCTTCATCTAATGTCGCTTCGGCTTCTTCGCCACGTGTTTCGACTTCGTCAAGATCATCCAATGACAGAGCATCATCTTCATCGACTGCAATGTCAGCCTCTTGCGTCAAATCTGCAGCAACGGTGTTCTCTTCAGGCTCTTCGGATACGTCATCCAAATCTTCAAGCGCAAAGTCCAAACCATCGAGTTCTGCTTCAAGCTGGCTTAACTCCTCATCAAGATCCATACCGTCAACTTCGGCGTCCAGATCTTCAAGGTTGAAATCCAGATCATCGCTGGCATCTTCGGATGATTGATCGCCTTCTGCATCAAAGTCTTGATCAGCCAAGCCATTTAAGCCAAGAGACTCCAGCGTCTCTTCCACTTCATCATCACCGTCGACGGTATCAACATTACCTAAACCAGAACGCAGACCATCGATACGTTGATCTTCTTCGGCTTGCGACTCATCAAACAGGGAGTCAAGAAGCTCATCTTCTTCGGCCGTCTCTTGAGCCACATCTTCTGATTCAGCTTCATCCAACATGGCATCAAGGCTGTCATCCAACTCACCCAGATCCACTTCCAGATCGCCATCAGCCTGATCTTCGCCCAGTGCATCATCCAACGACGCTAATTCGTCATCTACAGCGGCTGCAGACTCATCGGCGTTATCATCATCCAAGCCAAGATCAAACTCGATGTCATCAACATCCACCGAATCTTCGGCCAAGTCCGCATCGCCCAGATCTTCATTTAGGATTGAATCAAGATCGCCCAGATCGTCATCATCGCTCTCAGATGAGATATCTAGCTCTTCATCCGCACCTGTATTCAGAGAGGCCAGATCGGTATCCAGATTCTCATCCAGATCCAGATCCATATCGAGGTTCAACTCATCCAAATCATCTAAGTTTTCAAGATCATCTAGATTTTCCAGCTCTTCGAGCGTGGTGATCTCATCAAGATTGGTATGGACCTCTTCTTCTGGAGCTTCGTCATTAGCCTCATCTTCATTCAGAGCGGCCAACAAGGCTTCGTCGTCTTCATCCGTTAATTCAACAGCCGCAGCACCGCCTGCTGCGCCCGCAGCTGCTGCACCGGCAAGTGCAGCCGAGTCGTTCGCATCGTCTTCTTCGGCTTTTTTACGCTTGCGACGCAGTAGAAACGCCCCGGCCAACAAGGCGAGTAAACCACCGCCCACACCCGCCAAGATGGCTGGCGACTGCAATAACGTATCGAGGAAAGAACGGTTTTTCTCTTCAAGTTCAGCTTTAAGCGCTTCTAGCTCTTGGTCTTTCTGCGCCAACTGGTTCTGCAGTTGAGAAATTTCGGCGCTAGATTGAAGCTGAAACTTTGTCAGCGCCTCTTCAACCTGCTTTTGCGCAACGTCAGCGACGCGCTGATCAAGATCAGCCAGTTTTTCGCGAATCTCGTCGTTGTCTTGCTGCAAACGCTCGTTTTCTTTCGTGAGCTTATCGATCTCTTCACGAGCAACGCTTAGCTCTTCATTTAGCGAGTCGCCTTTGGCTTCACCGCTTTGTGTTGTTGCGTTGGCCGCATCATCCTGATCGCTCTTTTCCGATGGAGTTACCACGGTAAGCTGCCCATCCTGGGCGGCTTCTGCGTCGCCGGAATCAGCGGCTTCACTCTTTACCGAGGGCTTACTCGCATCCATAGGCGCAGGCGTTGTAGGTTGACCACGGCTCTTCCACAGAGCCGTTTGACGTCGCACCTCAGCGGCGGCCTCTTTTGAGGTCAGCGCTCGGGCTTCCGCTTCGGTAGGAAGCTTAAGCACCACACCCGCTTTCAAGTCATTAATGTTGCCATTCGGGAAGGCTTCCGGATTCTTTTTGTACATCGCTACCATCATTTGGTAGGAGGAGACATCCGGTTTAACACGATAGCGAATGGCGATTTCCCACAAGGTGTCAGATACATCGACGTAGGTTTCGGTCGCAGGGTTCGCTCGTGTTCTTATGTTAGAGGTCGCAGGTGCTTGGGCACGATTCACAGGGGCTTGCGTATTAGACTGCACAACCGGCTGTGGATTAACCGGGCGAGGTGCCGGTTGTGTGACTGCAGGTGCGATAGGTTGTTGGGTCGAGACCGGGCTAAAGACCGGTGGGTCTAACAGCAAGGTGTATTCTCGAACTAACCGACCGCTTGGCCAGTTAACCTCAACAAGGAAATTAAGAAACGGCTCTTTAACCGGCTGCTGAGTGGTTAACTCAATCACCCCAGTGCCGTTAGGATTCACTTTTACTTGAAAGCGGACATCGGACAGCGCTCTTTGCTGTGCAACTCCCGCTAGGGCAAACTCATCCTGCCCCGCCATTCTTGGGCGAATCTGAAGAGGATTTAAATCCCTTACCTGATTCAGTTGAATCTCTGCATTCAAAGGCTCATTAAGAGCAGACTTGATACGAATATTCCCCAAGCCTAATGCGTTCGCCTGTGACGATGCGATTGCACCCGCAACAGCCATACTTAGTGCAAGTTTGCGCAGCATTGTGTATTCCTTAATTCCCCTGCTGATTTTTCTAGAATATTCAGCAAGTTGCCGGTCGAATTTTTATCAAAGTATTATGAAAAACTCATTTCGGGTCAAGAAACCCGTCATTTAAGGCGCACTTAAAGCCGATTTCTGAAAATTAACTGAATAAACCCTACTTTAAATAGCCATTTAAGCAGTCAACGACACATTTTGCGGCGCCTTGATGTAGATTATCGGCCGTTAGCCAAAAACTTATACCTGGTGAACCCGCAATACCTGATCTTACTCGACCAATGTACGCAGAATCCGATCCAATTGCATCGCTAACCGGTGTGGCTAACTCGTCAACACCCTCACTGAACTCAAAGCCATCCAGCTTCGCTAAGCGCGCTTTCACCTGATCCATATCCACAGCAGTGGCGGTTTTAACCGACACATTCATGGAGTGACCGTGAAACACCGGCACCGTAACAAAACTTGGCTGTACAATCAGCTCAGGCATGGCCAACGCAATTTTAGACTCCAACACGAAACGCACTTCGGCATCGGTGTAACCTGAGTCTGACATTGCTCCCACCATCGGGATCACATTAAATGCGATCTGTTCAGCATAGACGTTTTTTTCAATAGCTCGAGCATTTAATAACTGCGCTGTCTGTTTAGCGAGCTCATCAATGCCCTTTTGACCAGAACCAGATACCGCGTGCATTGAGGTGACATCGACCGTCTCGATCTCAAACAGATCTCGCAGGCAATGTAAAACCGGCAGCAACAATTGACTATCAGCCGATGGCAGAGTGACACAACCCACCGCTTTCGCGCGCGCCATGGCCGCCTCTTCGTTGATACCTGCCACCCACATGGGTACATGTGGCTTATAAACAAACGCGCCGGAAAGATCAATCACAAAGCAACCGGCGGATTCAGCCGACACCACCAACTCTTTGGTGACCTCTTGCGGGCATGCACAGATCACAACGTTAACCGAAGAAAAGTCAAAACCGTTAACATCCTGAACCGAGACAGAGGCACCACGATACGAGACATGCTTACCTACTGAATCAGCACCGGCCAAAGCAACAACCTGATCGATGTGCTCTTCAAGTGACTCCAAGCCCGACATAATCTGACAGCCAACCAGACCGGTTGCCCCCACTACTGCGATAGAAATTTGTGACATTCTTTTCAACTCTGATAAACAAAACAGCCCGACGTGAGCCGGGCTGTGGGAACACTGCTACAAAAGCGACTAGGCTTCTAACAAGATACGTAACATTCGGCGTAACGGCTCTGCCGCACCCCAAAGAAGTTGGTCACCTACACTGAACGCATTCAAGTATTGAGGCCCCATATTCATCTTACGCAAACGACCTACTGGCACCGACAAGGTGCCGGTCACTTTAGCCGGTGTCAGCTCACGCATTGTGATATCACGATCGTTAGGTACCACTTTGACCCAATCATTCGCTTCGGCCAGCATGGCTTCGATCTCATCCATTGGGATGTCTTGCCTGAGCTTGATCGTAAACGCTTGGCTGTGGCATCGCATAGCACCGATACGCACGCATGTGCCATCGATCGGCACTGGGTTGTCCGAGCGACCAAGGATTTTGTTGGTTTCAACAAACCCTTTCCACTCTTCCTTACTTTGACCATTTTCCAGCGCCACATCAATCCAAGGGATCAAGCTGCCCGCTAGGGGTACGCCAAAGTTGTCAACGGGCATATCGCTGCTACGAATGATTTCAGCGACGCGCTTATCGACATCTAGGATAGCACTGGCTGGGTCCAGTTGGCCGGACACCGCGCCGTGCACAATACCCATCTGAGAGATCAGCTCTTTCATGTGACGAGCACCGCCACCGGACGCCGCTTGGTAAGTCATCGACGTTAACCACTCAACGTGACCGCCTTTAAAGAGACCACCCAAGCCCATCAACATCAAGGAAACTGTGCAGTTACCACCGATGAAGTTTTTAACGCCTTTCGCCAGACCTGCGTCGATCACATCACGGTTGACCGGGTCCAGAATGATCAGCGCGTCATCTGCCATACGCAAAGATGAAGCTGCATCAATCCAGTAACCGTTCCAACCTGCTTCGCGCAGTTTTGGGAAAATCTCTTTCGTGTAGTCGCCGCCTTGGCAAGAGATGATGGCATCCATTTGTTTCAGCTCATCAATGCTCTTAGCGTCTTTCAGTGTCGGAATGGATTTACCAATCTCTGGACCGGCTTCTCCCACCTGAGAGGTGGTGAAGAACACGGGCTCATCGATGTAATCAAAATCACGCTCATCGAGCATGCGCTGCATTAGCACAGAACCTACCATTCCGCGCCAGCCGACAAAACCTACACGTTTCATTGGACTCCCCAATAAATAAATTCAAATTGTATGCATACAAAAGCCGATGGACTGATTCAGCACCATCGGCCTTGTTGCCAAAGATCAATTGTAAAGGTGATCAGCCCTTCAACGCTGCTACCACAGCGTCGCCCATCTCACTGGTAGAGACAGACGTCATCCCTTCAGACATGATGTCCGCGGTGCGAAGCTTTTGATCCAACACATCACTGACAGCCTTCTCGATGCGGTCTGCTGTATCGCCCGCACCCAAAGAGTAACGCAACATCATAGCCGCTGACAGAATGGTTGCCAATGGGTTGGCTTTACCTTGACCTGCAATATCCGGTGCAGAACCATGACATGGCTCATACATACCCTTGCCGCTTTCATCCAAAGATGCGGATGGCAACATACCGATGGAACCGGTCAGCATTGCCGCCGCATCGGACAGGATATCACCGAACATATTGCCGGTAACGATCACATCAAACTGCTTAGGTGCGCGCACCAGCTGCATGGCTGCGTTATCCACGTACATGTGGCTTAGCTCAACATCTGGATAGTCTTTTGACAACTCATCCATAATCTCGCGCCACAGCACCGTCACTTCCAGCACGTTGGCTTTATCAACCGAGCACAACTTTTTGTTACGCGCGCGCGCGGCTTCAAACGCTACACGGCCGATACGACGAATCTCGTTTTCATCGTAAACGTAGGTGTTAAAGCCTTCGCGGATGCCGCCCTCTTTCTCGCGAATACCACGCGGTTTACCGAAATAGATACCACCGGTCAGCTCACGCACGATCAGAATATCCAAGCCGGATACCACTTCAGGCTTCAAAGTAGATGCATGCGCCAGCTGCGGGTAAAGGATCGCAGGGCGAAGGTTACCGAACAGAGACAGGTTAGATCGAATACCCAACAAGCCTTTTTCTGGACGGATCTGGAAGTCCGGATTGGTATCCCATTTTGGACCACCTACCGCACCCAGCAAAATCGCATCTGCTGCTTTGGCTTTTTCCAGAGTCGCTTCAGGCAGAGGAACACCGTCAGCATCGATAGCCGAGCCACCCACCAACGCTTCATCGAAACTCAAACCCAGATTATCTTGCTCGTTAACCAGCTCCAGCACACGCTTAGCTTCGGTTACGATTTCTGGACCAATACCGTCACCCGGCAGGATCAATACATTTTTAGACATGTAACTTCCCTAAAGTATCGTCGCCTTAGTAAGGCTTGATCGCATCAAACAACCAAGGCGTTTGTTGTTTTCGTTTTTCTTCGTAAGCACGAATCGCATCGGCGTTTTGCAACGTTAGGCCGATGTCATCCAAACCATTCAATAAGCAATGCTTACGGAACTCATCCACCTCAAAGGCAAATGATTCACCCGATGGCGTAACAACCACTTGTTTTTCAAGATCCACCACCAACTGATAACCTTCGTTGGCTTCAACCTCTTTAAACAGCTGATCCACCTTATCCTCGGACAAGACAATCGGCAACAGGCCATTTTTAAAGCAGTTGTTGTAGAAGATATCTGCAAAACTTGGCGCAATGACACTGCGAATACCAAAGTCATCCAACGCCCATGGCGCGTGCTCACGACTGGAACCACAGCCAAAGTTTTCACGCGCCAGTAAAACCGAAGTACCTTGGTAGCGCGCTTGGTTCAGGACAAAATCCGGATTCAAAGGACGGCCAGAGCAATCTTGGTCCGGCTGACCTTCATCCATATAACGCAACTCATCAAACAAGTTAGGACCGAAACCTGAACGCTTGATGGATTTCAAAAACTGTTTTGGGATGATCATATCCGTATCAACGTTAGATCGATCCAATGGCGCAGCAATACCGGTATGAACTGTAAACTTTCTCATGATCTGTCTCCGTTATGCGCTAACCAATTCACGGACATCAACAAAGTGTCCGGTAACCGCAGCGGCCGCCGCCATCGCTGGGCTTACCAAGTGTGTACGACCGCCAAAACCTTGGCGACCTTCAAAGTTACGGTTACTGGTCGAGGCACAGTGCTCACCGTTACCTAACTTATCTGGGTTCATCGCAAGACACATAGAGCAACCCGGCTCACGCCACTCAAGACCCGCTTCGATAAAGATCTTATCCAAGCCTTCCGCTTCAGCTTGCGCTTTCACCAAACCAGAGCCCGGAACAACCAGCGCCTGTTTAACCGTACCGGCCACTTTACGACCTTTGACGACTTCGGCTGCGGCACGCAGATCTTCGATACGCGAGTTGGTGCACGAACCGATAAAGACACGATCCAACTGGATATCGGTAATTTTCTGATCAGCATTTAAGCCCATGTATTTAAGCGCTCGACGAATGCCATCCGCTTTAACGGCGTCGGACTCGGCTTCTGGGTTTGGCACCAAGCTGTCAATATCGACCACCATCTCGGGCGATGTACCCCAAGTGACTTGAGGCTTGATGTCTTGCGCACGGATCTCGACGACCTTATCAAACTGAGCGTCATCATCAGACACCAAGGTTTTCCAGTTTTCGACCGCCGCATCCCATACATCACCTTTTGGCGAGAAAGGACGATCTTTAAAGTAATCGATGGTCATCTGATCAACGGAGACAAGACCCACACGCGCACCGGCTTCGATCGACATATTACAGATCGTCATGCGACCTTCCATCGAGATGCTGTGAATCGCATCACCACCAAACTCGATCGCGTAGCCTGTACCACCGGCCGTACCTATCACACCAATGATATGCAAGATCACGTCTTTGGCGGTTACACCGAAACCTAACTGGCCATCCACACGCACCAGCATGTTCTTCATCTTTTTAGCGATCAAACACTGAGTCGCCAAAACGTGTTCCACCTCGGAAGTTCCGATACCGTGGGCCAGCGCACCAAAGGCACCGTGCGTTGAGGTGTGTGAATCACCGCACACAACCGTCGTACCGGGCAAGGTCATACCCTGCTCTGGGCCCACAACGTGTACGATACCTTGACGGTAATCATTCATTTTAAATTCGGTGATACCAAAGTCATCGCAGTTGGAATCCAGTGTTTTCACCTGAATACGAGAAACCGGGTCAACAATCTGGTCAACACCACCGTCACGCTGTGTCGTGGGTACGTTGTGATCCGGTGTAGCCAAGTTTGCATCGATGCGCCACGGCTTACGACCTGCCAGACGCAATCCTTCAAACGCTTGAGGCGATGTTACTTCGTGAAGGATTTGGCGGTCGATGTAGATCAAAGCACTGCCATCTTCATTTTGGCGTACTAAGTGTTGATCCCATAACTTGTCATACAGAGTCTTGCCACCCATTGGAAATCTCCTTTATCAGGCCATGGTTCGGCTTATTCATTATCGTAATTAGCGGCTGATCGAGATCAGCCTTGCTCGCTGTAGGGATATAGTAGAAAAGCAGATCTAATTATACAAATTCATTATTTTTATAGTTTTGATTCCAATTAGGAATCAATTAGCCGCATTCCATTCAATGCAGTCTTCTAACGTGACACCACTGCCACCAAAGATGTTCAGGGCACTGCCAATGGTAAGATCCACACGCCCACCAGAGAGATGGTCCACCAGCTTTAAATCATCTAACGTACGTGCCCCACCGGCATAGGTTACCGGGATAGTGCAGTGCTGGCCTAAATAGATCACCAAATCCTGATCAATGCCTGCCTGCAGCCCTTCAACATCCGCCGCATGGATCAAAAATTCAGAGCAATGTGACGCCAGCTCAGTAAGAGTCTTTTCATCAACGGCGGTTTCGGTCACGGTTTGCCAGCGGTTGGTTGCGATATTCCAACCATTGTCAGTACGACGGCAGCTCAAATCCAACACCAAATGCTCTTTACCGACCTCGGCCTTGATCGCTTCAAGCTTATCCCAAGAAAACTCACCGCCATCAAATAAATAGGAGGTCACAATTACATGGGATGCGCCCGCTTGAAGGTATTTGGCAGCATTCTCAGGTTTTACGCCACCACCAAATTGCAAACCACCCGGCCACGCACCAAGCGCCTTGTAGACTTGATCGTCGTTATTAGGCCCAAGCGCAATCACATGACCGCCTTTTAAACCGTACTGATGGTAGAGCTTAGCGTAGTACTCGGCATCGTACTGGCTGACAAAGTTGGTCTTTGCACCTTCATCATTCAGCGTCCCACCAACGATCTGCTTTACCTTACCCTCGTGAAGATCAATACACGGACGAAACAAAGTCACAATACACTCCAAAATCTGACATCAACGCGCTGCATTCTATCGGATTAACCCGCCTTGAGCGAAATAGGAATTAATACAGACACCCTCTTTTTACATCGCATCGATAATGTAAAATAACAACCATCAAAGTGTCGGTAATAAGGGATACCAAGAATGAATACCTCGCTGGCCAAGCACAAAGTCTGTTTAAAGTGCGATCACGTGGCGATAGGCGTGGAATCAAGCCCAACCGCGGCATGCCCAAAATGTGGTGCTATTTACACTAAAATGGAAGCCAAGCTTGGCTCTAAAGCATCCATCCCTGTGTACGAGGCGAATGCCAGCTCTAACACGGCCGAGAATCGATCCACCTCCCCTTTTATTACCATCGGCATTACGGCCGTCATTTCTTTGGGCATCGGCTACTTTTGGGGCGCATCCAACCCCAGTTACTCAGAACTCACCGAGGAGGCGCATCATGCCGGCGTACTCTTCCAAGCAGGCTTTGATCCGCTTAGCAACTTCACACTGATTAAACCCAGCGAGCTTTTAGAGTATGAAAGCAAGCTGCCTGTCACCGTTAACCTAACCAGTATGAACAGCCTAGATGACCGAGACAGCGCCTATTTACGGCATAATGACTTTATTAGTGAACTGAGCATTTACAATCGATCGGATCGTGTCATCACTGGCATAACCGGGCTAATCAGCTTTTACGATAATATGAACAATCGTATTTACAGCACTAAACTGACGATACACGAGCCCATCATGCCACAGACGCCGATGGACAAATGGCCTTTCAAATTCTCAATCCCCACGCAACCAGGCCAAGAACCCCAGTTCATCAACACAAGAGAGGTCATCTCAGTATTTCAACCCGTAAGCGTTGTGTATGAGGGTGGCGAGCTTCAGGAGTTTTATCAGTAAACCCGAACAACCCAACTGATAAAGAAACGGCACAGCGGCTTAACGAACGCAAGCCGCGCTGGCGTAATTTGGCGTAACGTTATTTTGAACACTTGATCGCGAAGCAATAGAGAAAAACAGGCTGAAAGCCAGAAATCACTGAAAAACCAATGACTTATAAGATCATAAATATTCAGTTTAGAGATAAATATTTAAGAAATGGTGCCCGGAGCCGGAATCGAACCGGCACGCCAGCAATAGGCGGGAGATTTTAAGTCTCCTGTGTCTACCAATTTCACCATCCGGGCAAAATTCCGACATTGCTGACGGAACATGGAGGCGCGAGTCGGAATCGAACCGGCGTACACGGAGTTGCAGTCCGCTGCATAACCACTCTGCCATCGCGCCTTCGTAGAAAGGTCGCTTTGAATTTTGGAGCGGGAAACGAGACTCGAACTCGCGACCCCAACCTTGGCAAGGTTGTGCTCTACCAACTGAGCTATTCCCGCATCACTCAAAACGTGGGGCGTATTATAAGGAGATCTCAGACGGTGTCAACAAACATTTCAAATATATTTCGATTTAATTTTGCTTATTTTTTAATCACTTAGCTTCGCTCATCAACTCTGGCCACGCCGCCTTCAGATAGACAATCATAGACCACAGCGTCAAGACAGAAGCGATGTACATCGCCGCTACACCCATCCAAGATAACAGCGTAAATGGCTCAAACGCCACCAGCAGCAAAATGGCTAACATCTGCAGTGCTGTTTTGACCTTACCAATGTAAGACACGGCAACACTGGCACGCTTACCGAGCTCGGCCATCCATTCACGAAGCGCCGAAATCACAATCTCACGCCCAATGATCACAATGGCAGGCAAGGTCATCCAAAACGTCGAGAAGGTCTCCGTCAATGCAACCAGCGCGGCCGCTACAATCAACTTATCGGCCACTGGGTCCAAAAACGCCCCAAGCGCTGAGGTTTGATTCCAACGTCTGGCCAGATACCCATCAAACCAATCGGTGATGGCGGCGACACAAAATATCACGGCCGCCGAAAAATGCGCGTACTGGATCGGTAAATAGTAAACAACAAGAAAGACCGGGATCAGCACAATGCGCAGAAGGGTCAAGAAATTGGGTATATTCATTGATAACAACACCTGTGTGGACAGCTCCCTGTCAATTCTCTGGATGTAGCGCTCCATAAATCTCCTCAGCAAGCGCGGTGCTTATGGTAGAGACTTTGGCAATTTCTGCAATACTCGCCCTTTCAATGGCTTGCAGACCACCAAAGTGTTTTAGCAACTCGCGTCGTCGTTTTGGCCCAACCCCAGGAATCCCCTCTAGGCTGGATTGCTTTCGCGCCTTACCGCGACGAGCTCGGTGGCCCGTAATCGCAAACCGGTGCGCCTCATCACGTATATGCTGCACCAAATGAAGCGCAGCTGAATCGGCCGCTAGGGTAACTTCCTCGCCGGTATCAGCAATGATTAAGGTTTCGAAACCCGCTTTACGAGTCACACCCTTGGCCACACCGATGATGCAAACCTCGGTAATTTGTAGTGATTCCATCACTTCGATGGCTTGGGTGACCTGACCTTTACCGCCATCAATAAAGAGAATATCGGGCAAAGCCCCCTCCCCTTTTTTGATGCGCGTGTAACGACGCGTCAACGCCTGCTTCATGGCGGCATAATCATCGCCTGCGGTAATATCTTCGATGTTAAAGTGACGGTAGTCTTTTTTGAGTGGGCCGTTATGATCAAACACCACACACGACGCCACTGTCGCCTCACCTGAGCTGTGAGAGATATCAAAGCACTCTAACCGTGCTGGTGTCTCATCCAGTCCGAACGCCTCTTGTAAGGCCAAAAAGCGCTGGTACGAGGTCTGTTTGCTGGCCAAGTGGCTGTTAAGTTGCTGTTCTGCATTGGTTAGTGCCAATTTTTGCCACCCGGCACGTTCGGCTTTCACGCGATGAGTAAGCTGCACTTTTTTACCGCGATGCACACGCAACGCATCCTCAAGACACTCTTGATCATCAAGCGGGTGCGATGAGATGACCGCATCCGGTAATTCTCGGGCGCTGCCAATGTACCACTGCGCAATAAACGCCGAGAGGATGGTAGATTCTGAATCCTCGACGGATACCTTAGGGTGCACCGCTTTGCTGCCCACAATACGCCCACCACGGACAAACAACAGATGTATGCAGACGCCTCCTGGCTGCAACGCACAACCGATGACATCCGCATCGCCGGCATCGCCCGTCACAAACTGCTGCTGTTGAATTAACTGCAGATTGGAGATCTGATCCCGATAGGCCGCTGCACGCTCAAAATCCAACTTCGCAGAGGCGGCTTCCATCTGATCGCCTAACTCATGCATGATTTGATGGCTCTTGCCTTCCAAAAATTGCATGGCATGTTTGACGTCCTCAGCGTAGTTCTCTTCACTGATCGCCTTTACACAGGGCGCACTGCAACGCTCGATTTGAAACTGCAAACATGGACGGGATCGATTCTTGAAAAAGGTGTCATCGCACTGACGAATACGAAACACCTTTTGCAAGATGTTCAGCGTATCGTTAACCGCGGAGCGACTGGGGTACGGCCCAAAATACCGACCTTTCTTTCGTTTAGAACCGCGATGGAAGGTCAATAACGGATAGGTGTCTTTATCGGAAACGAAAATATAAGGGTAACTTTTATCGTCACGTAACAAGATGTTATAAGGGGGCCGATACTCTTTGATCAGGTTTTGCTCAAGCAGCAAAGCCTCGGTTTCACTGTTCGTGACCGTTATATCAATGTGCGCGATGCGACCGACCAAGGCTTGGGTCTTAACTGTTAATCCCGTTGCCCGAAAGTAGCTCGAAACCCGCTTTTTAAGATTTTTTGCCTTACCAATGTAAAGCAACTGATCCTTAGCATCCTTCATTTGATAAACGCCAGGGCGCTGAGTCAGCAGCGCTAAAAACGCTTTACTGTCAAAGGGATCTGGGTACTTCAGGCCGGATTCACTCTCGGCGGCGGTTTTCGCATCAGTCAAACAGGGATTACTCGTCTACTAAATGATCTTGTTTGTTGGCTTCCATGTGGATGTACGTCGCTTGCTTATGAATGGATGCCAAACGCTCCCGAGTTTTATCCGTAATACCCGCGCCGCGAGACAAGGAGACCTCTAGATACACACCGATCTCGGCGTAATAGTAAAGGCGTGCATCAAACGATTTTGCCCGCTGAAGCTTGCTCAGAGACGTTTGTGCGCCGTTCATCAGAATTGTATTGATGTTACTGTCGGACAGTAACGGGAAACGCTCTTGCTCGCTGAGTGACTTAGCCATGTTTTTTGTATCGGGTAATGCCATTCGAGATGCTTCCTAACCACATTGATGGTTTACTAGTGTAATGATCCCATTATCGACATACCATAGTGTCGCGAAAATTACAGGCTGATTCAGAACCCATCCAATGCAAGACAACGCCCCCAAAAAAGCCAATCTATCCATCGACTTAAGCATTGACCTTAAGTGGTTACATCAAAGCCAACCCCTTATGCGTTCTGACTCCACTAACGCCCCTCCTGTTCCGCTAAAGGCGCTACTAGAGCACCTACCTAAGGAACCTGACGTAAGGCACTACCCAGCGCCACCTGCGTTTCGCTTAGGCAGAGTCTTTGAAGATGTGATGGCCAAGGGGATTGAATTTAGCCAACGGTTTGATCTGGTAAAGCGCAATCATCGGATCATGCAAGATAAGATCACACTGGGCGAGATGGATTTCTTAGTACACGACACAAGAGAATCACCATCGCAGATCACCCAGTGGGAGCTTGCGATCAAGTTTTATCTGTTTCGACCTCAATTTGAAACCGACCATCCGCTTGAGCGTTTCTTAGGGCCAGGCGGTCAGGATAGACTGGATAAAAAATGGCACCGTTTGATCGATCATCAGCTTGGTATGTCAAAACGCGATGAAGCGATCGCGGGCCTAAAGCAAGAGGGGTTTGAACTATCAGATCAGCCGTCTTACTGGCTGACAGGTACGCTGTTTTATCCTCTGGGATTTTCGCCCGAAAACGCGTTTATCATCGCCCCAGAACTCAAGCATCAACTCAACCCAGATCATACCAAAGGGGTTTGGCTTCACCGCCATCAATGCCCGCAGCTGGAAAAACACGCTCAAGACAGCGATCGATTTTGGATCATCCAAAAGCCGCACTGGATTGGCGGGTTTAAACATTTCAACGGCAATGAAGACGACTTACTGAGCCCTTCGGAACTCACCCACGCATTAAAAGAACAGACGCACGCAGCGCAAGTTGCTTGGGTTGAAATAACCGACGAGGGGTATCGAGAGAAGACTCGTTTAATGGTGGTATCAGATGATTGGCCTGTTGGAGCACCTGCAAGGCCAGAACGGGCTGGATGGACAGCCCATTCTTGATGATTATCGGGTTATTGATCGTTTTTCGCTTTTTCAGCGTCTCGCGCCATAGCCTTTTTGATCATGCGCACACCTACAAAGCTCAGTACGATACAGGCGCCCACAATCATAAGACTTGGGGCAAACGAGATTAAGCTGTATTTATCAACGACCATGGCTGGGTTCCACTTTATTTGTTATCAGTAGAACCCAGTATAGCAGCGATTTTTAAGAGCAAAAATCCACCCTTTGTACCCGTTATTGTGCCTTAGTACTAAGTCGCTTTAACAAGCTTGAGGTATCAAATCGCCCACCGCCCATGCGCTGAACATCGGCGTAGAATTGATCCACCAGCGCTGTCACAGGAAGCGTACTTCCGTTTCGCTTTGCTTCATCGAGCGCAATGCCCAAATCCTTTCGCATCCAATCCACCGAAAAACCAAACTCATACTCATCATTCAGCATGCTCTGATGACGGTTAACCATCTGCCACGAACCAGCCGCACCGTGTTGAATCACATCAAACACCGCGTCTGCATCCAAATCGGCCTGCTCGGCAAAATGAACAGCCTCCGACAACCCCTGAAGCAGACCTGCAATACAGATCTGGTTAACCATTTTCGCAAGCTGGCCCGCACCTTCAGCGCCAATCAGCTTAATGGACTTGCCATAGGTCGCTAACACAGGCTCGGCCGCACTGAATGTCTCCGGCTGCCCACCCACCATGATGCTTAATACACCGTTTTCTGCGCCTGCTTGACCGCCCGACACGGGCGCATCCAAAAATCGAAAGCCGCGCTCGGCTGCAGCGTGTGATAACTCACGAGCCACTTCGGCTGACGCTGTGGTGTGATCGATTAACACGCCGCCTGCTTTCATACCGGCAAAGACACCTTGCGCACCTAACACTACCTGTCGAAGGTCATCATCATTACCGACACACGTCATGACATAATCCGCGCCTTCCACTGCCGCTTGAGGCGTGCTGGCCAAAGCCCCACTGTATTGATCCACCCATTTTTGAGCCTTTTCTGCGCTTCGGTTATAGACCGTGACGTCAAACCCTTTTTGTTGCAAATGACCGGCCATTGGGTAACCCATCGTGCCTAAACCGATAAATGCCACGGCTGTTTTGGTCATGCTATTCTCCTAATATCATCAAAGATCAGTTCCCGATGTTGGTTCGTAGAGAAGGTGTCTCTGTGCTATCGTCTGCGACGTTTTTGGGTCTTACATCGAATAGGTAGATTATGTTGCGCTTCACTCAAACCCGCCCTTCCTTCTCGTTAAAACATTGGCTGTTGGGCGCTGCGATGTCCTTAACACTGGCCAGCACAGCGATGGCCAACGACAGTATCCCTTTAGATACCGTCGCTTATCCAGATACAGATGGCAAGCGCGTTGCCATGACAGATTTTAAAGGCCAAGTGGTTTTGTTAAATTTCTGGGCAACCTGGTGTCCACCCTGCGTGAAAGAGATGCCGTCCATGCAGCGCTTGCGTGACCGGTTTAAGGACCAAGGCTTTGAGGTTGTTGCGATTGCCGCCGGAGAAGACCAAGAAACCGTCACCGCTTTTTTACCTAAACTTGATACCCAATTGACTTTTCCCATTCTCATCGACAGTGAAGGCACCGCTTTTACTGATTTGAAACTGCGTGGCTTACCGATGAGTTATCTGGTGAACCGTCAAGGTGAGGTAGCCCTGACCATTATGGGTGGCAAAGAGTGGGATGATGAGGCTCAGATCAAATTGATCGAAGAAGCCTTAAAAGAAGACACACCGGCAGGTTGAGCCAGCATCACTGCGTCAAGCACAAAAAAGGCCTGCGGTTCGTAACGTCACCAGCAGGCCTTTCTAAAGCGTGATCGATTAGGCTTGACTGTAAAAAGACTCAGCCGCTTTCAATGCCACGCCTTGATTGATCTTAGCGCCCTGCGCTGACAAGGTAGCCTCAAGTGCCGCCAAACACAGAGTAACATTTCGACGGTTGGCGGATGAGCCCATAAGACCGATTCGCCACACTTTGCCCGCCAACGCGCCTAAACCTGCACCAATTTCAAGGTTGTACTCGTTCAGCAATGCCGTACGCACGGCCGCATCATCGGCACCCTCTGGGATGCTTACCGAGTTTAACTGCGGCAAACGGCATGACTCATCCACCAAGAAACTCAGCCCCATTGCCTCAAGACCGGCTTTTAAAGCGGCATGGTGATATAGATGGCGCGCCCAAGAGGCTTCAAGGCCTTCTTCGTGCAAAATAACCAAAGACTCGTGCAAGGCATACAAAGCATTAACCGGTGCCGTATGGTGATAAGCACGCTTACCTTCACCGCCCCAGTAACCCATCACTAAGTTCTTATCCAAAAACCAGCTAGGCACAGGCGTTTTGCGCGCTTTGACTTTCTCAATCGCTTTCAGGCCAAAGCTTACCGGAGAGATCCCTGGCGGGGCTGATAAACACTTTTGCGTCCCTGAGTAGATCGCATCAATGCCCCACTCATCGACACGCAGCTCACTACCGCCGAGCGAGGTAACTGCATCCACGATGGTGATCGCATCAAATTCACGGGCAATCTCACACAAGGTTTTGGCATCTGAGCACACGCCGGTCGAGGTCTCCGCATGCACAAATGCAAGCGCCACCGTATCCGGGTTCGCTTCAAAGGCTTCGCGCACTTTCGAAGGGCTAACCGGTGTACCCCACTCGTCCATCACCATGATGGCGGTACCGCCAAAGCGCTCTACGTTCTCTTTCATCCGCCCGCCAAACACACCGTTTTGGCACACAATGACTTTCTCGCCTGGCTCAATCAGATTGACGAAGCAGGCTTCCATACCAGCAGAACCGGGCGCCGATACCGGCATGGTCAGTTCATTTTCAGTTTTGAAAGTCAGCTTTAGCATCGCCTTGATCTCGTCCATCATTCGGATGAACTCAGGGTCAAGGTGACCTATGGTCGGACGCGCCAGCGCAGACAAAACGCGCGGACTGACATCCGAAGGACCAGGCCCCATCAAGGTACGTTCTGGCGGATTAAAAGAGGTAAACATACGGCTCCTTATTATTTTAAATTCAACCAGTTAGAGATGATTCTTAAGATTCCTTACAATCTCGATCACCATCTCTGCAGAATGCTTAGCGGCCGTTTCTAAAAACTGATCAAACGATACGTTCGACTCTTGACCAGCAATATCCGATAAAGCACGGATCACAATAAACGGCGTTTCAAATTGATGGCAGGTTTGCGCAATGGCCGCCGCTTCCATCTCAACCGCCTTCATGGTCGGAAAGATTTCGCGGGTGCGCTCAACACGCTCAGGGTCGTTCATGAAGCTATCGCCCGTTGCGATCAAGCCGTGTGCGGTATTGAGCTCGTCCAATTGGTCAACACTGACTTGCGCGACTTCAGCTAACAATGGATCTGGCTCAAACGCAGCTGGAGAACCCGGCACTTGACCGTGCTCGTAACCAAATACGGTCACATCCACATCGTGATGGCGCACTTCGGTCGAGATCACCACATCGCCCACTTTCAATGCAGGGTCAAACCCGCCTGCAGAACCTGTGTTAATCACACAATCTGGCTTAAAGGCGTGCAGCAATAGAGTAGTACTGATCGCGGCATTGACTTTACCAATGCCCGATTTAAGTAAAACAACGTCTACATCGTTCAGCGTACCGGTATAAAAATCATAACCGGCAATAGCATGTTCCTGACGATGGGTCAGGGTGTTCTTTAAAATCTCGACCTCTTCATCCATTGCACCGATGATGCCCACAGAGAGAGTTTCGTTATTGTTTTTCTTGTTAGTGATAAGGTCATTCAGAGACTGGATGTTACTCATTGAAAGACGATTTCCTTCGCTTGGCAGTAGACCCTGTGTAGTAAGGGCTTTTTTCTAATTTTAATGGAGGGTAAGCTAGCCAATGAACGTGCACGGCACAGGGCTAATGCCTACCCAAGGTTCAGGGGCTAAAGCATACGCAAATTAAGGTCGGGAACAAGCTTAAAGTGTGGCTTTTATTAACCCAATTTCGTACTGAACTTTAGCCCAATTTTCTGGCATTCACGTCAATCTTCGTTATTGTCGTCATCGTTATCCGCTAGCTCATCGGCATCAACGGCCCCCGCTAACGCTTCGATTTGCTGCGCCTCTTGCTTAGGTGCAGGGTACAGCCCTTGCCATCCTAAACGATCAAACAAGTTTGCCACCTGCTCAGTTACAGGGGCTTTCACCGTGACTGATGCCTGCGTTACAGGGTGCATAAAAGTGAGTTCCGTTGCCATTAAAAGTAAACGATGACTGTCAAAATGCTCGCGGAATAATCGGTTATGACGCCCCTCGCCGTGTTTGGTATCGCCCACTAATGGATGGAAAATGTGCTTCATGTGGCGTCTGATTTGATGCTTTCGTCCGGTTTCGGGCTTCACCTCAACCAAAGAGTAGCGCGCTACTGGGTATTTACTGATGGGGATGGGTAGCTCAACCGTACCTAGGCGACGATAGGCCGATACTGCATCTTTCGGCGGTTTATCAGGGTCCGCTAACGGGCTTTCTTTTTTGTCGAAGATGGGTTTAAGCGCGTAATCGATCACCCCGCTCTCTGGGGTAAAACCTCGCGTGACACACAGATAGGTCTTTTTAACCGTCTTATCTAAAAACTGCTGATTCAGTGCTTTCGCAGTCTCTTTATCTTTCGCAAACAGAATGACGCCCGACGTTGCACGGTCCAATCGATGAATGGTGTAGACAGGCGCCCCACGAAAATAGCGCTTTAACGAGTAAACCAGATTGGGCGATTTACGAGGCGCAATCCAACTTGGATGGACCAATAATCCAGAGGGCTTATTAACAGCAATCAGGTGATCATCCTGATAAAGAATGTCCAAATACGGCATAAAGAAGTGTTATCAACCATTTACAGGTGTTTAAAATTCATTCAATTTCAGGAATCTTTGAATCGATAGAGGGTCAAAAACCTTGAAATGCACTCAGATATTGCCATTATAGGCGTAATCATTTAAACATTTCAGAGGAAGATATGAGTAATACAAACACGATCAATCATGCTCAGTCGGAACAGTCCGTACTGCGTACGAATAAATTGATTCGTAACACCTACATGCTGCTGGCGATGACATTGGCATTCAGTGCCGTTACTGCAGGTATTTCCATGGCGATCAACCCTCCGTTTTTCGTCTACCTCGGAAGTGTTCTGGTCAGCTTCGTCATGCTGTTCATCCTTAACAAAAAACAAAACAGTGCAGCTGCTCTGCCACTGGTTTTCCTGTTCACAGGCCTGATGGGCTTTGGACTGGGCCCAATCCTTAACATGTACCTGGCCATGGCTAACGGTGGTCAAATCGTTATGACTGCGCTCGGTATGACAGCTCTGACCTTTGTTGGTCTGTCTGGCTATGTTCTGACAACCCGCAAAGACTTCAGCTTCATGGGCGGTTTCTTAGCCGCAGGTGCGATGGTCATGTTGTTGGCGATGCTGGCACTGTTCATCCTGCCTCTGTTCGGTGTTGATGTCAGCGGAATGAGTATCGCATTCTCGGCGATGGTTGTTTTACTGATGGCCGGTTTCATCCTGTATGACACCAGCAACATCGTACAAGGTCATTACACAAACTACGTCATGGCTACCGTCAGCCTGTACTTGAACATCTACAACTTGTTCGTACACCTGCTGAGCCTAGTTGGCGTGATGAGCGACGACTGATCGCCCTGACTCCCAACGCATCAAGAGCCCCTTCACTGGGGCTTTTTTGTGCCTCCTGTTTGGCACGTGCCCCTTGCGTTTTGGTATGATGTCCACAGTAGATATAGCTTAAGACGATACCGATGAAACTATCGATTGTACTTCACGGCAGTGCTTTTAATGCCCAAGCCAATCAAAGCGCTTTTCGCTTTGCCAAAGCCGCTTTAGAAGCGGGCCACTCCCTTCACCGAGTGTTCTTTTATGGCGATGCGGTTCTGATGGCCTCAAACTTAAATGCCCCGCAACGCGATGAGTTTAACCCACGTGATCAATGGTCAGGTCTTGCCGAACAGTACGATTTGGATCTGGTGATCTGTATTGCTGCGGCCCTAAAGCGCGGCGCGTTAAACGAGGCCGAAGCTAAGCGTCATGAAAAAGCGTTTGCCAATATTACCGCCCCCTTTAGCCTATCGGGCTTGGGCCAACTTACGGATGCGTTAATCGAATCCGACCGTGTTGTGACGTTTGGGGAGTAACCGATGCCTGATCAAACCACCTCCGTATTAGTCCACATTAAAGATGCGCCCTATGGCAATACGCATTTTAAGGACGCGTTGGACGTTGTTTTAACCTGCGCGGCATTCGATATACCTGTGACGTTGGCGTTATCAAAGTACGCCGCAACCGCCCTTTTGGAAAACCAACAAGCGGACGCCATCGGTCAAAAGTCTCTGTTAAAGCAACTGAGCGCACTGCCCATGTACGACATCGATACGCTATGGGCCGATGAATCTGCCGCCTCCTTTTTAGGCACGTTACCTGTCGGACTCACCGTTAAGTATTTTAATAAAGATGAGTGGCAAAACTTGATTCACTCCCATACACGTTTGATGAGCTTTTAGCGCTAAGTGATTGATACCGATGAAAACACTCCACATCATCAATAAAACTGACGACCATGCTCTGGTATGGAATCCATGTTTAGCCGCATTGCGTGAAGGCGACACTTTGCTTCTGATCGAGAACGCGACAAGCTTAGCCGTATCGCTTAACGATAGAGACTCGATTCTCTCTCACGTACCCAGTGGCGTACCGATCCGTTTTTTGCTACCCGATTTAGACGCACGCGGTTTAACACCACTTGTGAATGAACAACAAAGGGCAACTGACGCCGAGTTCGTATCCCTATGCCTTGAACACGACAACAACATCAGTTGGTTTTAATCGATGCAAAACATAGACATAAACGAGCAACAGATCCCACTGGATGATGAGGGCTATTTGCTTAACTTAGACGACTGGTCAGAAGCGCTAGCCCATCGATTGGCCGAGCAAGATGGCGTCACGCTAACAGACGCTCACTGGGAGATTCTTAAGGTTGTACGTGCGTTTTATCAAACCTATGACCTGTCACCCGCCATGCGTCCGTTGGTCAAAGCGGTAAAGCAATCCCTGGGCGAGGACAAAGGCAAAAGCATCTATTTAATGAAGCTCTTTTCCGAAAGCCCGGCTAAGCAAGCGGCACGTTACGCAGGCCTACCAAAACCTGCCAACTGTTTATAACCAAAGGAGATCAAACATGCTCCCGTTTGCGGCAAACCTCTCTACCCTGTTTACTGAGCGGCCGTTACTGGAGCGGTTTGAAGCCTCTGCGCGCTGTGGATTTCAATATGTCGAGATCCAATTCCCTTACGAAGCCAGCCTTGAAGAGCTTCGCTACGCACTCAAGCACACCGGACAATCGCTGATCTTGATCAATGCCCCAGCCGGCAACTGGTCCGATGGGGATCGGGGGATTGCCTGCCAACCCGAACGCCAAACTGAGTTCCAAGACGGTGCTCCGCTGGCACTTGAATACGCCAAGGCGCTGAATGTAAAGCAAGTTAATTGCTTGAGCGGCATTGAAAACCCTAATGTTGACAAGATTCTGGCCGAAAATACCTTTATCGAGAATCTGCGCTATGCTGTAAATACGCTAAAGCAAAGTGGAATACGATTACTGATCGAACCGATCAATACCATCGACATTCCCGGATTTTGGCTGAATTCCACAGCACAAGCGGTGAAGATCATCGAACAGAGCAAACTCACAGGCGATCTGTTTGTTCAATTCGATGCTTATCACATGCAGATGATGGGAGAGAATCTGACCGAGTCATTTCTCAAGCACCAGGCAATGATACATCACGTTCAGGTGGCCGACGCCCCGGGACGTCATGAGCCAGGTACGGGAGAGATCGATTTTGATGCGTTTTTCCACGTGTTAAAACGCGCAAACTATCAAGGCTTTGTCAGTTTCGAGTATTTTCCGGCTACGACAACTGCACAAGGGCTACCCCATTTAGCACCTTGGCATGATGACAAACGAAGGTGGGTTACAGCGACATGAGCTTACAAGCAGGATCCGATCAGGCAAAAATGTTGGAAGGGATTGAACAAGCAAAAAAAGATAAGCAGGAGCGAGCCAAACGCGCTAACCAAGAGGAAATAGTCTACCACCAATGGGCCACCTTTAAGGTGAACAACGAGCTTTACGGCATCGATGTAATGCAGGTTAAAGAGGTGCTTCGCTACACCGATATCACACCTGTACCAGGCTCTGAGTTTTATATCTTAGGCATCATTAACCTTCGGGGTAACGTAGCTACGGTCATTGACCTACGCCGTTTCTTTAATATGCCAACCGTTACACCCGACGATGATACTCGTATCATCATGGTCGAATTCAACGAAAACGAAGTGATCGGTTTAGTGGTCGACAGCGTTGACGAGGTTATTAACATCCCTCACAACGAAGTGGAACGTGCTCCAAACGTATCGGGCGACGACACGACCAGCCGCCGCTATGTTCAAGGTGTCACCTACTTTAATAGCGTGTTAACCATCTTGATGGATCTGGGCAAAATGGTGGCCAGCATCACGCCTATCAATGAAGATGATTATCACTGATTAATCGATGGGCAAAGGGTACACGCTCGCCCTTTGCCTTTTCTTTTACAGCTCACCATTCAATGTCGCGACCAATAACCGTCCACCGCCGCTGTTTCTGTGCTCACATAAATAAACCCCCTGCCAAGTCCCCACGTTAAGCCGCCCGTTTGTAATCGGAATTGAAACACTGGCACCAAGCAAGCTGCTTTTTATGTGCGCCGGTAAATCATCACTGCCCTCATACGTGTGCTCATAATAAGGCTCATTTTCAGGGACCAAACGATTAAACACCGCTTCAAAATCCGTTCTCACTGTAGGGTCGGCGTTCTCGTTTAAGGTTAACGATGCCGAGGTGTGCTTAATAAAGAGATGCAGAACACCCACACTCAACTGCGAAATTTCTGGGATGGCGCTCATCACCTCACGTTCAATCAAGTGAAAGCCCCGTCTTTGCGGCTTTAATCTAAACTCACGCTGAATCCACATTATTCATACCCTGCTCTACACCCATGAAAGATCTGCTTTTTACAGCGTAACGGAACGCTTTGCAGTATTATAGTGTCTGCTAATCGCTTGAATATTTTACAAAAGGAGTTGTGGACATGGATCGTTTATCGTCAAAGCGTGATTTGCTAAGTTCATGGGTACATGCACCCTACCCGAAACGCCTATTGCCCCTTGTGATCGCCACCGCATTAGTCGGCTGTGGCGAGGAAGAAAAACCAAAGCCGGTTGAAAGCCACACGCAGCAAGAAACCCAAGTGACTCCAGTTGATCCGGCACAAGAAGCCTCATCGACATCAGAAACACCATCAGAGCAAGCTACCCCAGCGAAAGAAACTAAAGAGACGGCGGTAGAGGCGACTCCCGATAACCAAGCGACACAAGCGTCCCAAAAAGCGCAAGGACCTGAAGCCAACGCCGGCACAAAAGCGGATGAGATTTACGCGACCCTGCCCTTTGAGGTCACTCACATTGGTGAGGTGTCTTACGATGGCGGCAATACCGTCGGCATTCGTTTTTCGACCCCAGTAAACGGTGAGATCGATTTTCGTAAGTTTATCGAAAGCACCAGCGGCACGGAGTGGGTTCTGTCAGAAGATGGGTTCTTCATTTACCTCAACAACCCAACCCCAGAGCAAGCCTACAAAGTTACCGTTCTAAAAGGGCTAACTTCGGCCTTCGATAAGCCTTTAGAGAAAAGCTTTGGTAACACGGTAACACTGAGCCCTGCGGCGGCTCAAATGCGCTTTTCAAGCGAGGGACACTATCTGATTCGCGGTTTACATACCGGCTTACCGGTTTCGGTCATGAATGTACCCGAAGTAAACGCGACCTTTTACAAAGTTAATAATGACGAAGAAGCGTTCTTGCAGCTATTGCGCTGGAAAGAGCGTGGCACCACCCAATACTACTACTCGCTGGATGAGATTCAGTCTTTCGCCAAGCTCGCTTATGAAGGTCGCTTTGAGCTGACCGACGATAAAAACAAGCAACGCGAAGTGAATCTTCCGGTTCAAGACATTGACGCGTTGAATCAAAACGGCGCCTACATTGTCGTGATGACACGCCCTGGCATGTATGAAAATCCGGTTGCCGTTTCTTGGTATGCCATGACCGACTTTGGTGTTCATGCCCGCAAGCATGGCAAATCGCTTTCTGTGTTTGTTAACCGCCTAGAAGACGGTCAGCCAGTGAGCGATGTTGAGCTTGATCTTCTGATTAACAGCGAAACGGGATTAGCCAGCAAGACAACCGACAGCCAAGGTTTCGCCCGCTTCGATACGGTCTCTTCCGGTCGACATAAAGCCCGCATTTTGCTGGCCAAAAAAGATGAATCGTTAACACTTACGCCTTTGCAAACGGGTGCTCTGGACCTGTCTGATTTTGATATTGGCGATACAGAAAACGAACAAAGCCAGCTGTTCCTTTATGGTCCGCGTGATCTGTATCGTGGCGGCGAAACGGCCATCATCAGTGGCATTTTACGTGACCAAGATGGCAAACCACTTGGCAACACCCCTTTACAAGCTGAACTGCACCAGCCAGATGGCCAGCGGGTAACCACCTTTACTTGGCGCACACAAGCCAATGGTTACTATGAGTACCAATACCCGATCGCCAAAGCAGCTCAAACAGGTGAATGGCGCTTAACCGTTAACCTGCCGAACAGCCGCCCAGAAGTGTATACCTTTAAGGTTGAAGACTTCATGCCAGAGCGGATGAAGCTCACTTGGAACCCGGACCAACGCCCCGATGCGCACGTAGATGAGGCTAAAATCCGCATCCCTGTACAGGGCGATTATCTTTACGGGGCACCTGCGGTCGGCAATCGATTTGATGTGGATTATAAAATTCGTCCTGAACCGCACCCGATTAAAGCCTGGCCTAAGTTCTTCTTTGGTAATGGGCAAAGCGATGAGTTTAATTCCGACTGGTCCCAAGACCAATTGGCCTTTAATCAAGAAGGCCGCTTAACCCTAGAGGTCGAAAACCGCTGGTCCAAAGCCGATATTCCTTTGCGTTTGCAAATGACAGGACAACTGTTTGAGAGCGGCGGCCGTCCTGTTCTGCGTAGCTACTCGGAATCCATCCTACCAACCAAACAACTGATTGGTATTCGCCCTCTGTTCAATGACAGTGCCGATGAAAACAGCTTAGCGCGCTTTGAGTTAATCAACACCGATATCGACGGCAACTTGCTCGCGGCCAATCAGCTGCAAGTTAAGCTGATAAACGAAACCAAACGCTATCATTGGCGATACTCTTCAAGCCAAGGTTGGTATTACGAATCCGCCAAAGACAATATCGCGGAGTTAAACTTAGCCACCTCCATTAAGGCGGGCAAAAAACAGGTGGTTGAGCTGCCGGTGAAATGGGGCTCCTACCGCGTGGAAGTCACAAATCCCGTGGATGGCTTAACGACGACCTACCACTTTGATGCAGGCCAAAACTGGTATTGGGATTACAGCCAATCTTCCGATCAAGCCGCGCGCCCAGATCAAGTTAACTTGGCACTGGATAAAGCCGCTTACAAAGCCGGAGAAGAGGCAACCCTTAAGATAACTCCACCGGGTGAAGGCGAAACCCTGATTTTGGTTGAGTCCTCCGATCAAATTTTATGGAAACAAAGCATTCACACTGGGGAAGACGGCGCAAGCGTTAACATCCCTATCAGCGATGAGTGGAACCGTCACGATATCTACGTTACGGCGTTGCACCTGCAGGATGCTGGCGATCAAAAACGCATTACACCTGCGCGCTCCGTTGGCATTTTGCATCTGCCACTGGATCGCCAAGAGCGCACATTGGATGTCGAGATCAGCGCACCTGAAAAATGGCTTCCCAATCGCACTGTAATGGCCGAGGTAAAAGTCACCTCAAGTGATGGTAAGCCCGTTGAGAAGGCGTCCGTCACACTTGCGGCGGTGGACGTTGGCGTTCTATCGATCACCCGTTTTGAATCCCCAGAACCTGCGCCCTTCTTCTTTGGTCAAAAACGCTTCAGCGTTGATATGTTCGATATGTACGGTCAACTGATCGAACTTAACGAGAACAAAAGCGCTAAAATCAAATTCGGTGGCGATGGTGAACTTTCTCGCGGGGGTGACCTAGCCCAATCCGAGGTTCAGATACTCTCACTCTTCTCGGGCGAGGTAGCCGTCGAAAACGGTATTGCTAAGATACCGCTGGAACTACCTGAATTTAATGGAAAAATCCGCTTGATGGCGGTCGCCTTTGACCAAGATCACTTCGGCAGTCAAGAGAAAGAAGTGACTGTAGCTGCCCCTGTGGTGACCCAACTGTCCATGCCACGGTTTGTTGCCAACGGTGATCAATCCTCGGTCGCACTGGACATCACCAACTTGACCGATCAACCCGTCACCTTGAATGCCCATTTTAGTGCGCTAGGCCCTGTGAAGCTTGACGAGTTGGATCAGCAAATCGCTTTAAAAGAGAACGAAAAGCAGACGCTGCTGATACCGTTTAATGCCGCTGACCTGACCGGACAAATTACGTTTAAGGCAGATGTCGCAGGTGCGCCTGACTACCCTATTGATCGCGAATGGAAATTGAATGTAAGACAAGCGTACCCAGCCACGACTGAGCGCTTAAGCGCTGCACTGGACCCACAACAATCACTGAACCTACCGGCCGATGCCGTTGCAGCATTTAGCCCAGCGACCTTAAAAGCCAATGTTAGCATCAGCAACACCGTCAACTTAAACCTGCATGAGCAGCTATCGCACCTGTTGACCTACCCGTACGGCTGTTTGGAGCAGAGCATCAGCAGCAGCTACCCATGGCTGTATGTATCTGATCAGGAGATCACCGCGCTTGGTTTGAGCAGCGTCTCTGCAGAGGACCGCTCCTCTGCGATACAAAGCGGTCTTGAGCGCATCGCCAAACGCCAGAAAGGTAACGGCAGTTTTGGTCTTTGGTCGGCCGATGGCAGTGAGGAGCATTGGCTCACCGCCTATGCGGGTCACTTTATGACCGACGCCATTCAAAAAGGCGTTAACGTCGATCAGGAGATGCTTGAGCGCACCCTCAGTCGCTTAAGTGATTACACCCGAAGCCCCGATAACTACGCTGAACGCTGGGTCGAAGACCCTGAGGCTTACGAGTTTGGCTACCAAAGCTATGCCGCCTATGTGCTGGCTCGCCACTCTCGTGCGTCGCTCAGCGATATCCGTCGCATTAGCCGCGCCATCCCAACGAAGGCTTCCCCACTTGCGATAACCCAATTGGCTTTGGCAGCTAAACTGATGGGCGATCAAACCCTGTTTAATGAGCTCAGCACCAAAGCCAATGAAGCCAGCCGAGATGATCACCTCTACATTGGGGATTATGGCTCGAAGGTTCGTGACCTTGCACAAAGTATTCACCTGCAAATTCAGGCCAACATCAAGCCGTCTTCTCTGCTGAGTCAATATAAGGTGCTTGGTGATGAGATGCGCAAGCACCGTTACCTCAGCACTCAGGAGCAAGTGGCGCTTTTCCAAGCGGCGATGGACCAATCCCTATTGGAAACACATCCATGGGAAGCCAATCTTATTACCGGCGAGATCACTCAGCGCCTTAAAGGACAATCACCTATACAGTCCAGCCTAAACGGTTCTGCCGTTGCACAAGGTGTGAGCGTCGTCAACCAAGGGAAAGAAGCCCTGTACGCCGACATCGTTTACCAAGGCTACCCTGAACAAGCACCGGAAGCGGAGAGCCACAATGGGGTTAGCGTCGAACGACGCTACTATGATCTTGATGGCCAACCCATGCCAATCAAAGATGGCATCATGAGCATGAGCACAGGTGACTTAGTCTTGGTTGAACTGACCGTTAGCAGTGAAACCTATCGACCCGACTTACTGCTGGTGGATCTGATTCCGGCGGGTCTTGAGCTTGAAAACCAAAACCTGGCAGACAGTGCCTCGCTATCGGAGATTCGTTTAAACAAACGACCTTTATCGACCTGGATGCGTGACCGAGACGTGAGACATGAAGAGTATCGAGATGATCGCTACGTTGCTGCTCTTGCCACGGGTAACGAGTACGGTTACAGCCGCTCGACTCGTTTGTATTACCTGGCTCGTGCTGTAACGCCAGGTGAATACCGCGTACCGAACGCCTTGCTAGAAGATATGTATCAGCCAGAGGCACGTGCGCTCAGCGATACCTTGACTAAACTGCGTGTGGTTCAGCCATAGGTGAGTAGCTCAGGTCATCAACGCCCCCTTTTGGGGGCTTTTTCACAAAAGGGTTGGCAAAAGTGCGGCTTGATTGGCGCGCTAATGTCGGTCATTGTGCTACTGGTTCTGTTTTTAGTAGCAGATACACTTTACCCCTTACCCAAAGCCCCAAAAAATTCAGGTTTCTCGCAAGTAATTACTGATCGCCAAGGACGGCCACTCAGAGCCTTCGCCGATCAAAACGGCATCTGGCGTCACAAAGTTGATGTAACCGACGTATCACCTTTGTACATAAAAGCCTTACTTGGCTATGAGGATCGCTGGTTTTACTTCCACCCCGGCATCAACCCCATCGCTTTAGTGCGCGCCGCTTGGCAAAACGCTCAGTGTGACTGCATTGTATCGGGCGGGTCGACGCTCACCATGCAGGTTGCCAGACGGCTAGACCCTCACGAGCGATCCCTTAAAGGTAAGCTCAAGCAAGCGTTTCGGGCGTTACAGCTTGAGTGGCATCTATCCAAGGATGAAATTCTAACCCTTTACCTTAACTATGCCCCCATGGGCGGAGTGATCGAAGGTGTCGAGGCCGCCAGCCAACAATATCTAAACCGAAGTGCACAAGACCTATCCCTCTCGGAAGCGGCCTTATTGGCGGTATTGCCACAAGCCCCTTCTCGTTTTCGGCCTGATCGATATACAGAGCGCGCTACCGCCGCACGCGATAAAGTATTAAGACGACTGCTTCAGCAAGGGGATATCGAACAACAGGACTTTGATCAAGCCGTGCTTGAACGGGTGTACGGGCACAGATTAAATAACCCGCAATTGGCCCCGCTTCTATCGCGTGCATTGCATGCGAGCCAGCCAACCAGCAGCGTGGTCAACACAACCATCGATGGGAACTTACAACGTGCGCTTCAAAGTCTGTTAGGGGATGAGATTCGCCGCTTCCCCAAACACCACTCGGCCGCCGTTTTAATCATCGATAACGTCGACCACAGTGTGGCAGCCTACGCCGGCTCCGCGGCATTTAATCAGCCTGAGCGTTTTGGTCATGTGGATATGATTAAAGCCACTCGATCACCTGGCTCGACACTGAAACCCTTTATCTATGGGCTTGCGATGGATGAAGGCATCATTCACAGCAAAAGTTTGCTAAGAGACACGCCAAGGCTTCATAAAGATTATCAACCCGAAAATTTTGCAAACGCGTTCAGCGGCCCTGTCGATACCCACACAGCACTTAGATACTCCCTAAATTTACCGGCCGTACAAGTGCTAGAAGCCCTGTCGCCGGAGCGGTTCGATGCTTCGTTAAAAAGCGTACGCACCCCGTATCATTACCCCTCTGGCGGTAAAGCAAATCTCTCCATGGCATTAGGGGGCGGCGGTTTTTCACTGTGGCATTTAACCGAGCTGTACAGCGCCTTGGCGAACGAAGGCTTGGTGTACCCAAATCGCACCCTAGAAAACGCTGAACCTGAATTGCCAAGGCGATTGTTTTCAAAAGAGACCGCTTGGGTTGTGAAAACCCTACTCACCAATGCACGACCCGACCGAGTCAGAAACTACAGCATTCAACACGCGGCCCCTGTTATGGCGTGGAAAACTGGCACCAGCTGGGGATTTAGAGATGCGTGGGCCGTTGGCGTTACGCCTAAATACACCTTCGGCGTTTGGTTAGGCCGTCCAGATGGGACACCATCACCCGGTTACTTTGGTTCCGTTACCGCACTGCCCTTACTGTTTCGTTTGCAAGAGCGCTTTGACCGAACCCCCGTGTGGCCTGCCCAACCTAAACGCGTTCGTGAAGAGGCCATCTGTTGGCCTTTGGGGGGACTCGCCAGCCAAACACCCAAGGATCAATGTCATCAAGCGCATAACGCTTGGATCATTCGCGATATGATCCCACCAACCTTAAAGGACCCAAGCTTGGATGGCCTAGAACCAAACCCTGTGACACTTCGAATTAACGCAAATGGCGAACAAGTGCCTTTGGGCTGCTCCAGCCAAGAGCCTACCTTGCCTCACACCGTCGCACTTTGGCCAAGCAGTGTAGAGCCTTGGATACCGGCGTTTCGACGACGCGCAATCCAAATACCACCCACAGCTCCGTACTGCGAGCAAGCCAGCTGGGCTACCCCACCGATCAAGATTAACGGGTTAGCCGAAGACCAAACCCTACTCTTAAAAGGCACAAGCCTTATCATCGAGGTAAGGTCCAGCGGCGGCTTGGGACAACGAGACTGGTACATTAACGGTCGGTTCTTGGAGCAATCCAGTGCGGATGAAGCGATCTCCATCACGATGGATCGTGCAGGCACATATGAGCTGGTCGTAGTCGATGAGCACAACCACACCGCAAGGTTGATCTACGATGTGATCAAATCCCACTAAAAAGCCCGCTACTGCGGGCTTGGGGTAATTGATGCTCGGATTAACGAAGCGTTTTTGCTTTTGAGAATAACCGATGGAAGTTTTCCGAGGTGACCTTGGCGACCTCTTCTACGGTTACCCCTTTAAGGTCCGCAACACACTGAGCAACTTCAACCACGTATTTTGGCTCATTCTTTTTGCCACGGTACGGCACTGGCGCTAAATACGGGGAATCCGTCTCGATAAGGATCTTCTCAAGTGGAATCGCTTTAACCACATCCCGAAGCTCTTCGGCATTTTTAAAGGTAATGATGCCCGAGAACGAGATCAGATAATTCATTTCAAGCGCCGCTTGTGCCATCTCAAGCGATTCGGTAAAGCAGTGCAGTACCCCGCCTGTTTCACCACCGTATTGATCGATCAACTCAAGCGTCTCTTCGCGAGCATCTCGTGTATGAACAATCACGGGTAAACCCAACTGATCGGCAGCGGTCAGATGGTTGGCAAAGGAGGTTCGCTGAATCTCACGTGTGTCTTGGGTGTAATAATAATCAAGACCCGTTTCCCCGATCGCGATCACTTTAGGGTGCTTAGCGACCCACTCTTTAAGATCATCGACCGAGAGAATATCGTCTGGTTTTTCTACGTGACACGGGTGCACACCAAAGGAGGCATAGATAGAAGCGTAATCATGGATAAGATCGTACATGCCCTTGAAGTTGTCGGTATCGATCGAGACGCACAGCATCTCGTTTACTTGGCGCTCGTGAGCGGCATCGACGGCGGGTGCAAATGCATTTTCGTAAGGGGATAGATCTATTCTGTCGAGATGACAGTGGGAATCAATAAACATAAAGCGTCATTAAATGGTATGAGTACGACGGCCAGAGGTGAGAGCACCGGCCAAATGTGTTTCGATCTTCTGCATCAGAGAAGCATCATCGGAAGTCATCTGGATGCCAATACCAGGACGCTTACCACCTTGAGCAGCTTTTGGCGTAACCCAGACGACTTTACCGGTGACCGGTATCTTGTCGGGCTCTTCCATCAAGGTTAATAAAACGAACACCTCTTCCCCCAACTGATACGTGCGTGTCGTCGGGATAAACAGGCCTCCGTTGGTCACATAGGGCATGTAGGATTTGTACAAATCCTCTTTTGTCTCAATATTAAGAGACAAGATACCGTGACTGATTCGTGGTACAACTGACATCTAGATAAAGAACTCCGTCTCTAGGGTCTTACCAATCCAACCCACTGTAATAAAATGCGCTCAAGCAATAACGGCTTATTTGGATTATGCCGACGCTTAAGGCCAAGTAGTTCCTCCTGAACTACATCCATCATCTTAAAGAGTTTATCGGCCGATGTGTTTTTAGCAACACCTTTAATCATCTTTTCGACATCATTGTTGCGAATACGCGTCGCATCTTGACAAATCACGTATCGATTCACGTCGGCCAATACACCTACTAACCATTCAAGTAAGCTTTCGACATCCAGCTTGGCAAACTGTTCCGATACTTCAACAACGGTTTTCTTTTGCTGTAGGAGCTCACGCAACGAGGTTAACCAATCGCCTCTTAATGATTGCTGACCACCCGACTTGAAGGTTAACCCGGCTACAGGTGCGCCATGAACCACCTTTAATAATTGTGTGGCCTCGGCTTGATCTATCTCCAACTGATTAGCCAACCAAGGGACAGCGACATCAGGCGTGGGCGTCGTGCAATCCAATCTCTGACACCGGCTTTTGATGGTAGGTAGAACCTGACCTAACTGATGGGTGCTCAAGATCAACAATGACGCATCGCCGGGCTCCTCGAGTGTCTTCAAGAGTGCGTTCGCCGCTGATATATTCATGGCCTCGGCAGGGTCCATGATGACCACTCGATAGCCCCCTTGCTGCGCCGTATTGTGCATAAACTCGGTGAGCTCTCGAACCTGATCTACCTTAATCGGCTTACCTGGCTCCTCGGGGCTTATGTAGTAAAGATCTGGGTGACCACTGGTGTTAAGCAGCTCGCAGCTTCGACAATGACCACACGCTTGACCGTTAGCAGGCTGATGACACATCACAAAACCTGCCACCGCTTCGGCTAAACGCGCCTTACCGATCCCCTTCATGCCATTAAGTAAGATGGCATGGGGTAAACGATCCGCTTGGTGCAGCTTTAAGATGCGCTCCCATTGCGACGAAAACCAAGGATACACTTCCGCATTCAGCGCATGATATCGATCCGCTATATCGCTCATGCTAATCCTAAACGCTCAGTGATGTGCGCTTTAATGTCTTGCTGAACCGACTCAAGGGATTGCGAGGCATCAATGACCGCAAAGCGTGAAGGCGTCTCATCTACACGCTGATGATAACCTTTACGCACTTTTTCAAAGAAGGCTAATTTCTCTTGCTCGAAACGGTCAGGTGCGCTGCGCGCCAATGCGCGTTGCATACCCAGCTCCACCGGCATATCCAACAGGACGGTGAGGTCTGGGGAGGTACCCTTTTGCACTAACGCTTCGAGCTGAGCAATGATCGACCAATCGATTCCTCTCCCCATGCCCTGATAAGCAAACGTGGCATCGGTGAAACGATCACTCAACACCCAAGCCCCGCGCTGCAAGGCAGGCAAGATCACTTGATTCAGATGCTGAGCACGCGCAGCGAACACCATTAAGATCTCTGCATCTTGATGGACGTGCTCGTCACGCGGTGACAATAAAAGTGAGCGTAACTCTTCAGCTAACGGGGTGCCGCCGGGCTCACGGGTCAGCACTACCTCGATGCCCTGCGCCTCTAGGACGGACTTGATGAAACCGATGTTGGTGCTTTTACCCACCCCTTCAGTTCCTTCAACAGTAATAAACTTACCAAGTTGGCTCATGTTACGACCCTGGAGTTGAACGGTAGTTTTGGCTGCGTTTTAGCTGATACGCCCGCACCGCTTTATTATGCTCACGAAGCGTTTTCGAGAACTGATGGCTTCCGTCCCCTTTTGCCACAAAATACAGCCAAGGACCTTTCTCAGGGTTCAGAGCGGCTTCAATCGCACTTCGCCCTACCATCGCAATCGGGGTCGGCGGCAATCCATCAATGGTGTAGGTGTTATAGGCCGTTGGCGTTTTAAGGTCTTTGCGGCGAATGTTGCCTTTGTAGTTATCACCCATACCGTAGATAACCGTTGGGTCCGTTTGCAATCGCATGCCGACACCCATACGTTTTACAAACACGCCAGCAATCATAGGACGTTCGCTAGGTACCGCGGTCTCTTTTTCAACGATCGAAGCCATAATGAGTGCTTCGTAGGTTGAGCGGTAAGGCAGCTTCTCGGCACGTGTTTCCCAGGCAGTATCTAAGCTATCGTGCATCGCCTTGTAGCTTCGCTTTAACAAAGCAAGATCGGTGGTACCACGTTCAATTTGATAAGTTTCTGCAAGAAACAGCCCTTCAGGGTGTTTCTCGGTCGCACCAATTTCAGACAGGATCTGATCCACCGTTAAGTCCTGCGTGGTTTGTACCAGCACATCATTATTGGCTAGCGCGACACGAAGCTGCTTAAACGTCGTGCCTTCAACAATTGTAAAGAAGTGCTTAACACTGTCGCCCGATACAAACCGCTGAATCAAAGACTGCGGCGTTAGGCTCTCATCGATCCGGTACTCACCCGCTTTAATGTGACCGATCTGCGGGTTCAACTTCATGTAAGCCTTCACATAGTAAGGCTTATTGATCACCCCTTTGCTTTCAAGATCACTTAACAAGCGATTAAACGAAGTACCCTTCTCCAACACATAGGATGGGATCGGCTGCGCCAGCGCAATGGGCTGATCGATATAGGTTTTATAATCATTCCAAACCCAAGCGGCGGCGCCCGCCCCGGCCAATAGGAGAACAACAAAGGTTAAAAAAATCTTTTTAATCAAACTTCAGCCTCATCCAAGCGCTTTTGAATCTCTAAGGTGGTTGGCCCCACATCCCAGTGGCAGCCCATCATCTGCGTTACAGGCCAGATTCCAATCAAAGAGTTGCAAACAAAGACTTCGTCCGCATCTTTAATCGCGTTTAAGCCCTCGCTCACAATATGAACGGATTGTCCCTGTGCATTAAGGGTTTGAATTATAAAGCGTCGTAGCGTGCCTTCAATACCACAGTAGGTAAGATCCGGCGTAAATACCTCTGCGCCCTTAACCCAAAAAAGGTTACTCATTGTGCCTTCAACAACATGCCCTTCGGTATCAAGCATCAAGCCCTCTGCGTATTCCGTAGATTGCCACTCGGCACGCGCTAACACTTGCTCAAGTCGGTTGAGGTGTTTTAAGCCACTTAAAAAAGGGTTACGCGCCAAAGGTGTATCGCACACAAACACGCTAACCCCGTTAATATTGCGCTCTTTCATAGGATGATAAGGAGCAATACTTGCGATCACACTCGGCTGATCCGCCCCATCGGGGTTATAGCCTCGAAGCCCAACACCCCGTGTAACTACCCACTTCATCACAGCCGTTGGCAAAGCGTGCTCATTCGCAAATGACACAAGCTGACTGACACTTGCATTCAAGGCCTCTTGAACGACTTTGATCGCCTGATCACTGAACTTGAGACGCACCAAACCTTGATAGAGTCGCTCTTGATGGAACTCAAGAAGACAGGGCGATCCATTGTGCAGTTTAATCGTCTCAAACAGTCCATCACCGTACGCAAGACCGCGATCGGCAGGGTTGATGATTTGGTTTGGAACGCCATTAATCAGCGTTAAAGAGAGTGGTGTTTTCATGAAAGGAAGCATAACAGAGAAGCCTCCCTGTTATGCTTTTTAAAAGAGCGATTTAGATCTTTTTAAAGACCAAAGTGCCGTTTGTGCCACCAAACCCGAATGAGTTTGAAGCCGTTGCCGTAATTGAGCATTCTTGCGGCTGGTGAGCCACATAGTTCAAATCACAACCGTCAGATGGGTTATCCAAGTTGATCGTTGGAGGCGCCACCTGATCACGAATCGCCAAGATCGAGAAAATCGCTTCAACCGCACCGGCTGCACCCAGCAAGTGACCAGTCATCGATTTTGTCGAACTCATGCGCAACTGATCAACGTGCGAACCAAACAGCGCTTTTGCGGCATTGGTTTCCGCCATGTCACCAGCTGGCGTCGAAGTACCATGCGCGTTCACGTACTGGATCTCTTCTGGGTTCAACCCAGCGTCCTTAATAGCGTTACGCATCGAATTCGCTGCACCTTCGCCTGTTTCCGGTGGCGCGGTCATATGGTGAGCGTCATCGCTCATACCAAAGCCAACCAGTTCACAGTAAATTTTAGCGCCACGTGCCTTGGCTTGTTCGTACTCTTCCAGTACGACAATGCCAGCACCATCACCTAAGACAAAGCCATCGCGGTCTTTATCCCATGGACGACTAGCGCGCTCTGGGTCATCGTTGCGCGTTGATAAAGCACGCGCCGCTGAAAAACCACCTAAGCCAAGCTCTGTGGTTGCCATTTCGGCTCCACCTGCAATCATAACGTCCGCATCACCGTACTGAATCATACGCATGGCTGAACCAATATTATGAGTACCGGTTGTACAGGCAGTGGTAATCGCGATGTTAGGGCCTTTAAAGCCGTACTTAATCGCGAGATTACCGCTGATCATATTAATGATACTGCCAGGGACAAAGAAAGGAGACACACGACGCGGACCACTGTTGCAAATCGTGCTGTACGTTGATTCGATAAAGGTTAAACCACCGATACCTGAACCCACGGCACACCCAATACGCTCCGGGCAATAAGGTGCTTCAGAAATACCCGAATCTTCAACCGCTTGATAAGCAGCTGCCATACCGTACTGGATGAATAAATCCATCTTTCGAGCATCTTTAGGGTTCATATACTCAGAGGCGTCAAACCCTTTAACCGATGCCGAAAATTGAGTCCCATAACGAGAGACATCAAAGTGGGTAATTGGGGCCGCACCACTTTTTCCGGCCAGAATTTGTTCCCAAGTACTCTCGACAGTGTTACCTACCGGCGACAGCATACCTAATCCGGTAACCACCACTCTTCTTCGAGACATAAGTGCCACTCCGCTACAAAGCACATAAATAGAAAAGCCGCATTCTAAGGACTAGATGCGGCTTTTCGGTCAAACTATAACTCGTTGACGACGAGACGATTACTGGTGAGCGTTTACGTAATCGATTGCCAGCTGAACTGTGGTGATTTTTTCAGCTTCTTCGTCAGGAATCTCAGTTTCGAACTCTTCTTCCAGCGCCATTACCAGCTCAACAGTGTCCAAAGAATCAGCGCCCAGGTCATCTACGAAAGATGCTGAGTTTACAACTTCTTCTTCTTTAACACCCAGTTGTTCCGCGATGATTTTCTTTACGCGCTCTTCAATATTGCTCATAACTCTTCCTATCTTTTTATCAACCCTTCATACCGAAGGCATGAAATCGTGATTTTATTAGAACCCACCTTACCTAGGCAAGGAGGTAGCTTAAATTCTTGATTAGCTGACGGCCAATTATCAACAAATTGCCGAAAATTACAATCTCTAAAGCAGCGAAAGCTTGCCTTAGCTCATGTACATACCGCCATTGACCTGAATGCTTTCGCCGGTCACATAGCCCGCACCTTGACTTGCCAAGAAACCAACTACAGAAGCGATCTCTTCTGGCTGGCCTAGGCGATTCATTGGGATTTGAGACTGCAGATTCGCTTTGTGCTCTTCTGGCAGATCTTTGGTCATATCCGTGTCAATGAAGCCGGGTGCTACACAGTTCACTGTAATATTACGCGAACCGATCTCACGAGCCAACGCCCGCGTGAAACCTTCCATACCGGATTTAGCGGCCGCATAGTTTGCTTGACCGGCATTACCCATAGATGCGACCACCGAGCTGATGCTGATGATACGACCCCAACGGGCTTTGGTCATGCCGCGCAGGCATGCTTTAACCAGACGATAAATCGAAGTCAGGTTGGTGTTCAACACATCGTTCCACTCATCGTCTTTCATACGCATCATGATGTTATCGCGCGTGATACCCGCGTTATTCACCAAGATTTCGATCGTACCAAACTCGTCCTGAATCGACTTAATTACAGACTCAATGGATTCTGCATCAGCCACATTCAGCTTAAGACCACGGCCTGTTGCGCCCGCCTCAGTTAAGTATGCTGAGATCGTATCCGCACCGTTATCACTGGTTGCCGTACCGACCACAATCGCACCCTGGCTTGCCAGTTCAAGCGCAATTGCTTTACCGATACCACGTGTCGCACCGGTAACCAGCGCAACTTTACCTTGAATACTCATAAACAACCCTTGCCTTACGACGCAATCGCGTCCTGAAAACCCGATGGTTCGTTAATCGCTTTAACCACCAACGGCTTATGAATCTTTTTATTCAGACCACACAATACTTTGTTTGGCCCACACTCGAAAGCCGCTTCGACACCTTGCTCAACCATAGACTCAACACATGCCGTCCAAAGGACCGGGCTGTATAACTGAGCCAACAAGTTTGCTTTCAGCGTTTCGACATCCGATGCCACTTTTCCATCAACGTTTTGAACCACCGGGATGATTGGCAATGACACCGATACATTGGCTAATGCTGCAGACAACTGCTCGGCAGCAGGCTTCATCAGCGAGCAGTGAGAAGGAACACTGACAGCCAATGGCACAACGCGTTTAGCGCCCGCTTCTTTACACGCTACCTGCGCGCGCTCTACCGCGTCTTTTTCACCGGCTATTACGACCTGCCCAGGGCAGTTATAGTTCACTGGCGAGACCACTTGGCCCTGTGCCGATGCGGCACAGCTTTCTTGGATCAGCTCATCCGATAAACCCAAAACAGCCGCCATCGCACCAGTGCCTGCAGGCACCGCTTGCTGCATAAACTCACCACGCAGCTTAACCAACTGAACACCATCGGTAAAACTGATGGCACCTGCGCACACCAACGCGGTGTATTCACCCAAGCTGTGGCCGGCCATAATTTTTGGGTCCGCACCACCTTGCTTTTTCCATAAACGCCACAAAGCCACACCTGCGGTTAGTAGCGCCGGTTGTGTTTTATCGGTCGAGTTTAAATCGTCTTCTGGGCCGTTTTGAACCAGCTCCCACAAATCGTAACCCAATACACCTGATGCTTCGGTGAAAGTGTCCTGAATGATTGGGTGCTCTTGCGCCAGCTCACTGAGCATCCCTAAATGCTGGGAGCCTTGGCCTGGAAACACAAATGCAAACGATTGAGACATGGGAACAATTTCCTCTAAAGAGAATTAACTCGGTTAACGACCTTCAAGCGCACAAAAAACAAAAAAGCGCCTGAAAATTAAAGGATGGGTAGTTTACATGATTGGGCCAAAATTAGAATGCTTTCAGCCGTTTTGATCAGAATCTTTCTCGGTAGAACGCTGAAAATCGTTGTAAAACTCCAGACGTTCCGCGATTTTACCCGGCAAATTACTGCGAACCTCGCATACCGCCTGATCAATCGCATAACCAAAGCATTTAGCGTTCGCATTGCCATGACTTTTCACCACAATCCCCTGCAAGCCCGCCAAGGTCGCACCATTTCGTCGGGAAGGGTCCATCTCTGCCTCAATTTCTTTAAGGACAGGCTTTGCAAGCCAAGCAATAAGACGGCGATAGGCATTTTTCATAAAGCTGCGACGCACTTTGCGCCCAATCAATTTAGCAAGCCCCTCACTGCTTTTTAGCGCAATATTCCCAACAAAACCATCGCACACAATCACATCGGCTTTGCCCATAAAGACGCCATGCCCTTCAACGTACCCAACGTAATTCAGCGCATTAAATTGGCGGATAAGGTCATTCGCAAGCTTTACCTGCTCATTCCCTTTTATGACTTCCTCGCCAATATTTAAGAGTCCAACAGTGGGTCGTTCTCGACCATCAACCAACTCTGCTAGCACGGCCCCCATGATGGCAAACTGCAGGAGATGCTCTGCACTGCAATCCACATTGGCACCCAGGTCCAGCAAATGACAATGCCCGTTATAGGTCGGCACCGAGGTAATAATGGCTGGGCGATCAATCCCTGCTTGCATCTTCAGATGCTGGCGACCAAACGCCATGAGCGCCCCGGTGTTTCCAGCACTGACACACGCATCGGATGATTTGTCTGCCACCTGCTTCACCGCCCGACACATGGATGAGTCTTGACGATGACGAATGGCCGATGAGGGCTTTTCTCCCATCGCGACAGATTCACCGCAATGCTCGATGACCAAACGATCTTTTAGATCAGGGGTAATGGATAAACGGGAAAGCTCAGCATCAAGATGTGACGATTCACCGTAACAATGAATAATGAGATCTTTGTGTCGACTTAGCGCCGATAGGCAAGCCGGGAGAGTAACGCGGGGACCGAAGTCCCCGCCCATCGCATCAACGGATAATGTGACGCGATTAATCAAGCTTATTCGCTGTCGTTGTTAACGACCTGACGACCACGGTAGAAACCGTCTGCAGTCACGTGGTGACGACGGTGAGTTTCGCCAGTAGTCGCGTCAACAGACAGAGTTGGGCCAGTCAGCGCATCGTGAGAGCGACGCATATCGCGACGTGAGCGTGACTTTTTGTTTTGCTGTACAGCCATGGTAAATAACTCCTAAATCATTTCTTACCGGCCTTCAGTTGGGCCAGCACACTGAATGGGTTCGGTTTATCGGAGGCTGATTCCTCAGCCTGGTCCTGGTCGCCGAATGAAGTCTGAACAGTGCAATCCGCGTGGTATGGAACAAGCGGCAAACTGAGAATCAGCTCTTCTTCAACAACCTGCAACAGTTCGATCTCTTCGTCCTCAACGATCAATGGATCATAGGATTTGGGCAGTTGCTTTGCCCGATCTTCATTGAACGCGATTGCCAGATTAAACTCTGCCTGGACTTCGACTTCGACCGGCTCAAGGCAACGCTGACAGGTCATATGAACCTTGCCATGTGCATCACCTTTTATAGTACGTATTCTTTGTTCGTCCAGTGAAAACAAAAGATCGACATCAATGGTGTCTTCTTCGTTACATAGAAAAGACACAAAATTAGGCATCTTTTCGACACTGGCACGACCTTGTAACCGCACCTCCCGCTCAGCTAGCTTTCGCGGGTCAATTATTTTCGGTAAGTTACCGTACGACATAAGCGCGCAATTCTAGGGCTCAAGGCCCTTCCTGTCAAAGGGGTAAAGGGGTAGATTCGCTAAAAAGCACGACTATTTTACGCTTTCATACCCGATTAGATAAGAGGTAGATCAAAAGTTTCATGTCTCAACTCGTTTTAGCATCCAGTTCACGATACCGCCGCCAACTTTTAGAAACATTAACGCACGATTTTCAGTGTGCAAGTCCTGATATTGATGAGTCACCAAAATCCCAAGAAAGCCCCAAATCACTGGCGCTTCGTTTGGCCGAACAAAAAGCCTTAGCTCTAAAGGATGATTATCCAAATCACTTAATCATTGGGTCCGATCAAACTGCAGCGGTCGACGGTGTCTTTCTGAACAAGCCCGGCAATGCCGAACGCGCAGTTGAACAGCTCCTAGCCATGCAAGGTAAAACAATTACCTTTTATACAGGACTTGCACTGTATGACAGCACGCATCAAACCATGCAATCCGATGTAGTGAGCTTTGATGTCACCTTACGAGCATTAAGCCGTGAGCAGATTGAGCGTTATGTCGAAAAAGAAGCGCCATTCGATTGCGCTGGCAGCTTTAAAGTTGAGGGGCTTGGGATTGTTTTGTTTGAGCGCTTGGAAGGATCAGACCCAAATGCATTAATTGGGTTGCCAATGATTCGTTTAGTCGACTTTCTGAATCTAGCTAACCACCCTCTTTTATAAGGGCGGTTAGCACCATGAGCTATTAATACTGAATCGGCGATTGCCCCAACCCCAAAGAGGTCGAGATCGTTTTGGCAAACGACACACCAAGACGATCCACCAACTCATCCAACGGAGAGGCTTTAGGCGTGTACAACACGGTGTTTTCAACACCGATCACATCCCGCGCAACTGAACCCGTACTGCCCAATCCATCGACCAAACCTTTTTGCACCGCTTGCTCACCCGTCCACACCAAGCCAGAGAACAGCTCTGGATCATCCGATAGACGATCACCGCGACCTTTTTTAACTTGATCGATAAACTGCTGATGCGTGGTGTTCAGTACACTCTGCCAAAAAGCCTTATCGCTATCACGCAGCGGCTGGAAAGGATCCAAGAAGGCCTTATTTTCCCCAGCCGTTAGCGCTCGGCGCTCGACGCCCAGCTTATCCATCAAATCCACAAAGCCAAAGCTGCTTGAGATCACACCAATGGAGCCCACCAAACTGGCCTTATCGGCGTAGATTTCATCGGCTGCGGCAGCAATGTAGTAGGCACCAGACGCACCGATATCCATAATCACCGCATAGACAGGCTTTTCTGGGTATAAACCTCGTAAGCGCTTAATCTCATCATAGACATATCCCGCTTGAACCGGGCTTCCGCCTGGGCTGTTGATTCGCAAAACAACTGCTTTTGCTTGTTCGTTTTCGAAAGCCTTCCTTAATAAGTACACCAAGGTATCGGCATTGGCATCTTGATCGTCAGCGATCGCACCTTTCACATCAATGACAGCAGTGTGCGCTTCGGATTCATGACTGTCTTCTACTTCAAAAGACGGCTTTGTCCAAAAGATCACCAATAACGCAAACAAATAAAGAAACGTCAGGGTTTTAAAGAAGATTCCCCAACGACGGGCACGGCGCTGCTCTACGAACAACCCATTGACCATTTTCTCGATTAACTTCCACTCTTTACCTTTTGAAGCCGCTTTGTTTAATTCGGACTCCAGTTTTTCATCTCGGGTTTCCCCCCAATGATTATCGCTCACGCATAACCTCCTGATTGCAGAGCCAATGACCTATCTCTTCAAATTGATTCGCTGTAAATAACGGGTTGTATGGATGCAGCCTCTCTGGTGCATGTGCACCATACGTGACTGCAATACACCCCATCCCTGCTCGCTCGCCCATTTCTAGGTCGTATTCTGTATCACCCACCATAATGGCATGCTCCGCAGGCACGCCGGTTTCTGCCAAAATCTCGTTTAACATGTGCGGATGCGGTTTGGATGCCGTTTCATCCGCGCACCGAGTAATCTCAAAAAGATGCGCCAACCCGGTTTCCTCCAAAACCCGATCTAGCCCGAGGCGGCTTTTTCCCGTCGCTACCGCCAATCGGTATCCTTTTTGCTTCAGCGCTTCCAGTGTTTCTTTGGCCAACGGGAACAAGGTCGCCTCAGCGTGGTTTTGCTCAACGTAATGATACGCGTATCGAGCTTTCATCGGCTCCATTTGCTCTGGTTTGATCTTTGGGAACATCATCAAGATCGCCTCAGGCAACCCTAAACCTATGATATTACGAACCACATCATCACTGGGATGACTTAAGCCCACATCACTGGCCGCCGCCTGCATACTGGCCACAATTTTAGCGGTGGAATTAATCACCGTGCCGTCCCAATCAAAAATAATCAGCGAATACATACCGCATCCAATATCCTTTTATATAGGCGTGACATCATAAGCCAGATCGTACAAGAAGACACCTTTGCAAACCCGCCGCAAAAACCTTTCGCTAGTTGTCGCTACTCCTACATCATAAGTGATGCAGATAATGATACTTTTTATTACGCCAACCCCGTTATACATGAAAAAATCTTGTCTATATGTTTACTTATAATCATCTTTCACGCCAAATAACGAATAACAGGAAAAAACACTTGCGCAATCTCTATAGAATTTGCAGCCTTAATAATAACGGGGATAACCCCACCACCTATCGGAGAAAACTATGGAATCCATCGTTGATGCCCTAAACGGTATCATCTGGAGCCCTGCATTAATCTACTTATGCTTGGGTGCCGGATTGTTCTACTCTATCTTGACTCGCTTCGTCCAAGTTCGCATGTTCGGCGAAATGTGGCGTCTGCTGTTTTCGGGCACCAGCTCAGAAAAAGGCATCTCATCTTTCCAAGCGCTTGCCGTATCTCTGTCCGGCCGTGTAGGTACTGGTAACATCGCTGGTGTTGCGGCCGCGATCGGTTTCGGTGGTCCTGGCGCTGTGTTCTGGATGTGGGTTGTTGCTTTCTTGGGTGCAGCAACAGCGTACGTTGAGTCAACGCTAGGTCAGCTGTACAAGGAAGAACACGAAGGCCAATACCGCGGCGGTCCTGCTTTCTACTTCGAGAAAGCCATGGGTCAAAAGTGGTTTGCATGGATTTTTGCTATCGCGACCATCATCGCATGTGGTTTGTTACTGCCGGGTGTACAGTCAAACAGCATCGGTAAGGCCGCTGAAATCGCATTCGGAACAGGTTCTATCATCGAAACATCGATGGGCGACCTGAGCGTTACCAAAATCATCACAGCGGTTGTGATCGTAATGATTCTTACGTTCATCATCTTTGGTGGCGTTAAGCGTATTGCAAGCTTCACACAGGTTGTTGTGCCCTTCATGGCTTTGGCCTACATCGTAATCGCTTGCTCTATCGTTGCTCTGAACATCAACGAGCTTCCTGCGGTTATCTCTTTGATCGTTAACGATGCATTCACAGCACAAGCAGGCTTTGGCGCAGCGATTGGCTGGGGTGTAAAACGTGGTGTTTACTCTAACGAAGCCGGTCAAGGTACAGGCCCTCACGCGGCTGCCGCGGCCGAAGTTCAGCACCCTGCACAGCAAGGTCTGGTTCAAGCCTTCTCTGTTTACATCGATACTCTGTTTGTATGTACCGCTACGGCCTTCATGATTTTGATCACTGGCGCGTACAACGTACACGGCATCGGCGAAGGCGTATTCATCATTCAGAACCTAGCAGCTGACATGGCCGCTAACAGCCCGGCTTTTACGCAAGCGGCTGTTGAAAAAGTTCTACCGGGTGTGGGTGAGCCGTTTGTTGCTCTGGCTCTGTTCTTCTTCTCCTTCACGACCATTTTGGCGTACTACTACATCGCTGAAACCAATCTGGCTTACCTTAAGCGCACACTTAAAATGCCTGGGTTCGACTTCCTGCTGAAGCTGGCTCTGCTGTCCTCTACCTTCTACGGCGGCATCAAAACAGCTAACTTGGCATGGGGCTTAGGTGACGTTGGCGTTGGCTTGATGGCATGGTTGAATATCGTAGGTATTCTGGTGATCTTCTTCATGGCTAAGCCTGCTATCCGTGCTCTGCGCGACTACGAGCAGCAGCATAAATCAGGCACGGACACTTACACGTTTAACCCGAAAGCTCTGGGCATCAAAGGCGCAGACTTCTGGGAGAAGCGCTTTAGCAAAAACAACAAGTAAGTTGTTTATGTAATCACCAAAAAGGCGCCTTGTGCGCCTTTTTTGTTTCTTATAACTGACGCCATTTTGTCATCAACATCGTTTAGCCTGTGGTGCACTAAAAAACGGTATGACACACATGGAGACGTCATCAATGAAGTTGAGGTACTTGCCTATTTTCGCAACCGCAGCACTGGTAGCCGGCTGCAACAGCGATTCATCCCAAGAGATCACACTGAAACTCTTGCACATCAACGACCACCACTCGCACCTAGACAGCGAAAGCACCACGTTAACTGTGGACGGAGTGGAAACCGATGTTGAGATCGGTGGCTTCCCTCGCGTTGTTGCGATGATTGATCAACTGGCCAGTGCCAACAGCGACCCTGTTTTGAAGCTGCACGCAGGTGATGCCATCACAGGCGACCTCTACTACACCCTATTCAAAGGGGAAGCGGATGCGGCCTTGATGAACGAGGTGTGCTTTGATGCGTTTGAACTGGGTAACCACGAATTCGATGACGGGGATGAAGGCCTTGTTCAATTTCTTGATTGGCTAAACGAAGGCAACTGCAACACCGTTGCTTTGGCCGCCAACGTGGTGCCTGAACTTGGCGTGTCGCCCTTAGCGCTTAATAGCCAAACCGATTATTTCCAACCTTACCTTTTAAAAGAAGTTGAGGGTGAAACCGTTGCCATTATCGGTTTAGACATTGCTTCTAAAACGAAAAACTCATCAAGCCCAGACGCTACGACCGAATTTTTGGACGAAACCGAAACTGCCCAGTACTACATTGATGAGTTAAAAGAACAAGGCATTAACCGCATCGTTCTGCTGACGCATTACCAATACGCAAACGACCTCACCCTAGCCAGCCAACTGACGGATGTTGACGTTATCGTTGGCGGCGACTCGCACAGTCTATTGGGCAGCGGCTATGCCGACTTCGGTTTAAACCCAGAAGGTGAATACCCAACACGTGTGAGCAACGCCGATGGCGATACCGTCTGCGTTGTTCAAGCTTGGCAATACTCCTACGTGGTTGGCGAGCTTAACGTGACGTTCAATGAAGATGGTCAGGTTAAATCCTGTTCTGGCCAGCCGCACCTGCTTTTAGGTGACACGCTGACCCAAAATGATGTTGAGTTATCCGGTAGCGAATACGACGCGGTTGCAACAACCCTGACCGAGTCCGGCCTTTTTAGCTTCATTGAACCCGATGCCGATGCAGCAGCTGTATTAGCAGGCTTTGCAGATGAGGTAGACACCCTGCAAACCCAAGTCATTGGCACCAGCACTGATGACCTTTGTCTTGAACGAATCCCAGGCCAAGGCCAAAGCACTCTGTGTGACGTATCCGATACGGCCTCTCATGGCAGCGATATTTCGAACGTAGTCGCATTGGCCTTTAAAGAGATGAGCTTACGCTCGGATGTATCGATCCAAAACGCGGGCGGCGTTCGCGTTGACTTGGCCGCAGGCGATATCACCATTGGCGATGCCTACACCCTGCTTCCTTTTGCCAACACCATTGTTGAGCTTGAGATGACAGGCGCCGAAATCAAATCAACACTTGAAGACGCGCTGGATTACGCCCTGTCCGAAGGCGGCTCAACGGGCGCTTACCCATACGCGTCTGGCCTTCGCTGGGACGTTGATCTGTCTCAAGCCAAAGGCAGCCGCTTCTTTAACGTACAGATCAAACGCAAAGCCGATACCGACTGGAGCACTCTGGGCGATACCGATTCCGTGATCGTTGCTACCAACAACTACATCGCACAAGGCAAGGATGGTTATGACACCTTTGGCATCGTGTTTAACGACGGCCGAGTGGTAGATACTTACCTTGATTATGCGAAGTCATTTGTTGATTACGTGACCGAGCAAGGCTCTATCAGCCGACTACCTGAAAGTGACTACAGCACCCAAGCGTTTTACGACGAAAACGGCGTACTGCAGTAATTCTTTCTGCCCCACCCTGCAGACCGGCTTATTTTTAGTCGGTCTGCTTCCGATATTGCCCATTCTTGACTAACCTAGTTTGTATGGGACTTTTCAAATATGACAAAATAGTCCTCTGATCAGGATCTGTAATACCAAGGAAAGGTATCCATCTTTCCAACGTATTAGAGCTTTGTCAGTTGCTATGCATCAAATCATTAACAATCCAGACATTGAAGGCCTGAGGCTCACGTATGTAAAAATCATTCGTGAACAACAACTTTGGACCCAAGGCAAAGAGCGCTCTATCCAGTACATTTTAAGAGAGACCGCCACCGCCCTTCATGTCGCCTGCGCAAGCTCATGGCGCTTAAGCGCCAACACCATGCTATGCAACCACTATTATGAGCTGGCAACTGACCGTTTTATGCCTCAAGGCTCTTTGGAACTGGACCACTACCCTGAGTATTTCGAAGCCGTTACAACCGAGCGGATCGTCAGCGTATCCGATGTAGAAACCGACTATCGCACGCAAGCTTTGTGCAGCGCTTACCTAAAAGAAGCCGGTGTTACATCTCTACTCGACATTGGCCTTATGAAGGAAGGCAAACTCAATGGCATCCTTTGCTTAAAGCACAAAGGAGAGCATCGGGAGTGGACCAAAGAAGAGGTTGTTTTTGCTGTTTCGATTGCTGACTTGATCAGCCAAATTGAGAACTATTACGTTCTTAAGGAAAGCGAGCAAAAATACCGTGTACTCTTTGATCAATGCGCGGATGCCATCTTTATTACGCGCAATAACACCATTGTGGAATGCAATAGCACTGCGCTGACCATGTTTGGTTGTCGACGTGCCGATGTGATTGGACAACATCCGGGTTTTTTCTCGCCCTCGGAGCAACCCGATGGGAAATGCTCTTACGAAAAAGCCCAAATGATGATCGATTTGACCTTGAAGGGGAACAAACCGGTTTTCGAGTGGATGCACTCTAAGCTTGATGGCACGCCGTTCTGGACGCAGGTCACACTGAATACGTTCTCGATCAATGACGAACAACACATCATTGGCACCATCCATAACATCCAAGATTATCGAAGTGCCGAAGAGACCATCATAAAGCTGGACTCACTGCACACAGCCATCATCGACAGTGCTCGCTACACCATCATCACCACCGACCATCAAGGGATCATTCAAAGCTTTAATCATGCCGCGGAAGCCTTACTGGGTTTTGATGCCACTGAGTTAGTGGGAAGAACGGCATTCGCCGATTTGATTAAGCCACTGGAGCTTGAGCGCCGTGCCGCGGATCTGTCCCACGCACTCAAACGCCCTATTAAGGCGGACCACCAAGCGGTTTTTAGCCAGCTTGAAGCCAACAATCTAGAACAAGAGTGGACCTACATCACTAAAGACGGCAAAGAGATCCCCGTCATGATGTCCCCTGCTCTGATTCATGACGCAGACAGTGACCAAGACCATTATCTGGCCATCGCTTATGATTTATCTGACTGGAAAGCCACAGAGCGAGAGCTGATCGCTTACCAAGAAGAGCTTGAATACCGCGCCAGTCACGACTCACTGACCGATTTAGCCAACCGAACCCAACTACACCAGGATGCCCAACGCGCCATTACCGAGGCCTCCATCCATCAACGCCGGGTCGCGATGATGCTGCTGGATTTAGATCGCTTTAAAGAGGTCAACGACACCCTTGGTCACCACATTGGCGATCAACTCTTGGTTCAGCTGGCTGACCGCTTAAAGCAGATCGTCTCCTTACATAACGCGCACTTGTACCGACTGGGCGGCGACGAGTTTGCTGTGCTCTTTACCCACTTTAAACACAGCACCGAGATTCTGCATTTTGCCACGCAACTGACCGATATGGTTCGCCAACCCATTAACGTCAAAGGCGCCACACTGGAGCTAGGCGGCAGTTTGGGAATCTCGATCTACCCAGAACAAGGCTCAAACTCGCACGACTTATTGAGATGTGCCGACGTTGCTATGTACAGCGCAAAATCACACTCATCATCACTGATGTTTTATGACGTTAATTTTGATGCGCACTCCCCAAGACGCCTGAAACTAATGGCCGAACTTGGCCTTGCGATTCGTGAAAACCAGTTAACGCTGCATTACCAGCCGCGCATCAACTTAAAGGACAACACCTGCTCCGGCTGCGAAGCCCTGATTCGTTGGGAGCATCCGGAGCTTGGCCGCATACCCCCAGATGAGTTTATTCCGCTTGCGGAGATGGGCGACATCATTCATCAACTGAGCCGTTGGGTTATTGAGCGTGCCATAAAACAAATTGTAGAGTGGCAGCAAATGGGGGTTATTTTACCGATCGCCATCAACCTATCGGCCAAAAACCTCGTCGACCAGTCACTGGCACGCGAGATTGCCTCCTTATTGCACGCCTACAATGTGGAGTCCCAATGGTTGGAAATTGAGATCACCGAAAGTGCCTTTATCACTGACCCGGAACGAGCCGAAACCACCTTACGAGATCTCAACACGCTCGGGATTCATATGGCCATTGATGATTTTGGTACGGGCTTCTCGTCGCTGAGCTTCCTAAAACGCTTGCCGATCAGCACCTTGAAAATCGAACGAAGCTTCGTTGACGAATTGATGACTGACGACCAAGATGCCGCCATTGTGAAATCGACCATTGGTCTTGCACAGAGCTTTGGTTTAGAAACCATAGCCGAGGGCGTAGAGGATCAAAACACGCTGTCCATTCTCGGTGATTTGCAGTGCAAACACGCGCAGGGCTATCACATCTGCAAACCCTGCCCAGCCGATCAGTTTGTGGAATGGTACAGCGAACAAGAAAAAGACGACCACACCGGGGATTTCTACATCATCTAAACCGGCGCTAGTGGCTTTACTGCTCCAACTTCGTTAAACGGGCCGTTGTTTCATCAAAGCTTTCAGGTTTAGAGAGATAAAAGCCTTGGATGTGATCGCATTTAAGGGCTTTTAACACATCATATTGATATTTCGTTTCAACCCCTTCTGCAACAACATCCAATGCCAACGAGTGACCAAGCGCCACCGTTGCTTGGATGATGGTACTGTCCGGTAAAGACTCCGAGAGATCTTCAATAAAGCTTTTATCAATCTTAAGACGCGAGACATTTAGCTGGCGCAACGTCACCATGGACGAATAGCCCGTTCCAAAGTCATCGACCGCCAAATGCAGCCCCTTGGCCGTATATTGATTGATCAACTCAAGCGTTTTGGGTGAGGCATCCATGTAAGCCGACTCGGTGACCTCGACCTCCAAAAACTCCAACGGCGTACCGCTGGCATCGATCATATCGAAAAGGTCAATCATCGACATCTGGTTGCGCATCTGGATCGGTGATACGTTAATCCCCACACGACCGAAAGAGATCCCTAAGTCCAACCATTGCTGCACATCGGAGCACACCTGTTTAACCACACAGAGCGCTACCTCGTTGATGCGCCCGCGCTTCTCGGCGATATGAATGAAGGATTCGGTATCCACCAGCCCCTTTTCAGGGTGATGCCAGCGCACCAAGGCCTCCAGTCCCGAGATCGCCCCCGTGCGGGTATCATGTTGCGCGTGATACACCACGCAAAGCTCTTTTAAGAATGAGCTTTGACTCATCATGGCGACAAGTTCAGCGTCGCGTTTAACGGCCTCTGTCATTGCAAGTTCATAGAACAGATAGTGATTACGCCCTGCCTCCTTGGCTCGGTAAAGCGCCGTATCGGCTTGCGATACCCACTCCTCGGCGGTCAATTTCCGATCGCAAATCACCAAACCCAAACTGACTGAAGTGCGTATAGCAATCCCAGACACCATAAAGGGCTCTTCAAAGCACTCCAGTATCTTTTCGGCTAACGCCGCTGTATCGATGGGTTCTTTTACTTCCGCTTGCACAATCGCAAACTCATCGCCCCCTAAACGCGCAAAGGTATCGGACGAGCGCAGCACCTGGCTAATCCGATCGGCAACCTCCACCAGCAAGGCATCTCCCACCGGGTGCCCTTGTGTGTCGTTGATCTCTTTAAAGTGATCAAGGTCCATCATCAACAAGCCACACGATTGATCTATGCGGCGGTTTTGATCCAACACTTGGACCAATGCCTCCTGAAAATACCGGCGATTTGGCAAGCCCGTCAGTGAATCGTGATACGCCAAGTAACGGATGCGCTCTTCGGCATTTTTTCGGTGAGTAATATCATGGAAGGTAACCACAGCACCGTTCACAGTATGGCTATGAAAAATCGGCGAGCTCCAATACTCAACCGGGAAATAGGAGCCATCTTTACGCCAAAAAACATCGCCATCCACTCGATGGTGCGTTGCCTCCTCGATGGCAAGCAACATGGGGCATTCCTCTTTTGGGTACGCCTCCCCATTGATGCGCGAATGATGAAACAGACGATGGCCGTCTTCCCCCACAATCTCATCAAGATCCAAGCCCAGCATTTGTGCGGCGGCGGGATTTGCAAAGGTCACGGTGCCGTCTAAATCCAGGCCAAAAATCCCCTCTTTACTGTGTTCTAGTAACAGCTGAGATTTCGCTTCGGCACTCTCCACCGCTTCTTCGTATTCCCGCTGTAAGCGAAGATCACGAATCACACAGATAAGGTATTGCTCCCCACGAAACTCAAAACCATTCGAGCGCACCTCAACCGGAATTTCAGTGCCATCGGACAGGGTATGATAGGTTACAAATTGACACGGTTTGTGCTGAATGTCTTGCCAGTATTGATCCAGATCCTCTTGGGAAATAGACACATTCCAGTCTTGAATGGTGGTGAGGTAGAGCTGCTGGCTGTTAACCTGATAATGCCGAAGGGCCGCCTGATTCGCGTAGATGATCCTAAATTGATCGTGCGGAGAAGCACAGATAATCGGCTCTATGCTGTTATCCACCATCGCTTTCACTAAAGAGAACTCTGCAAGCATCTCCTCTTGAACGGTGATGTCTGTGCCGGCTGATAAAATACCGTATCGACTACCATCCGCACGGATCAAAACTTGGTTAAACCAACGGATCACACGTCGCTCGCCAAGCGATGTAATGATGGGGCGCTCGACCTCTTGCCGGGGCGTATGATCCCCTTTCATTAGGCGCTCGAAGGCTTGCTTTGCGGTGGAGCGGTCTTCTGATGGGATAAAACGATCAAACCAATTAAGTCCTATCGCATTCTCCTGGTCGATGCGCAGCAAACGGCAGGCAAAACGGTTGATTAACGTAATTTCACCACGCACATTTAACGTAATGACGACGGCCCCAACAATGTTGAGATAGTGATAGGCATTTTCGGCCATCCACTCATTTGACCCGGCAGGCGATTCAGGAATATTGGCCTGATACACCGTAGGGTACGCTTTAATGGCCAGAGTGAATCGCACCCTTTTACCCACAAATGCCGCTTCAAGGCTGACCGAGACATAGCGACCTAAGCTGTCTTTAAACCGGAAAGCGTGGTGTTGATGCAAAGAAGGGTCGGAAAGATGGCTGATAAACCGCGCAAAGTCACTGCGATCATTTGGGTGCAACAGCACTTCCAGATAATGAGGCTGCAGCCATAACTTACGGTGATACCCAAGGAAAGATTCGTTACCAGAGTCCGGCGTAAATACCGATAAGCCGGGGTCATAATACCCCGCAAAATACACCTCAATCCCCAAGGCCGACTGCTTTGGACGCTCTTGTGCACGACTGTCCATCTTTGTGCCACCACCGTTTTCACGTTTATTATTATTTTAGAACAATTTGCACTGCTAAGCACAAGGTTTACAAAACCTTTCAAATGTAAATTGTACTTTCTACCCCTACCCCAAACAAAAAACCGGCCTAAGCCGGTTTTGTCACTTTCTTTATATAAAATAAGTCTTTAACGGAGGAAAGCCATTAAACTCAACCGAGCAATAGCTGCTGGTGTAAGCCCCTGTCGCTAGCCAATAGAGCTTATCGCCAATGTGTAAATCCAACGGCAAGGCGTATTTGTGGTTCTCGTACATGATATCCATGCTGTCACACGTAGGCCCGGCTAATACCACCTCTTCGGTTTCGCCATCACGCTCGGTCAAAATCTGGTACTTAATCGCCTCATCTAAGGTTTCGATCAAACCATTAAACTTACCGACATCGGTGTAAACCCAACGCTCTAGGGCGGTTGATGACTTACGCGAGATCAAAACAACCTCGGATACCATCACCCCCGAATCCCCTACTAGGGAGCGTCCTGGTTCTAAAATGACCTCCGGAATATTATCCGGAAAGTCTTCCGCCAAGAAACGGGAGATCTCTTCAAGGTACACCGATATGTCGTTGTTTTTCTGAAGGTATTGAGCCGGAAAGCCGCCACCCATATTGATCATCTTAAGGAAGATGCCGTGCTCGTTCGCTAATCGCTCGAACACCACTTTTACCTTAGCAATGGCACCGTCCCACGTATCAATTTCACGCTGCTGGGAACCCACATGGAAAGACACACCGTAAGGCACCAAGCCTAACTCACGAGCCATAACGGCAAGCTCAAACGCCATTTCCGGCGAGCAACCAAATTTACGGGACAGCGGCCAATCCGCCCCTTCCGCGCCTTCGGTTAGAATTCGGATGTAAACGGACGACCCTGGCGCAAGCTCAGCAATGTTTCTAAGATCCGCTTCAGAGTCGGTCGCAAATAAGCGCACGCCTTTTTCATAGAAATATTGGATGTCTTTGCGCTTTTTGATCGTATTTCCGTAGCTAATCCTGACAGGGTCAACATTGAATTTTAAAACACGATCAAGTTCATAAACGGAGGCGATATCAAAGTTAGATCCCAAATCCGCTAGCAGTTGGATCACTTCTTCTGCGGGATTCGCTTTAACGGCATAAAAAATCTTCGCAAAATCGAAGCCTTTAGCCAGTTCTAGGTACTTTTCCCGGATGGTGTTTAAATCGACAACCAGAAAAGGGGCTTCCTTTTCGTGGGCAATGGTTTGGACTTTTTGCCAAAACTCAGAAGAAATTGCGGTTGGAACGTTCACTACGCCAGTCACCTCACTTGCTTACGATCAGCCTTTAATAAAAAAGCCCGTAATGGTTCACATTACGAGCTTAGAAAAGTGCGCTAAGTATAAAGGAATTGATTGGCTCACAAAACAGAATGAGCCACTTTTCCTAGGATTCGTTTAGAAGGACGCCGCACCGACAACAACTTTCTCAACATCGGCAAAGCTTTTGGCCCCAAGCAGTACATCGAAGCCTACTTTTAATCGGCGGGACACATCACTGGCCGAAATAATGCCGCAAACTTTCTTTGTGCTGGCAGCACTGTCGACCACCAATAGGTGTTGCTCACCCGATGCGGACAAAGTCTGCATAATGTCGCCAATCTTGACTTGTTTGACCTGCTCCAAAGTGATGGCGCTTAGGCGTTTTTTAGGCACCATGATGTGCTTAACCTGCACATCTTCACGCGCAATACCGTTTTGCTGCATGTACGCCATCGCATTTCGGCCCAGCACTTCTCGTGAAGTGATCACACCGACAAATTCGCCTTGTTGATCAACCGCCAGCAATAAACGTACATGCTGGCTCTTCATTAATTCGTGCGCTTCGTCTAAGGGTGCCGACTTAGAGATCGTTATCGGTTGCACTTTATGGAAGTCGGTTACGACCTTCTCGGCCGGGCTTCGCATGTTGATGCTTTCTTCTTGCGTAATGGGTGATACGAACTCATTTACATCGGCAATCTCGTGCAAACGCACTTGGCGAAATTCTTGTGACATCGCCAACCTCCTTTTTGATAATCAATGATGAGTGAAGCGCGGCTAAACATTTTGGCTTGTGTCGAAATGAAGCACCTTTGAGTAGTAGCCGCCTTACAAAATCTCTTCACTCTGTATTATCTCTGAGCCTGCCGCTTAGGCTTTGGTTCCTAAGCCTTGTGCAACAGTTTGTTCACTTAATCTCCATAAATCTTGCTGTAATAACCTTATGCTTTCCAGAACGGTTTTTGCGCCTCGCAAAGCGCATCGGCTCGGCTAATGCCGATGTCTTTTAACGCACTGGCATCTAATGATTTAAGTGCTTTTCGAGTGAGGTAACGTTGCTGATACGTGGCCAGCTTGGAAGCTAAGGGTCTCAACACAGATAGGATCAACATGGGGGCTCTCCTTTTGATCGGTTATTGCATGTTGAACAGTGTAGGGATTAGACTGAAACCATTACAGATTCAGTAACAGATTATTTTAACCGACACAGATAAGAACTATCTGATCTGTACTGGTTTCTTGAAACCAATCTGTAATGACGAATCGTCCAAGCCGACAACGCATTAGGAAAACGAGATGAAACTGTACGAGTCACTGGCGCAGCAACTTCAAAGCCGAATCGAAGAGGGCTTTTACACCGCTGGTGATAAACTCCCCTCCATTCGGGAGCTTCACCAAGCTCACGGGGTAAGTATCTCGACCGTTCAGGAAGCCTTTCGGCTGTTGGAAGCCGACGGCTGGGCGGAGCCTCGCCCCAAATCTGGCTACTATGTGCTTAACCGAGCCAAACAACGAGTCCAGCTGCCCAACATTTCAAGGCCTGCCCAAAAACCACTGGAAGTGGCCCATTGGGATGAAGTGCTTGGGCTACTATGCGCGCAAACCAAGCCGGACTTTACCCAGCTCAGTCGTGCTGTGCCTTACCTGAATGCCCCAACCCTCAAGCCACTGACCAAGCTGATGAGTGACATCAACCGGCATAAGCCCGTCAGTGAAACCCTCTCGTATGAAACACTTAAAGGGTCCCCTAATCTGCGTTTGCAAATTGCCCGCATCATGGTGGATTCAGGTTGCCGCCTACACCCGGAAGACCTGGTCATTACCAACGGTTGCCAAGAAGCCCTCTCGGCCAGCTTGCTCGCCATTGCGGAACCTGGGGACATCATCGCCGTAGACTCACCGAGCTTTTACGGCTCGATGCAGATCATGAAGGCGTTAGGCTTAAAAGCGTTGGAGATCCCCACCCACCCAGAAACCGGCATCAGCTTAGAAGCCCTAGAGATGGCCTTGGAGCAGTGGCCAATTAAGGCACTACAAATTACGCCTACCTGCAATAACCCGCTGGGCTACACCATGCCCGATAGCAACAAACAGGCTCTTTTGGACCTAACCGCGGCGTACGACCTTCCTATCATTGAGGATGACATCTATGGGGACCTTGCTTACCAAGTGCCCAGGCCACCCTCGATCAAGTCCATGGATACCGAAGGTCGGGTGCTGTATTGCTCATCGTTCTCGAAAACGTTAGCACCGGGCTTTCGTGTTGGCTGGGTAGCGCCCGGGCGTTACCTAAAACAGGTTATGCGGATGAAATACGTGGTCACAGCGAGTACCTCCACCGTATCGCAGCTTGGTATTGCAGAGTTCATCGCCCAAGGCGGATATGAGCGCCACTTGCGTAAGATGCGTACCCAATACCTGGCCCATCGAGATCAATTGATCCAGATGATTCAGGCATACTTTCCCAGCGATACCCGCATCAGCTATCCCACGGGCGGCTTTGTATTATGGGTTCAGTTAAACGCGAAGATTGATACAGTGGAGCTCAATAACCGAGCGGCCGACATTCAAGTCAGCATCGCTCCAGGCGTCCTCTTTTCGGCCAAAGACAAGTACAAAAACTGCATGCGTCTTAATTACACGGAACCGATGGATCACACTTTTGAAGCCTCCATCGAGCGCTTGGGCGATTTGATTAAAACGGTCTATCAGGAGAAATCGCTCCCGATTTAAGCGCGAATGAGGACGTGCGCACTGTTTTGAAGCATATATCCGTCAAAAACGGCTTTTTATACAGAGAATGGTTGGCCTATCAATTGCTTATCAATTTTTATTGACCCAAAAGTCAGAAAAAATATAAGCTCATTAGACCTAATTTCAGGAGTACGCCGGTGATCCGTTTTTTGCTGAATGACTGCCCCATCACATTGGAACAGATCGACCCAAACACTACGGTGCTCAATTACCTTCGAAAACAAGAGGGTTTAACCGGCACCAAAGAGGGCTGCGCCTCAGGTGACTGCGGCGCGTGTACGGTGGTGTTAGCCGAACCAAGTGATCAGTCTGAACAGCCGTTAGTGTACCGATCCATTAACAGCTGCATGACCTTTATTGGCGCCCTTCATGGGAAGCAACTGATCACGGTTGAACACCTGACAGCAAACGATCAATCACTGCACAAAGTCCAAGCGGCGATGGTGGATCATCATGGATCACAATGTGGTTTTTGCACCCCTGGGATTGTTATGTCGCTCTTTGCGATGGATAAATCAACGGCCTCGCCCGATATGAAAACCTGTTTATCCGGTAATCTGTGCCGCTGCACAGGCTACCAGCCGATCCTGAATGCCGCCGACTCGATTTTGGCCGGCAAGTCGGTTGACCGCTTTGAACAACAAAGCGTTCAAACCGCCGAGCAACTTAACGCATTTACCGCCCAAGAAAGCCCTAGTCTTCAGTATGACCAGCTAAGAGCCTTCTCGCCCACCAGCCTCGATCAGTTGGATGAACTGCTCACACTCTACCCGGATGCAGCATTACTGGCCGGCGGGACCGACCTTGCGTTGGAAGTAACCCAGAAACACAAAACCTTACCAACGCTGATCCACCTTAATCAGGTGGACTCACTCAAAGGCACTCACTGGCATGAAGACAGCCTCACGATCGGTTCGGCCACGTCCCTCACCGATGCTCTAAAGGATCTTAAACAGTGGGACCCCGAGTGGGAAAGCCTGCTTCACCGCTTTGCCTCTTTGCAGATTCGCAACCAAGGAACACTTGGCGGCAACATTGCCAATGCGTCCCCCATTGGAGATAGCCCACCAGCACTGATCGCCGCTAAAGCCAGCATCACGCTGCGTTCAGGCAAAGGCGAGCGCAGCCTGCCGCTGGAGTCCTTTTTTATCGACTACAAGCAAACCGAACTACAATGCGGCGAATACATCCACTTAATCACCTTGCCAAAACGGGATACAGATTCACACTATCGCCTTTATAAAGTCTCCAAGCGTCTCGATGATGATATATCCGCCGTGATGGGCGCTTTTCAGGTGTGGGTTGATGATGGCGTGGTTCGAGAAGCGGTACTGGCATTTGGCGGCATGGCGGCCATTCCTAAACGCGCACACTTAACCGAGCAAGCTTTAACGGGCCAACCTTGGTCGCTCGAGAGTATTGAGGCGGCCGCGAAGATGATCGCGTCGGACTTTACACCAATGAGCGACGCACGAGCGAGCCAAGCCTACCGCGAATTGATCGCTCAAAACCTCTTGGTACGCTTCTTTATGGAGATCGAGGCCAAGCACTCCTACCGGATTGAACATTACCTACCCGAGGAGGCGCACTCATGAGCCATACGGTCGAAAAACTCAGCCAAACCGAGTTAGAAGCGCGCTTTAAAGCCGACCTGACCACGGGCGTGGGCAAAAAACGGATTCACGAAAGCGCCACCAAGCACGTGAGCGGCGAAGCCACCTACATTGATGATCGGTTAGAGTCTCCAAACCAGCTGCATGTGTACGCCCTACCGAGCCCACATGCTCACGCCACGATTGCCACGATGGACCTCTCGAGCTGTTGGCTTGAAGGGGTCGCGGCCGTCATTAGCGCTCAAGATATCCCGGGCGAGCTTGACATCGGCCCCGTGTTTCCGGGTGACCCACTGTTGGCCGATGGAAAGGTCGAGTACGTAGGACAACCTGTGATCGCGGTTGCGGCCACAAGCCCCGAGCGGGCTCGTGAGGCTGCGCATCGCGCTAACATCGAGTACGAAGTGTTGGACGCCATCTTGGATGTTAAAACCGCTCTAGAGCAGAAACATTTTGTACAAGAGAGCCATACCCACACGTTGGGGGATGCGGCTAGCGCACTCAAACAGGCACCACACACCCTCTCGGGCGAACTGCACATTGGAGGTCAGGAGCATTTTTACCTTGAGTCGCAAGTGGCGAGCGTGATGCCAACCGAAGATGGTGGCATGTTGGTGTACAGCTCGACCCAAAACCCAACCGAAGTGCAAAAGTTGGTTGCCGAGGTGCTGGGCATCCCTATGAACCAAGTGGTTGTGGATATGCGCCGGATGGGCGGCGGCTTTGGTGGTAAAGAAACGCAATCAGCCGGTGTCGCTTGTTTGTGTGCGGTGATTGCAGCAAAAACAGGTCGTCCGACCAAAATGCGTTTAGCCAGAAGCGATGACATGCAGATGACCGGCAAACGCCACCCGTTTTATGTCACCTATACCGTGGGCTTTGATGAGCAAGGCTTACTTCAAGGACTACACATGGAGCTTGCGGGTAATTGCGGTTACTCCCCCGACCTTTCTGGTGCTATCGTTGATAGGGCGATGTTTCATGCCGACAACGCCTATTACCTAGGTAATGCCACGATTATTGGGCACCGTTGCAAAACTCACACGGCCTCCAATACCGCGTTTCGAGGCTTTGGCGGCCCCCAAGGCATCATCGCCATTGAGGAGGTGATGGATCACATCGCGCGCTTCTTAAAGCTCGACCCACTTACAGTGCGCACACGCAACCTGTACGGTAAGGATACTCGCAACATCACCCACTACCATCAAACCGTGGAAGACAACTTTCTGGATGAGTTGATCGGTGATTTAAAAGACAGCTGCGATTACGAAGCCCGCCGCACCCGCATCGAGGTTTTTAATCGATCCAACCCCGTGTTTAAAAAAGGGCTGTCGCTGACACCGGTGAAATTCGGCATCTCCTTTACCAACAGTTTCTTGAACCAAGCCGGGGCGCTGATCCACATCTATACCGATGGAAGTATCCACCTTAACCACGGCGGTACTGAGATGGGCCAAGGCCTAAACACCAAGGTGGCTCAGATTGTGGCCGAGGAGTTTCAGGTCGATATTGATCGCATCAGCATTACAGCCACCCACACCGGCAAAGTGCCCAATACATCGCCAACGGCCGCATCATCGGGGACAGACTTAAATGGTAAAGCCGCACAAAATGCCGCCCAGATTATAAAACAGCGCTTAATAAACTTTGCGGCCGAACATTTTGGATGCCAAGAACAAGAAGTGTACTTTCATAACAACGTTGTTAAAGCCGGCGATGCGTTGATCAGCTTTAATGAACTCATCGCCCTGGCTTACACGGGCCAAGTCTCGCTCTCGAGCACCGGTTTCTACAAAACCCCAAAAATCCATTACAACCGAGAAACCGCCAGCGGCCGCCCTTTTTATTACTTCGCGTTTGGGGCTGCGTGCAGCGAGGTGATCATCGATACACTCACCGGTGAATACAAAGTGCTGAGGACCGACATCCTTCACGATGTTGGTGCCTCACTTAACCCGGCCATCGACATTGGTCAGATTGAGGGCGGCTTTATACAAGGAATGGGCTGGCTGACCACCGAAGAGTTGGTGTGGTCCGATAAAGGGCGACTTATGACAGACGGGCCTGCGACCTATAAAATCCCCGCGATTGCCGATACCCCCCTCACCTTTAATGTGCACTTGGTGGAAAACCGCAAGAACCCAGAAGACACGGTGTACCACTCTAAAGCTGTGGGTGAGCCGCCGTTTATGCTGGGCATCTCCGTTTGGTGCGCGCTAAAGGATGCGGTCGCAAGCCTGAGTAACTATACCCATCAACCTAAGATCGATGCACCCGCCACACCTGAGCGTGTATTGCAAGGCGTTATGCAAATGAAACGCGAGGCGCAGTCATGAACCACAGCACTTGGCTGACCGCACTTGAGCGCCTTTGTCGCTCGAATACCCCAGCGATTTTAATCACGGTAGCCCAGCACAAAGGCTCCACCCCAAGGGAGAGCGGCACCAAGATGATCGTCACGGAAAATGAGATCATCGGGACGATTGGCGGTGGTCATCTAGAACATAAAGCGATTGAACAAGCGCACACCCTTTTGGCCGATCATAGCCAAGAGACTCAGCTGATCGCCTACCCACTTGGCGCAGCCCTAGGGCAGTGCTGTGGTGGTGCTATCCAGCTGTTGTTCGAGCCGATCAACCCTCCCGCCATGCAGATTGCGGTCTTTGGTGCTGGCCATGTCGCTAAAGCGCTGATCCCCATTTTGGGTGGTTTGAGCGGCCAAGTGCACTGGATAGATGAACGTGAGGCGCTGTTTCCTGAGCAAGTACCGGATAACGTGACGCGCGTGATCACCGATGACCCGACCGAGGTGATTGAAACCTTGCCTGCTGATTGTTACGTTTTGATCATGACGCACAATCATGCCTTGGATCAGCAGTTAGTCGAGGCGTGGCTTCGCTCTGGTAAAGCAAGCTATCTCGGTATGATTGGCTCCGCCACCAAAAAACGTAAATTTCAGCACCGCTTACGGCACAAAGGCTTTGATGAAGCGCACATTGCGCAGCTGCACTGCCCCATAGGACACCCCGATGTCGGTGGTAAACGACCCATGGAGATCGCCGTTTCGGTCAGCGCCGAGCTGGTCCGTTATTATCAAAGCCGCGAGACGGCCAACCCTGAATCATCGATCGACGCCTCCGCAAAAGGCGCCATCGCATACATCAACCAAAACTGAGTGACCATGCAAACAACTGCCCCGCAAGCGCGTGCTTACCGCGCATCGCTGTTCCACACATTAAATAACCCTGCCCACTGCCCATTGGATCAGTGTTATGAGTATTATCAAGACGGGCTTTTGCTGGTCGATGAATCAGGCACCATCACCGCAATGGGTGATGCGAAAACACTTCTGCCAACACTCGATGAAAGCATCGAGGTCACTCATTACCCGAACCACCTGATCACCCCAGGGTTTGTGGATACCCACATCCACTACCCGCAAACCGAGATGATCGCCTCCTATGCAGAGCAGCTACTGGATTGGTTAGACACCTACACCTTCCCGTTTGAGTCTCAGTTCGGGGATTATCAACACGCTCATCAAGTGGCGACCTTTTTTTTGAATGAGCTGTTAAAAAACGGCACAACCACCGCCTTGGTATTCGGAACCGTCCACCCTGAATCGGTGGATGCCTTCTTTGATGCTGCGTTTCAGAATAACTTACGCATGATTGCGGGCAAGGTGATGATGGATCGCCACGCGCCAGATTACCTAACCGACACCGCCGAAACGGGCTACGCCGAGAGCAAAGCATTGATCGAGCGCTGGCACCGAAAAGGGCGCCTTGCTTATGCTGTTACCCCCCGCTTTGCTCCAACCAGCACTCCAGAACAACTGGATGCTTGCGCCAAACTGCTGAGCGAAACCGAAGGGCTTTACCTACACACCCACTTGGCCGAAAACCAAGATGAATGCGATTGGGTTGGATCGCTTTTTCCTGAGCAACGCTCGTACTTGGACGTGTACGATCATCACAAGCTACTGACCGAACGCTCGGTGTTTGCTCATGGTATTTATCTGGATGATCACGATTGCAAACGTCTGCATCAAGAAGGCTCATCGATCGCGTTTTGCCCCACATCGAACCTCTTTTTAGGCAGCGGCTTGATCGATATGAATAAGCTGGATGATCACAAGGTAAATGTCGGCATGGGCACCGATGTGGGCGGCGGAACGAGCTTTTCCATGCTGCAAACCCTGCAAGATGGCTACAAAGTCAGCCAGCTTAAACGCCAGCGCATCAACCCAATTAAAGCCTTCTATCTAGCCACGCTGGCTGGGGCAAAATCGCTACGGTTAGAGGATAAGATCGGCACACTCGAAACAGGCACCGAGGCCGACTTTATTGTCATCGACCTTGCGGCCACCGAGCTGATCGATCGACGTATTCAGTGCGCCAGCAACATCGAAGACATCCTGTTTGCGCTGATGATGCTGGGGGATGATCGCTGCATCAAAGCCACCTACAGCTTAGGGCACTGCGTGTATTCACGCCCCTGACCGAAGATGACCAAACACCGCCTCTAGGGTATCGGCATCCTCTTTCTCAAAGCGGAGTTTGGCCTCGATGTGATCCAAATGCTCATCCATAAGGCTCAGCGCGCGAGCGCTGTCGCCCTCCTCGATGGCTTTAAGTAAGGTCACATGTTCATCACAGGAGCAATGCGGTTTACTCGGAATCTCGTAAACCGCAATGATCAAGGACGTTTGGGACACCAAGCTTCGCATAAACTGCATTAAAGGTGCGTTACCCGCCAAAACCGCCAGCAATAGGTGAAACTCACCCGATAAACGGATAGCACGCCCGTGATCGCCGGCATCCAAAGCCGCTTGCTCCTCTTTGATATGGGTCTCTAGAGCTTTCAGGGCTTTTTTAAAGCCGGGCTTTCGGGCGTTGAGTGTTGCTAGCTCTACGATGGAGCGCTCCGCAACGCGTCTCGCGTACAAAACAGATTCGGCCTCGCGTGGGGTGGGCGATGCGACCACAGCCCCTCGATTCGGTCTAAGCTCGATGACCGATTCATGGGCTAAACGCGATAACGCACGGCGAATGATCGTTCGGGACACACCAAACAGCTCACCCAGTCGCTCTTCACTGAGGCGTGTTCCTGGAGAGAGTTTTTGCTCCAGAATGGCATCGAAGATGTGTCCGTAAATGACCTGATCCTGTAATGCACGCTGATTGTTCTTACTCTCGGTTTCGGCCAACGCCAAAAGATCAGGACCATTCACGCAAAGGCACTCCCAAACACGCGGTCTTAACTGCCGCGATAGGTTGAATAACTGTACGGGGACACCAACAAAGGCACGTGGTAGTGATCTTCGGCGTGACTTACACCAAAACGCAAAATCACCTCATCCACAAACGGTGTTGCTTCGGTCTCGACACCGTTACGTCGAAAATAGCTGCCTGCCTCAAACACCAATTGATACGTACCCACCTGAAAATCTTCCGCGGCTAACAGCGGAGCATCGCAGCGGCCATCGCTGTTTGTCACCGTTTCGGTCAAGAGTTGATATTGGTTATTCGCTACACGATAAAGGCGAACCACCATATTTGCCCCAGGACAGCCACGGGCCGTATCCAGCACATGCGTTGTTAAGTATCCCATACTCTTTAATCCTATTAATTGTGCACAATCTTGATGCATTCAACAAAGTTTAATGACCAAGATTGGGGCATAAATTCTGCGATTTAGCCTTTTTTATAAAACTTTGGTTAAACATATCGCTTTTGAATGGAAAAGTCTTTATATATGGATGCAAGAGCAATTGTATACAATATGGAGCCTACATGGATTACCCTCGCGATTTGATCGGTTATGGCAATAACCCACCCCACCCGAAATGGCCTAATCAAGCTCGTGTCGCTTTATCCTTTGTGCTCAATTACGAAGAAGGCGGCGAGCGCTGCATTCTTCATGGCGATAAAGAGTCCGAGGCCTTTTTGTCCGAAATCCCGGCGGCCGTTCCCTTCCCGAATGAACGCCACATCAGCATGGAGTCCATTTACGAATACGGCAGCCGTGCAGGCGTTTGGCGCATTTTGAAACTGTTTGAAAAGCACAACATCCCATTGACCATCTTTGCGGTGGCAATGGCGGCCGAACGCCACCCCGATGTCATTAAAGCAATGCACGAGGCTGGGCATGAAATCTGCAGCCACGGTTACCGTTGGATCGATTACGCCAAGTTCGACAAAGCCCAAGAGCGCGAGCACTTAGATAAAGCCATCGAAATCCTAACCAAGATCACCGGTGAGCGCCCCTTAGGCTGGTATACCGGCCGCAACGGTGTGCACACCCGCGATGTGGTAATGGAAGAAGGCGGCTTTTTATACGATTCCGACGCGTATGATGATGACCTGCCCTATTGGGTCAACAATCAAGGCAAAGGGCATCTGGTGATCCCTTATACGTTGGACTCAAATGATATGCGCTTTGCGACCGTACAAGGGTTTAACGCGGGCGAGCAGTTTTTCCAATACCTGAAAGACAGCTTTGATGTGCTATACGAAGAGGGTCAAGAGAGCCCTAAAATGCTGTCGATTGGCTTACATTGTCGATTGATTGGCCGCCCGGGCCGTTTAGCGGCCTTAAAGCGCTTTATCGAATACACCCAACAGTTTGACAACGTGTGGTATGCACGTCGCATCGACATTGCAAAGCACTGGCACACCACACATCCGTTTCAAGCAGGATAAGGCCGATGACAGTAAATACACTACAGCCCAGCCAGCTTTCAGAAGTCGCCTTCATCGAGTGTTTTAAAGACATTTATGAACACTCACCGTGGGTCGCCAAACGGGCGTATCACAATGGCCCTGTTGATCAGTTCGATCAACTTGATGCATTACACCACGCCATGAGTCAGGTGTTGCTAGAAGCCACGAAAGATGAGCAACTGGCGCTGATCAACGCCCACCCCGATTTAGCGGGCAAAGCGGCCATCCAAGGCGAATTGACGGAATCCTCTACTAAAGAGCAAGCCGGTGCAGGCATCAGTGATTGCTCGCCGGAGGAGTTCGAGCGCTTTAATGCTCTTAATAGCGCATACCAAGCTCGGTTTGGCTTTCCGTTTATTAAAGCCGTGAAAGGCAGTAACCGATACGAGATTTTAGATGCGTTTGAGACCCGCATTCATCACTCACACGATGATGAGTTTCAAACCGCACTGAACGAGATTAACAAAATTGCTCGCTTTCGATTAGAAGCGATGATGCAACCAGAGACCACAGCATGAATCAGGACCGCGTAAAAACACCCGAATCCAACGAATACTCCAAATGGCTTAACTTGGCGGATGCACGTCTGGGTTCTAAAGCGACCTTTGTGACCGACGACTGGTTTGCTGAGGTTAACCGCATGCTTCAACCCACCCCACCGCTTTGGCGTGAAGGCGTGTTCGATGACAACGGTAAGTGGATGGATGGCTGGGAGTCTCGCCGCAAGCGCTTTGAAGGCTATGACTACGCCATTGTAAAACTGGGCGTACCGGGTATTTTCAAAGGGGTGGATATCGACACCGCGTTTTTTACCGGTAACTACCCGCCTTCGGCTTCTTTAGATGCCTGTTATTGCCCAGAGGGCGAGCCAAGCGAGACGACCGAGTGGACACCTGTGCTGCCTGCCGTGAATTTAAAAGGCGACAGCCACAATGTGTTTGCCATCGACAGTGAGCAGCCGTGGACCCATGTGCGTTTTAATATCTTCCCCGATGGTGGCGTCGCGCGACTGCGCATTTTTGGTCAACCGTTTGTGGCATGGAGTGGTGATCACCAAGAGCAGCTCGACTTTGCATCGTCACTTTTAGGTGCGCGCGCTTTGGCCTGCAGCGACCAACATTATGGACACATGAGCAACCTACTAAACCCAGGCCGCGGCGTAAATATGGGCGATGGCTGGGAAACCGCGCGCCGCCGGGTGCCGGGCAACGACTGGGTCATTATTGCCCTTGCTCACCCGTGTCATCCAGAAGAGATCATCATCGATACCTGTCACTTTAAAGGCAACTACCCAGACCGATGCTCAGTACAAGCGGCGTTTGTAGAAGGCGGCACCGACGATCAAATTGCAACACGCAGCCTTTACTGGAAGGAGCTACTGCCACCGCAAGCGATGGAGATGGATGCCATTCACATCTACTCCACCTTAAACGACTTAGGCCCAGTGACGCACATTAAGCTCAACATCTTCCCTGATGGTGGGGTAAGCCGCATTCGCGTGTTGGGTAAAGCCGCGGTTTAAAAGGACAGTAAAGATGAGCAAGCTTCAACTGACGATTGAGCCGCTGACCCAAGAAGCGTTCGCCCCCTATGGGGAGGTGATCGAAACCGAGGGTCGGGACCATTTCCTGATCAATAAAGATCACACCAAACGCTTCCACCAACTGGCCAACGTGCAGTTGGATGATCAAGGCCAAGGCATCATTAGCATCTTTGAAGCGACCACCTATGCCAAACCGCTCAAGATCGACATGATGGAATACCACCCCTTTGGCAGCCAAGCCTTTGTTCCAATGAGTGAACAGCCTTTTCTATTAGTGGTTGCCCCCAAGGGTGATTCGGTGAGTGTGGATCAACTTAAAGCCTTCAAGACCAACGGTCGCCAAGGAGTTAATTACTTTGCGGGCACCTGGCATTACCCGGTGATCGCGCTCAATGATGGCGATCGATTTTTGGTCGTGGATCGCTCAGGCCCAGGCCATAACTGTGTCGAACACTTCTTTGAAGCCGACCAGATGCCAACGCTTCTGACTTGAGTCGTTCATCAAACATGGCTAATATGCTGCCCCGCTGAGTAAATTCCACTCAACCGGGGTAGCCTTATCCTTTTTTGCAGGCACACCCGGCCTCGTCTTTTAGCAGTAAAGAGTACAGCATGAGCCGAATCCGCGAGAGAAACAGCGAACTCATCTTAGACGCCGCGTGCATCGAGTTTGCCGAAAAAGGCTACGCCGCCACCAAAATCATCGACGTTGCAAAACGGGCCGATCTTCCTAAACCGAATATCTATTATTATTTTCAAAGCAAAGAAAACCTGTATCGCTGCGTTTTGGAATCGGTGATTGATCCGCTATTGGAAGCGTCGAACCCCTTTGAGGAGTTTGATGACCCAGCGGCTGCACTTACGGCTTATATTCACACCAAGATTCGGATCTCAAAAGAGCACGCGAATGCATCCAAGGTATTTGCGAGCGAAATCATGCACGGCGCGCCTTTTATGCCAAAAGACATCGCCGATAAATTAATGGATCAAACCATTCGGACAACGGCTCGCCTGAATAAATGGATGGATGAAGGCAAAATGGAAAAGGTCGATCCCAAACACTTGTTATTTACCATCTGGGCTTCGACGCAAACTTATGCCGACTTTGACTGGCAAATTAAACGCGTTGCCGGTAAAAAGCGTTTAAGTCAGCAGGATTATCAAACCGCTGCCGATTGGATTACCCAAATGGTACTGCGCGGCTGTGGACTGTCTGTCGACGCTACCACTGAATAAAAAGTGTGCTATGATTGAGACATAGTCCAAACCGCTACTACCTTCGTACAGAGTAATCTCTCTAATACCAACTGACGTCCAAATCAGGCTGTAGTTCGCTAATGAATGAAGAAGAGTTTTTATCGCGTTTAAACGCGTTATCGCTTAATGAGCTGGATTCTCTTATTGAGAAATTAGAACAAAAAGCAAAAGCAAAAAAAGAAGAACAAGAGCGTCAAGCCAAAGCGCTTGAAGAAGAAAAAGAGCGTAATAAATTCGCCGTTAAGGTGCCACCGCGTACCAGCAATGACATCCAGAAGATGGCCGACGATATGGGCTTAGACCTCTCCAGTCTAATGCGAGAAATCAATCGCCGCTAATCCGACGATCAGTCACCGATGTATTCAAATCGCGCTACGGTTTTACCCTCTTTCTTAACGCTTTCAATAAACATGGTGTACGGACGCACCCAAAGGGCTTTGTCTTTGTCGTAGTGCGGATAGTACAGCACATGCCACTCGTCTGTTTCGGAATGACGTACAAGGTCAATGACCTCGTATTCTGGCCCTTTGTAATGACGATAACGCCCCTTTGGAAGATTGGGCTTTACTGACGTTTCTGGCATTTTGGGCTAATCCTCTCTTTAGGCTCTTTGCTTTGTTGCACTTTGTTCTGTTGCACGCGGCCCCGTTTACACCCTGTGTTCTATCAAGGTTTCCAAAGCGGCTTTCAGCGCATCCATCCCTTCGACATCGGTGTTTTCGGACCAATACCCCGATACATGTATCGGCGTTGATTCAAGCCCCACAACATCCTCCGGCAAAAGACCAATCACCGTACTCAGAACCTCTAACTGCGGCTTTTCGAGTGCTCGCTCCCCTATTTTCCAACTCCACCCTTCGGGTAGGCCTTCGTTGGCGATGGAGTCCACTTTAAACACCTGCCAAGGTGTGGTGTCTGGCTGGCGGCCCTTTGCATCTTTTTTACGAATCAGGCGGTACGCAGCAACGTTTTTGGTATCGCTTTCATATTCACCTTGAGCTCGTGGCGGCTCTACCCGAATCAGCTGAACAGTAAAGCCGCGTTTTCGGGCTTCCAATCTAAGCGTCGCTAGGTATTTCTCACGTCGAGTGGGCATCATCCACATAACAGAGCCCATTAAAGAGAGGACAACAAAAACAATAATGGCGATTTTCAAGGCAGGCTCCAGAGGGGTCATACAAAGAACAGTGTGTTGCTGCGCATTATAGGTGAAAGCCATGTTGATTAGCATCATGCTTTCAGCGCTTAGGCTGTGTTAGTCTCAAGCTATCAACACGTATAAGGAATCATACTATGGGCGTTTACAATAACATTTTGCTAGCGGTCGACCTTTCAGATGAATCAGATCAACTGATCGAAAAGACCCGTACCATCGCTCAGAACAACCAAGCCACCGTTCGCGTGTTACACGTTATCGAACCTTTAAGTTTTGCGTACGGTGGTGATGTACCTATGGATTTGACCGCTGTTCAGGATCAACTGAGCAGTCACGCCAAAACCAATCTTGCGGCGTTCTGTGAAAAGTTTGAATACCCCGTCAGTGAGCAATTAGTGCTGGTCGGTCATACCGAAAATGAGATTCACCGCATTGCTCAAGAGAAAGAGTGCGATCTGATTGTCGTTGGCAGCCACGGCCGCCACGGTTTGGCGTTATTGCTGGGCTCTACAGCGAACAGCGTATTGCACGGGGCACCATGTGATGTGCTTGCGATCCGAATGATCGAACCACAAGCATAATTACTTAAAGCTAGCGGTGCAGGTGGGCTTAGCCCTCCTGCATGGCTTCTAGCTCCATCCAGCGCTCCATCAGAACTTCCAGCTCGGCCTCTTGCTTGGATAGCGCTTCAAGACGCTCCGTTACTACGGTGTGGTCTTGATCATAAAAAGTGGCAGAGGACACTTCCGCTTGTAAGGCTTCCAGCGCGGTTTCGGCCGCTTCAATCTCGGCTGGCAAGGCATCTAATTCGCGTTGCAATTTATAACTGAGTTTCACCGTTTTCTTCGGTGCTGTTTCCGCTTTTGGCGCTTGCTCCGATTTAGCTGGTTCCGAACGCCCCTGCTGCTCTGGTGCTGCTTTACGCGTGCCGGTCTTTTCACCAAAGTTGGCTGGGCGCTGACGCAACCAGTCTTGATAACCACCCACGTACTGACGCAGCTTACCGTTACCTTCGAAGGCCACCGTGCTGGTGACCACATTATCCAAGAAGGCCCGGTCGTGGCTCACTAATAGGATGGTGCCTTTAAACTCCATCAGAATCTCTTCCAGAAGCTCTAGGGTTTCGACATCCAAATCGTTGGTTGGCTCATCGAGCACCAAAACGTTAGCGGGTTGGCTGAACAGCTTTGCCAAAAGCACGCGGTTACACTCACCACCAGAAAGTGCTCGTACTGGGGTGCGCGAGCGCTCAGGTGAGAACAAGAAGTCGTTCAAGTAACCGATGATGTGGCGACGCTGACCGTTAATCTCAATCGACTCACGCCCTTCCGAGATGTTATCGATAACGGTTTTATCCGGATCAAGTTGGCCACGCAACTGATCAAAATACGCCACTTCAATTTTAGTGCCTCGTTTGATCCAACCCTCATCTGGGTTGATATCACCTAAGATCAACTTCAGCAACGTTGACTTACCTGCACCGTTTGGCCCGATCAAACCGATACGATCGCCCCGTTGCAGACTCATGGAAAAATCGTCGATGATCTTTTTATCACCAAAAGATACTTTGACGTGATCCAACTCGGCGATCAATTTACCAGAGCGTTGCGCCTCATCCAGATTAAAACTCGCTTTGCCTTGGCGGTTAAGGCGCTCTGAACGCTCTTTACGCAGTTGATGCAACGCACGCACTCGGCCTTCGTTTCGGGTACGGCGGGCTTTAATACCCTGACGAATCCATACCTCTTCCTGGGCCAGTTTCTTATCAAACAATGCGTTTTGGCGCGCTTCGTTTTCAAGTAGCACCTCTTTTTGTTCAAGGTAGCTTGCGTAGTTGCCAGTGAAGCTCGTGACTCGGCCACGGTCCAGCTCGATGATACGTGTCGCTAAGTGGTCCACCAGCGAGCGGTCGTGCGATACAAACAACAGGCCGCCTTTAAAATCGACTAGCTGCTGTTCCATCCATTCAATGGTGCTAATGTCCAAATGGTTGGTTGGCTCATCCAAAAGTAACAGATCGGGGTCTTGCACCAAGGCAGAACCCAGCGCTGCACGACGACGCCAGCCACCGGACAAAGAGGACATCAAGGCCTCACCATCCAACGACAGTTGGGACAGCACACGCTCTACGCGTTGTTCTAACTGCCAACCATCTAAGGCTTCAATTTTTTGCTGCAGGGTCTCGAGCTTGCGCAAGGCATGCGGATCATCGCTTACCGCCACACGATCGTACTCTTCGCGCAACTCGCGCACTTCAGCAAGGCCTTCGGCCACAACATCCCATACACGGCGCTCATCAGCGGCAGGCAGGGCTTGTGGCAGTTGCGCGACACGGCAAACCGGATCAATCCAGAGCTCTCCGCTGTCCAGCGCCACCTCTTTTAGGATCACCTTCATCAAGGTGGATTTACCGGCTCCGTTTAAGCCCACTAAACCGATCCGCTCACCGGGTTCAATCACCAAATTGACATCCGTTAGTAGGGGCCGGGCACCAAACGCCAGGGAGGCGTTGTCGAGTCGAATCAGAGGCATAGCGTTCTCAAGTTAACCAGTTTTAGAGGGCGCTAAGTGTACTGGATAAAGATCTTAAATTCAGCGAAAACCATCATCGACAGACACCAATGCCCCACTGACCCCGTGATGCTTGATCTAAATGAAAGTGATCGGCATGGGCCGCATTGTAATCAGGGGATAAAACGGTCGAAAACAAACGACAAGCGCCATCTCTTATCTCGCGCAGAAACTGCGCTTTGGGCCCCTCTTTGGTCCAGTCGTGTTGCAGTGAAATACGCGTACCGTCGCTTAACGTGAAGCCTGCCACATCCAGTGCATTTGCGGTGGCGTGTTCACTCCATCGTCCTTCAGAGCGGCCATACATGCGCCGACAGCTGTATGACCCATAGTGTTGGATTTGAGTGACCTGTGCATCAAAGAAACGCTTGGCCGCTGGCTGCAACACTTGGGACTCCCACACATAGTAGGCGCTCATCACGCTGCAATTAGCCGTTACATTGCTGGGGCTGAGTCGGGAGGTAATCGATGCCGCACGGGGCTGAGAGACCGCATTGTCGACCCGACATTGGCCAGAGCCTTTTGCAGGAGCAACATTAACCGTAACACCGGCTTGCTCGAAAACACGCTGACACGCCTCTTTGTCGCTTTGAGTCGCCAAGAGCTTTGTGCGCGTCCACATCCCAATGGGGTCATTTAAACGGAGTGCGGTCCAAGGAAAGTCCGCTGGGTGATTCACTACATAGCGATACGCTTGTGTAGCAAGATAAAAAAGGGCTAGAACCATCAAAAAGGCAGAGAAAAACCGAACAATCAAACACTCACTCCCGCTAACCTAGTCAGCTGTGGTTTGCTTGTTTAGTCAGACTCTGCCTTTTGCGGTTCCGGATTTAGCGATCCAAATAGCGATTAATGAGCTCGACCAGATGCGAATTTAACTCATCTTCTAACGCATCTGGGTTTTGTTGAAACAAGATTAGGTACTTTCCTGCCTGATCCCGCGATAACCCTCGACCACTGATCTGGTAATCAAACTCGGGCATGGTTTTATCAATACGAGGCAGTATTTTTAAGTTTAAGTAATCCGTGTGCCACGACTCCATCTCGTCCATGGCATAGCCACAAAAACGTGCGACCAACTTCTCCCCCTCGGGCCCGAGGCATCCACCCTCAACCCGGCACACAAAGGTCAGCTTTTTCTCTTCCGGTACGTTATTAATCATTCAATTTATCCAGAGCTCTAATACAGACTGCACTTTAAAGCGCTTAATGTTTGATTGTTAGCTTTAGTAAACTAGTACAAAACCTTATTTTTACAAGAAAAGATAAACACACGTTTAAAGATTTTTACACACAGCCAGACTATGCTGTTACCAGCAACAGATGGAATGCAATTTATGGACTTTATGAAGCAAAAACAGAGTATTACGGCGCTTTTGTGTCTTAGCGTATCAATAGGTCTGGCCGGTTGCGGCGGTGGCAGCAACGACAACGAGTTTTCATCGGGCAGCGACAATTGGTACAAGCCCTCGGTCGATACCACGTGGCAATGGCAACTGACTGGCACGCTGAACACTGACTACGATGTGGATCTGTACGACATCGACTTGTTTGATACATCGGCTGACACCATTGCGGCTTTGCAACAAGATGGCCGCAAAGTGATTTGCTACTTTTCGGCAGGCTCTTATGAGTATTGGCGCGACGATGCCGATGACTTCCCCAACGAAACCTTGGGCGACCCAATGGATGGTTGGGATGAGCGTTGGATCGATATCCGCTCCAGCGAAATACTCACCCTGATGGAAACGCGCCTCGACCTTGCGGCACAGAAAGGTTGTGATGGCGTTGAACCGGATAATGTAGACGGTTACAGTAACACCACGGGGTTTGATCTAACCGCTCAGGATCAGCTTACTTACAACCAAGCCTTAGCTGACGCCGCTCACGCGCGTGGTCTGGCCATAGGCTTGAAGAACGATCTTGATCAGATTAATGATCTGGTCGACTCGTTCGATTTTGCTGTAAATGAACAATGTAATCAGTACGACGAATGCAATTTACTCAGCCCTTTTATCGAAGCGGGTAAACCTGTATTCAATGCCGAATATGCGGATCTTTACGTCGATGATGAAACTGAAAGGAATCAACTCTGTCAATCGATGAACGACTCAGGGATTCGAACACTTGTTTTGCCATTGGATTTGGACGACAGTTTTCGATTCAGTTGTTTTTAATACCACTTTTTACTGCTGTGTTTAAACGTTTTGGGCTTTTGACCGACACACTGATATAAGCCAACTTTAAACCAGCAAGGGCTAATCACATGAAGTTATTGCGCTCTACCCCGCTGCTTGCTCTGCTGACCTTACCAGCATTGAGCTCCCCGTATGTTTTGGCAAACGATGATGCCAAACTGCGCCCAACCTACATAAAAGCGAAACTGGCTTTTGATAAAGGCGACCGTGCGACGGCCGACCAACTGACGGCGCGCATCAAAGACTACCCGTTGCAGCCATACCTAACACTTCGCCAATACAAACGCGATGCAAACTTGATCTCGGATGCGCAGTTTAAAGCATTTCTTGATCAAGAACGCGGCACCGCGTTGGCTGACGATGTGCAACGCTTGCGTTTGGATACCTTGTTCAACAAGAACCAGTGGCAATCTTACTTGGCGGCGTTTAACGAGATGCCCATCAATTATGGTGCTTACCCTTGTTTAGAGGCCCGCGCCATCTATCAAAGCGGGCACGTTGAGAAAGCCTTTGAGCAAGCGACCCAACTTTGGACCGTTGGCCACTCACAAGACAACGCTTGTGACCCGCTGTTTGGCGAATGGATGAAGGCCGGACACCCATCGAACAGCGATGGTGTCGAGCGTTTTTGGCACGCCGTTAGCGAAGGCAATTTTAGCATTGCGACCTACTCGCAAAAATTTATCAAAGATGCCTCAGATAAAGCCGAGGCGGATCTTTTCTGGAAAATCAAAGAAGACCCAAGCCTTGTGAAGGATGCGGCTTTGCTTAAGGGCAAATCAAGAGGCCAAGGCGTGATGCTGGCTTACGGTGTGCGTGAGCTGGCCCGTAAAGATGTGTACGCTGCTGTGGATGTCTGGTTGCGCGATCGAGACCGCCTGAGCGTTGACCCCGAGAAGAGAACCGAGCTAAACGATTACTTTGGTAAGCGCTTTGCCAAAGGGTATCGCACACAAGCAGACCAAGTATTAGCAAAGCTTGACCCAACCTACAGCATGGGCGAGTTGACCGAGTGGCGCATCCGATTGGCCTTGGCCGAAAAAGATTGGAAAAACGCGCTGGCAATGATCGATAAACTCCCTGCGGATCTCAAATCGGAAGACCGCTGGGAATACTGGTCAGAAACCCTCAAAGGCCGCTTGGACAAAAGCTACTCACCTGATTACAGCAAGGTCATTAAAGAGCGTAGCTTTTACGGTTTCTTGGCCTCTGAAATCATTGATGCGCCTTTCCGCTTAAATCAGCGCCCACTGCCGTTCCAAGATGCGGATAAAACCCGTGTCGAGAACTCCATCTCCATGCGCCGCATCAAAGAGTTGAAATCGATGGGCCTTGAGTGGAATGCGCGCTCAGAATGGAACGCGATGGTCAAACACATCCCGGAGGCGGATATCCATGCCGCATCACACATTGTGTACGACTGGGGCTGGTACACCCAAGCCATTCGCGGTGCCGCTAAGATCAAAGCGTGGGATGATTTGGACATTCGCTTCCCGAAACCGCACCTGCCGATGTTCCAAGAGCTGGCTCAGGATCGAAACATCAACCGCACGTGGGCGATTGCCGTTGCTCGCCAAGAGAGCGCCTATAACCCAGAAGCTAAATCGCGCGTTGGTGCACGCGGCTTGATGCAGCTGATGCCAGCCACAGCCAAGCAAACGGCGAAGAAGTTTGAGATCGACTACAAAGGGGTGGATCAACTCTATGACCCACGCACCAATGTGGAACTGGGTACCGCGTATCTTGCCGAAATGCTGGAAACCTTTAATGGCAACCATGTATACGCGACCGCGGCTTACAACGCTGGGCCGCACCGCGTGAAACGCTGGTTAGAAGCACGTGGGGATCTGCCCTTGGATGCGTGGATTGAGACCATCCCATTCGATGAGACTCGCCGCTACGTACAAAACGTGCTGACCTACCGCATCATTTACGATGCGATGTCGTCCCAGCCAAGTCGTTTGTTTAATGACCAAGAAACCAAGTCATTAGCTCTCAGCCAGATGGGTACACCGCTTAAGGTGAATCCGGGCGCGTATTAACAAAAGCTAACAGCTGTGATTGATCAAAAGGCCAGGCAAGTTCCTGGCCTTTTTGTTGCTCGTTAATCAATACAGGAATCCGAGTACCGTACTGCTCTAGCAAAGCATCATCATAAGCGATATCTATGTAATCGACTCTGATCTGCGTGCCATCCAAGCCACTTGCGATCATCGCCTCGGCTACCTCACAAAGATGACAACCGTATGTCCCTAGCAATAAAAACGAGCGCTTTCCACACATCTTTTGATCCCCTTTTTGACTCATCGAAGAGCTCTACCCTACCCATTGTTGATCTATAGTCGCATTTTATTCAGACAATGCCTTTTCTTGAGTGCTAAGTGGTTGCAACGCCCAATCACACAAGGCTATTCTGAGCTTGCAGGACAATAAGAGAACCTATCAATCAATGTGTGAGCAGTTTTGATCAAGGGATCAACTCACGGTCACTTTAGGAAAAGGGCACTCTCATGGACAACACCCAGTCGGTCTTAAACGACCCGCAGGAATTCATCGCCTATTTGAATCAGGAAACTCAGAAGATTCTGGACAACTATATCGCCGGTGGTGGCGATGATGTGTTTAGTCAGTTCAGCCGCTCCTGGACGGAGCTTATCACACGCTCGATGGAAGACCCCTCGGCTTGGATCAATGCTTTTACCGAATACCAAAAAGCACACCTTAATTTGTGGCAAAACTTTTGGGCCGGTTTGACCGAATCTGCCCCGGTGGCTGAGCCAAGCCCTGGCGATCGTCGCTTTAATGCCGATGAGTGGTCGTCACATCCGATCTTTAATTACATTAAGCAGTCTTATTTACTCAGCGCGAACTTGCTCAAATCCATGGCCGAAAACGCCAATCTGGACGTTGGCGAGCAGAAGAAGCTCGAGTTTTACACCCAACAATACATCGATGCGATGTCACCGACGAACTTCGCGGCTACGAACCCCGAAGTGCTTCAGCACGCATTGGATACCCAAGGTCAGAGCTTGCTGGATGGCCTTAAAAACCTCTTAGCCGACATCGAAAAAGGTCGTATTTCTATGACCGATGAAAGCGCCTTTACCTTAGGCGAAAACATCGCAACGACCGAAGGCTCGGTGGTGTTTGAATGTGATCTTTTCCAGTTGATCCATTACAAACCGTTAACCGAACAGGTGTACGAAAAACCCACCCTGATCATTCCACCTTGCATCAACAAGTTTTATATTTTGGACCTTCAGCCACATAACTCCTTTGTGCGTTATTGCGTTGAGCAAGGCCAGAACGTGTTCTTGATCTCGTGGGCAAACCCAACGCCTGAACAAGGCGATATCTCGTGGGATGACTACGTGGGTGATGGGGTGATCCGCGCCATTGACCTGGTACGCGAGATAACCGATGTACCTAAAATCAACACGGTGGCGTGGTGCATTGGTGGCACACTGCTCAGTACTGCGCTTGCAGTGCTGGCTGATCGAAAAGTCGACAGCGTGGGTTCGGCGACCTTCTTGACGACCCTCACCGACTTTGAAGACGCCGGTGACTTGTGTGTGTTCATTGATGAAACACAAGTCAAGCAGCTAGAGGGTAAGGTTAAAAGCCAAGGCTACCTATCTGGAAAGGAGCTTGCGACCTCGTTCAACCTGCTGCGCTCTAATGATTTGATCTGGTCGTATGTGGTGAACAACTACCTGAAAGGCCAAACGCCACCGCCGTTCGACATTCTTTACTGGAACAGCGATTCGACCAACCTTCCAGCCGAGATGTACACCTACTACCTGAAAAACATGTACCTCGAGAACAAGCTGTCCAAGCCCAATGCATTGACTGTCTGTGGCTCAAAGGTAGACCTTGGAAACATCAAGATCCCTTGTTATTTCCTGTCCACCATTGAAGACCACATCGCCCCTTGGAAAGGCACTTTTAAAGCCACAGAAACCTTTGGAACCGACATCGAGTTTACCTTAGGCGCCAGTGGTCACGTGGCAGGTGTGATCAACCCTGTCTCGAAAAACCGCCGTCACTATTGGGTAAAAGGCGAGCAAGGCAAAGGGCCAGAACATTGGCTAGAAACCGCCGAACGTCAAGAAGGCTCTTGGTGGGCCAACTGGCAAGAGTGGCTTCGTCGTCGTGCCGGCAAAAAAGTGGATGCTCCAACGACTTTAGGGGATAAAAAACACGCACCCATCGAAGCGGCTCCTGGTCGCTATGTTGCAGTTCGAATCAACTAAACACATCTCAACAGAGTGTTGTGTACAAAGGCTTCCCTTGGGAGGCCTTTTTTGTTGATCTGCGGGTCAAGCAATCCTAACATCGACATCTGATAAAAGGAGCATTGCATGTCTACGATCGACTGGAACACAACGGTCGGCGCCGTTTGGCGCCATCATACCCAAAGCCTTCGAGCGGTTCGTCATCTGGACCCGATCCGTCCAGAACAACTGCTGGGCGTCGATCGCCAGAAAGCGCGTTTAATTGAAAACACCGAACGCTTTTTAAACGGACAACCGGCCAACAATGCATTGCTGTGGGGTTCGCGAGGGACCGGCAAGTCATCCCTTATCAAGGCGATGTTAAACGCCTATGCCGACCAAGGCCTTCGTATGTTGGAAGTCGACAAAGACGACTTAATCCACCTGCCCGAAATCGTTGATGGGATCCGCGAGCTACCCTATCGATTTGTGATCTTTTGTGATGACCTCTCTTTTGAGGCCGGCGAAAAGACCTACAAAGCGCTTAAAAGCGTGCTGGAAGGCTCATTGGAGTTACCGCCGGATAATGTTCTGATCTACGCCAGCTCTAACCGCCGCCACCTTCTGCCTGAAACTCAAGCGGATAATCAGGATGTGACCGTTGTGGGCACTGAGCTTCATCTTGGGGATGCGATTGAGGAGAAGATCTCCCTGTCGGACCGCTTTGGCTTATGGCTTTCGTTCTACCCCATTAACCAAGATGCGTACTTAAACATCATCGACCATCTGTTTGATCACCCCACAGAGACTGAGCAACTGCACAAAGACGCGATTCGTTTTGCTCATGAAAAAGGGGTACGCAGTGGCCGTACCGCAAAGCAGTTTTTTAAAAGCTACACCGCCTAAACCGATAAGCGCTCACACATGACTCATTATTTTAAGGAGCTTAAGCACCTGATGGTGCTTGTGCTGCCGATTATGTTGACCCAGATTGCCCAATCCTCGATGGGCTTTGTGGATACCCTTGTCGCCGGCCGTTACAGCGCCGATGCACTTGCCGCGGTGGCGTTGGGTGCAAGCTTTTGGATACCGCTATTTTTGACCTGCACTGGCGTGATGATGGCGGCCACGCCGATGGTGGCGCACGAGGTAGGCGCACAGCAAAAAGATAAGATTCCCTCCATTGTGCAGGCAGGCCTTTGGATTGCGATGGCGCTTGGCGTGTTGGCGTTTTTCTTTTTGCGAAACGTCGGCCCTATTCTGCACTGGATGAACGTTCCCGAGCAGTTAGCCAACGATACGCAGGCGTACCTGTCGGCCATTTCGTGGGGCTTACCGGCGGTGATGTCTTATCAGCTCTTTCGGGCGTATTTCGAGGGTTTAGGCCAAACACGCCCGGGGCTCATCGTGGCGCTTGGGGCCGCTGTTTTGAACGTGCCGCTGAACGTCATCTTCGTGTTTGGCTATTTTGGTGCGCCAGAGATGGGCGGTGCAGGCTGTGGCGTCGCATCGGCCGTGTGCATGTGGGTGAGCGTTATCGCAACCGCCTTGATGCAAAGGTACAGCCCGCGCTTGACGCTTGGTACCTCTATTCTGACGCGTCCGGATTGGTCTCAGATTGGTCAGCTCTTAAAGCTAGGCTTACCCATAGGTATCGCCATCTTTGTTGAAACCAGCATGTTCAGTGTGATCGCTATTCTGCTGGCGCCCTCAGGCACCGTTGTGGTGGCCGCGCACCAGATTACCCTCACCTTCACCAGCCAAGTGTTTATGATACCGCTGAGTTTCGCACTGGCCTCGACCATTCGCATTGGTACCTTTTTAGGCGCAAAAGAGAGTGCCGCAGCTTGGCTTACGGCTAAAACGGTGTTGATTACCTCAGGCTTAGTGGCCATCGTTACCAGCACTTTGGTGTGGTTCTTTGCCAAAGAGATCGCTTTGGTGTTTACCGATAACCTTGCGGTCATTGAGCTTGCGATTTCGCTTTTGATGATTGCAGCCTTGTTTGAGATATCCGATGCGCTTCAAGTGACCACCGCGGGGGCGCTGCGTGGTTATAAAGACACACGCGTGCCTTTGTACCTGGTTTGCTTTGCTTACTGGGGCATTGGATTACCGCTTGGGTATCTGTTGGCGCTGACCGATACCCTTTTGCCTGCGATGGGTGCGGCCGGTTTCTGGTATGGGCTATTGATCGCTTTATCTGTAGCGGCCGTACTGTTAATCATACGACTGTTTCGGATTAACAAACGCTATTATGTACCGAGTGCTGCCGCAATGGGGGCGTAGCCACCTCGCCCTTCTGACCCTCTGTTTGGCGGCAATGGTCCTCTGTGGCTGTCAAAAATCAGAGGGGGAGCGTGACATGCTCGATGATTATGCCGAGCGTGTCGCTCGTGTATTGGATCAGGAGCTTGATGAAAAAACGAAGATCCCTCTGCCTGCGCTTCCACCTGCCCGAGTACGCTATCAAGCCACCGAAGATCTTCGCGAAGGTGTGCTCGATGTGTTGGATTTTAGACAATGCCAACTCTTGCATCTAATCTCGGAGCGAAACTCCATCCTAGGCAAAGTGGCCACCAGCAGCCAACGACTCATCTATGAGCTTCGCTTTTTAGACACCATGAGCGCCTGCATCCCCATCCTGGAAAGTGACACCGAGACTGACCCCGAGGTGATCGAGCGCGCCAAGGCCATCTTGGCGCAAAAACAAGCCGACCTCCCTATCCACTTGTGGAATGCATGGTTTACAGGCCAAGAGATTGAAGAGTCGTTAGCGCTTAATCAGCCACCGCTGAGCACCGAACAAACCCTTGAGACCCACAACGCTTTAAACGCACTGAGCGCGTATACTCACTTGGTTGAAACCGCCCTCACTAACAACACCTCATCCACATCGGCTACCGAGCAAGTAAAATCGATTGAGCAGTGGATGCAGATGCGCTTTAACGACCCGTTGGGAACGCCTCTGCTTCGCGGCCTGATCGATGTCACTGCCACGCTGAATCAAGTGGCCAATACACTGAATGCGCGATTGGATCGAAAACCCTTTTGCTATCCCAATATGCGAAACCCCGACGCCGATATCCTAAAAAACGTATTCACGGTCCACTACGCCCAAAAGGTGCAACCCTACATGGCGGGTTTAAACCGTTTAGGGGAATCTTGGTTCACACATCACAGTAAATTATTGAATTTATTAAAAGAACCGGACGATTTCAGCGCTTATTCAACTCAAGTAATGCGCCTTGAAGCCGAAAACAGTCTTTGGGTTCAGTTTCAATCGGCCACCCGAAAGCACACCAAAGCATGGCAGCGGTTACTTAGCCAATGTGGAATGATGCCAAGCCGTTGATCCGATCATGATTTTTTATCGATTCAGACCGTGTGGCATTTGCTGAATCACCGATCTTGAACCATCTTTAAGTAGGTTGATGTAAACGTAAGGTCGGACCTCTCTTTTGAACACCAAAGCCCCCCATCAAAGATCCAGCTTAACGCTCAAGGCACAGTGTCTGATGCTGGCGAGTATGCTGTGTTTATCGATGCTCTCTTGGGTGGTGATAGGCGATGTTAGCCTTCGGTTATCGCGTGCTTACATCAACGAGCTGGGTCAGCAATACGGCGAAGAAGCCAGACGCCGCTTACTGGCGTGGCAACGTTTGATCGAAGACTCTCAAAGCCTACCCGAACCACAGAAACTGCAAGCGGTGAACCGCTTTTTCAACCAAGTCCGCTTTTTAAACGACATCGACCACTGGAAGCAGGAAGACTATTGGGCCACCCCATTGGAGTTTCTGATCAGTAATGGTGGGGATTGCGAAGACTTCTCCATCGCAAAATATTACACACTCAAGGAACTTGGTGTAGACATCAGCAAAATGAGCATCGCTTACGTAAAAGCGATTGAGCTTAACCAAGCCCACATGGTGCTGACCTACTACGAAACCCCAAGCGCAGTCCCTTTGGTGTTGGACAATCTTATATCCGCCATCAAAACCGCCGACAAGCGGCCAGATTTGGTTCACGTCTACAGTTTTAACGGTGATAATTTATGGCTATCGAAAAAGGGTCGCAGAGCGCAACTGGTCGGCCCATCAGAACGGCTTGGTCCTTGGGTTAAGCTGCAAAGCCGTTTGGAGAACAATAATGTTAATGTGCAATAAGGTGTTTAAAGGAGTGTGGTATGTCACTGGTTAATCAATTGATCGGAGCCGTCTTTGCCGTCTTGATTGGCTTAGTCTCTGGCACCTTATACATTATGTCGGACAGCTCGAAAGCGATGCTGGTGAGCCAACTGGAGTCCCACGGTCAAGATGCCGCCACCCACTTAGGCTTGTATGCCGCGCCTTACATCGCCGACAAAGACACCGTGCTGATCGAGACCACCGTTCAAGCCTTGTTTGATAACGGCTACTATCAGTCAATTAAGATTACCGATGGCGAGGGCAACACCCTTTATCAAACGAACACTCCACCGCACATCTCGGGCAAAGCCCCCGATTGGTTTATCGATTTCTTTAAACTGACACCGCCCACCATGCATCAGGAAGTCAGCTACCAGTGGCGTAAAGTGGGTAATGTCGAAGTCCAAAGCCGCGCCGACTACGCCTACGAGAAGCTTTGGTCCGGTACGGCGGATACCTTAATTTTGTTTGTCACTCTCTCGCTGGTGTGTGCCATGTTACTGAGCGGCCTGATCCGCTGGATTATTCGCCCGCTTAAAGGCATCGAAGCCCAAGCCAACGCACTTGAAAATCGTCAATACCTCGAACTTGAAGAGATCCCCAAAACGCGGGAGCTTAAAAGTGTGGTGCTTGCGATGAACAGCATGGTCAAGCGCGTGAAAAAGATGTTTGACGAGCAATCCAACCTGATCGAAAACTTGCGCCAAACCGCGTATCAAGACCCACTCACAGGCTTACCGAACCAACGCTCTACGTTGTCTTCCCTCAATAGCTGGTTTGACCAACACAAAGAGTTTGGGCCAGGGTCTCTCTTGTACTTGAGTATTCGTGATCTGCAAGGCCTAAACACCAAGCTAGGCGAGGAGCAAACCAACAACGCGATCAAAACAATCGCAAAGCATTTGCAGGATTTTAGCCAGCAGTTTGAGCCGAGCATCGTAGGCCGATTAAGCGGTGCCGATTTTATCTGCGTCTTCCCCCTCATTGAGGAAGAGCCGATTAAACGCCACATTGCGGAGTTTCTGTTAGGGCTCGATACGCAATTGGGCAAAGCGTTTAACTTAAGCGCCGAATCCCCTGTTCAGTACGTGTCGATCACCTGCTTTGAGGAGACCGACAGCGCCGACCATGTGTTGTCGGATGCAAAACGCGCCTGCGCCGAAGCACGCGCTCAAAACCAAGCACTGCTTTTGCCCGGCCGATTCAGTGGCTCGAACATCGCTTCTCAGAACTGGCAGCATCATGTGGCGCAATCTATCTATCAAGAATCGATTGTGCTCCAGTACTTGCCTACCGTGGCAAGCAACCAGAAAGACGAAGTGCAAAAAGAGCTACTGGCGCGCATCTACGACCAAGAAGGTCAGCTGTGCCCCGCCGGTGCGTTTATTCCTGTGGTGAAATCACTGAATTTGATCCATGCGCTGGATAAGTTGGTGCTCAGTAAAACGTTGGAGGTGCTTAGCCAATCCAACCACGAGCGTTTAACCGTCAATTTAACCCAACAAACGTTGCACACCGAAGGGTTTATTGAGTGGCTGGACGAGAAACTCAAAAGCACCCAGCCAGGTCGTCGCTTAAACATCGAGATTAACGAAACCGCCATCTTAAACGATGTGGTTCAGGTGATCCGTTTCCGTCAGTTCCTGAAAGAGTACAACGTCGGCTTTGGCGTCGATAACTTTGGTATCCACCCAAGCGGGTTTAGCTACCTGTACTCAGTACAACCGGATTACATCAAGATGGATGGGTCTTTAATTCGCGAGATTGAGGAGCACCCCGCCGATGGCTTCTTGGTCCGAAGCTTGGTCAGTGCTGCACACAGCCTAGAGATACAAGTGTATGCCGAGCGTGTTGAGCGACCATCGCAAACTCTGGCCTTGATCGATTTGGGATTGGATGGCTTCCAAGGCTTCCTGTTTGGGCAACCGAAAACGCTGTAATTCGTAAAACGGCCTGTTCTCTTTAAGCGCAGGCTGTTAGCGTTAAGGCTGATGGAAACCCAAGTAGGATGACACTATGCCAGCCGTTTTAATCTATTGCTATGACCCCATGTGCAGTTGGTGTTGGGGTTTTCGCCCCACCTGGAACACCTTAGAAGCGCTGTTAGCCGATGATCTTGCCCATGGCCGTCTGATTATCCAACCCTTGCTCGGTGGCTTAGCCGAGGATTCTGACCAGCCGATGCCAGAAGAGATGAAACAGAAACTGGCCTCGATCTGGAAACAGATCGAAACCACCCTTGGTACATCGTTTAACTATGATTTCTGGACAAGCACAACCCCAAGGCGCTCCACCTACCCAGCCTGCAGAGCTTGCTTAGTAGCAAGGGATTTTGATCTTGAATCACAGATGCGTTACGAGATTCAGCAAGCGTATTACCTGAACGCGCAAAACCCATCGGATATTGAAACGCTCACTCACTGTGCCGAACGGATTGGGATTAACCCGGCTGACTTTACCAGCAGCTATGAGGGGATCGTTAAAGAACAACGGCTGGAAGATGAAATACAACGCGCCAGAGCCATGGGACTGAACTCGTTTCCGTCGCTGGCACTGCTAAAAGGCGATTCACTTTACCCGGTGCCGTTGAATTACCGCGATGCACACAGCATGAAGGCGGCGATAGACGAACTACTTCGGTAGGCCTAATAACAAAAAAGCGAGCCTAAGCTCGCTTTTTTTATTCAAGAGAAAAAACCGGTTATCAGATAACGCGGATTTCTTCAGCTTGAGGACCTTTTTGGCCTTGGCCAACTACGAATTCAACTTTCTGACCTTCAGTCAGAGTGCGGAAACCGTCGCCAACGATCGCTTTGAAGTGAGCGAAAACGTCTGGGCCGTTATCCTGCTGGATGAAGCCGTAACCTTTCTCTTCGTTGAACCATTTTACTACGCCAGTAGATTTGTTAGACATGTTCGTATCCTTTTATAGAATGAATATTTGCTGCAAAGCAGCGTAATGTTTAGCAGAAGAGACGCTTAAATTTTCTGCTACAGGACGACGAACTAAATGCGGCGAAATGGAGAGAATGATCTAGAGAACCTTTTTGCTGAAAGCAATATTGATGACTATCCGCCTCTAAGTCAACCCATATTTCGCAATAAATCAGTAATTTTTTGCGAAATTATCGCTGCATCCGTTTATCGTCTTTTGATCCTTAAAACTCAGTTAAAAGCGCCCTGCATGGGCGCTCTTTAAACTGTCATGGGTTACTGGATCTGGTACACCGTCGTGGTGCCGGACACCTCGTTAGCAACCACCAACAAAGGTTTACCGGTTGGGGAGCTATCGGCCGAGATAAACTTCATCCCCTCGGGCGCTACATCCCCTTCACTGCCCTCTGGCTGAGTGCGATCGATGTTTTCGATGTACTCAACAAACTGGACGCCATAAGGGTTGGTTACATCGTAGATGAAGATGCCACTGGTGCGCTCAAGCCCCACAAACGCATAAGTGCGCTCATCAATGGTGCCAAGCGTAATCGCCTCTGGCTCACCACCTTTGTCGTCGCTTCGACCATCCACACCGTTAAAGTCGAGCCCTAAACGCCCAGCCGTGATCTTGCCAAAGTCTGCGTGGCTATCGAAGACCTGCTTACCTTGATTCCAGATCGAGAATGAGCGCGCACCGTAGTTGTGGATCACATCAATATCACCGTCACCATCGGTATCACCCGTGGCGGTCGTCACCTTTAAGCGCCCCAAAATCGCATCATCTTGTGCATTGGCGTATTGGGCATTGTTGGCATCCAACAGGTTATCGCTGACCAAATCGTCGGCGCGCTCCTCTTCGGAGTACCCATCGTAATCGCGAGAATCCCCTTCGTTGGCGGTCATTACCATCACGGCGTCGCCCAACTGGCTGCTGAACGACATCGAGGTAATACCATCGGGCTGATACATGCCAACCACATCCTCATAGCTTGCGAAGTTGACCGCATCGTCTTTATCGCTGCTATCAATCTGGTTGCTGGCTAAGCCGTAATCTTTGGTACCCAACGCATGAATGGCGGTAATGCTCTGGGTGGTTAGGTCGATCTCGGCTAATGCGTTTGCTTCCTGAAGCGCTACAAAGGCGCTCTGGCTGTCCGCCGATACCGTGATGTACTCAGGCTCCAAGTCCATTGCAACGCTTGCACCAGGCCCAAATACGCGTACCGCATCATCCAATTCGGATGCACGTGTGCCGCCTGCATTAAAGGCCGTGAAGTCCAGTGTAGTGGCCGTTGTGGCAGGAACGCCGTTATTGACCGCAATCAGGGAGACACTGCCCTCTGGATCAACCGTATAATCGTCGTTTGGCTCACCTTCGTTAGCAACCAACACCCATTGACCATCCGGCGAGAAAGTCACCATATCGGGTAAAGCCCCTACGGTTACCGATTGGATAAACTCGATGCTGGAACCGCTGATATCATAAAACGCGATAACGCCGTTACCTTGCTTGTTATCGTTCTCGATAGCCACCGCCATAAGATCACCGTAAATGCTAAGGCTATTCGCAGCCCCTAGCGCAACGCCCGTAACATCATCCTGAACTGACAAGGTTTCGAGCAAAGGCACATTATTCAGTGTAATCGGGTTCGCCGCGACTTGATCGGTTAAACCAGAGAGGTCCAACACATCTACTTTTTGATTGTTGGCATTGACGATAAACGCGCGCTGAGTGGCCGCATGGTAATCGACAATCTCGGCCGCGCTCTCATCATAAACACCGCTGTTATAACGACCGATCACCTCCATCGAGATACGCGAAGCATTCTCGCCTTCGGTCAACTGCGTACCCAGCGGCATTAACGTGACTTCGGTGGATTCACCTGTGATACCAAAATCATTATCGTTGATCAGTAATAGAGTCTCGCTGTTAAGCAGCGCAATGCCTTCAACCTTGGTTGGCAAGGCGGTACCGGATGGCATATCGGTAAGCGAGTTAAAGACTAAGGATTTTAACACCGGTGTCGCGCCCAACGCAGAAGGGTCAAAGACTTGTTCCAGCGTTTTTGGGTCCGTGCTTTCAGGTGCGGTCACAGTGCCTGAGCTGATGGTGGTATCCATGATGTTATCGCCGCTATCGAGTGATACCCGATACAGCTTGGTGGTGGCCGCGATACGTTCAAGGATGATCAGGTCATCTTCACCGACCGCCATCATCTCAGAGATTTTTACGTTGTTCTGTTTATGGCTGTCATCCCCGTTGCCGTTTTCATCCGCAAAGGATTCTGGGTAATCCAAGGTGTAAACATACTCACCCGCCTGAGCACCCAAAGACCCATCGGTGTTTAAGTTGAATTTCACCAAACGTACGGTACGCGAGGTTTTGTAGGTGTCGTTGTCTGGGCTTGCCAGTGGGCTTTGCATGATAAAGTACAGAGCCGACTCATCGGGCGCTAGGGCAATCGATTCGATACCACGATTAAGCTTGCGCATCTTTAAAATATCGGGTAATGCACCTGTGACTGGGTAACCGGCATCGGCCAAATCACCAGCTACCGAGGCGGGTACTACGCGCTCTAATACTTCGCCAGTGCTGCTGATGTGTGCCAAAGATGGGCCATATTCTTCACTGATCCAAAAAGAGCCATCCGCCAAGCGCACCAGCGCTTCGGGGTCCATGCCAGAGTTATCGTAATCTAGGGCGTTGCCATCGATATCAAAAGCACCTTCGGTGTTGGTCGACGTCAGGTTATTCGTAAGGCCGGTGATGTCGGTGCCATCGGTCTTTTTAAGGGGGATCTCTTCAACTTTTTTAGCGCGAAAGTGCCCGACCTCGCCACTGAGCTCCCACTTGATGATTTTGGGTGCAAAGCTTGGCACGGGGAAGATCTTACCGTCATCGTTACCCGCGCCGCACTGCTCGGCCACTCCTAAAACGGCTTCGGTTTCATCACACGCAATGTTGGGGCCGCGATCGGTGATGGTGTAGAAGTATTTTTCGTCATCACCGCTTGCATGGAAAGCACCACTGCCAAACCCAACCGATAACGGTAGAGAGCGGGCCTGCCCATCTACGGTGTAAGCGACACTGCCTAAAGACTCGCTTAAGCTGACCTGCCCTACTTCGTTAGCATCAAGGGAAAGGTCCAAATTAAGATCATCATTATCTTGGCAACCGGTTAATATAACGGCACTGATCGCTACGGCCAGCAAAGCGGGTTTGAACTGCATGGAGCCTCCATTTGACCCAATATTGTCATTAAAATCGCAAGGCCGAACACATTACGAAGGCAAGGTGACAAATCGAATACAAATGGATGACGGTTTTGTAACAAGGGGCTACAGCGCCCCGGCTGCTTAGGCAGAATAGAAAGTGCCTTTAGGAGGCGCCCCAATCAGAGACATTGCGGCCTGCATTTGTTCTTTAGGGTAGTTTTCGATGCTGCGTGCGTGGTCCTCTTCGGATGCCCATTTTTCGATAACGACGAAATCACTGTCATCATCCTTGCTACGAAGGACTTCGCACATCAAACAACCTTGCGAAGAAGAGATATACGGGATCAAAGACTTAAGAAATACGAACAACTCATCGGCCTTTCCTTCGGCCGCCTGAAATTCATTAATGCGGGTAATGCTCATGGTTAATCCTTTATGTTTAGTGCATTTAGGTGTTATTCATCGTGTACAGATAGGTTACTCCGCCACCGACTGATAGTATAAGTAACAGACTCAGATCCAGATGCAAGAAACTCTTTGATTCTGCTCAATCGTACACATAGGGATAGAAACCACAGTCACTTGTTACATGCTTACATTGAGCCTATACTTTGTGCGCATACACAATACGCATAGGTTGCTATCATGAAAAACGCATATAGTACGCAAGCACCAAAAAAAGCTACAAATTTAAGCTTAAACAGCGAGTTACTCGCTGAGGCTAAACGCTTAAATATTAATCTTTCGGCAACAATGGAAAAGGCACTTGAGAAAGAAGTGAGTCAACGCCTGAAAGCTGAATGGTTAGAGCAAAATGCTGATGCCATTAATGCTTGCAACGAGCTAACTGAAAGCCACGGGCTATTTTCTGATTCTTACCGAGCATTCTGATGCCACAATTTTCGCTATACAAAAACAACGATAAACGCTCTTCAACCGCATACCCATACTTTGTTGACGTTCAAAGTGAATTGCTTGATACATTGAACACGCGATTAGTTATTCCGCTAACGCCTACTGCGTTGTTAGAGAAAAAAGCGCCCAGTCATTTATGCCCCGTAATCCATATTGATGAAGGTGACTTCGTCATTCTGACTCATCAAATGGCAAGTGTACCCACCAAAATTCTAAGAGAGCCTGTCAATAATCTAAGCACCTTTAGAGACGAGATTATCTCTGCTATCGACTTTCTAATTACTGGTTTATAACGGGACTGTCGGATTGAATATTTAACTCGATAATACTCTACCTCACAGCCCTCTTAATGTTTTAAACACCTAAAAACAGTTTTTTCAGACTCTTTTCTGATGTATTCAAACACGTTTTATATCGCCACACAAACTCTCATGAGAGAAAGCGTAGGCCATTTAACCGATAGCCTTTAGCAAACTACCGCTGAAGCACAACAGACATGAATTGCGCGTTTGATTATGCATTTGTCAGCAAGTCTCTAACAGAGTCTACGGAATAACCCCACCCGATGTTGCGCTGAGGCATACGATTCACTCTATGGATAATAGCTCCGATATCCGAATAATCAAACCCACCAGCATCACCAACTGAAATCTGATAGTGAAATATCAAATCATTGATGTTTCCCAACACCTTTCGGCTATTGGTTTTTGTAAATGCGATTGCCGTACTGAAACCTATGAGCTGAATCATATAACTCACTTACTTTAATTGCTAATTTGAAGTTAACGAGACTGTCGGATTAGACATTTAACACCATAAGACTCCATCCCACAGTCCTCCTTCATATTCCTTAACGCCTAAAAACCGTTTTTTCAGGCTCGCTTTGATGTATTCAAACACATTTTATATCGCCGCACGAGCGCTCTCATGAGGCTGCTTTCCTTAAAGTTAGCCTCGTCCCAGCGCATTAATG